>NZ_FZOC01000008.1 GCF_900188225.1 Humidesulfovibrio mexicanus | reverse complement strand
GCCGGAACTGGGCACAAACGAGTGCGCCCTTGTGGTGGAGGTTGGGGACGACGTTGCGCCCGGCTGGCTGTGGACGCCGGAGGGCTGCACCGCGCCGCCGGAGCCGGACCCCTGGCCGTCAGCGCCGGATTATCTTGACGCGGCCGCGATCAGCATCGGCCACGCGGAGCGTCTGTACGCAGCCGCCCAGGCCGAGGCCGCCGTCATGGACGCCCAGGGCAACCCTGGCGACGGCCCGGCCACCGTGCTGCTGGAGATATTGGGGCTTTGAGGCGGGGCGACCAAGCGGCCGCCCCGCGCCCAAGAGAGTGGAGAGGCGGGGGAGATTGCGGCTCCCCCACTGGCCCGGCGAGGTAACGCCGGACCACGGCCGAAGCCGCTCTCCGGCCCGTGCGCACGGGTGCCGGAGGACTAGCAGGCGGAGGCGCAACACGTAAAGGCGCAAGATGCAGGAGATTAGATGCGGCAAGTGTAACAGGTTGCTGGCCAAGGGCGAGGCGTTGGACCTCGCCATCAAGTGCCCCAGATGCGGGGCGATCAATCATGTGAGGGACAAGATCCCCGACACTGAAGGCCAGGGAGCCTCGAACAAGGAGGCTCCCCATGGCCGAACCCAAAAAGCTGCCCCCCCTTCCGGCGGGCGCACCCGGTCATAACGCGTTCAGGTACAAGGAACAGTTCGGCGTTGTCGTCATTTGCCGCGATGAGGCCGAGCATAAGCATGTCTTTGAGCGCCTGGCCGCCCAGGGCTATAAGTTGAAGGCGGTGCGCGTATGAGGCTCGCCGTCACGCATGAATGCCCAGACTTCAGTAGCTACCGGGCGGCGCTGGTCAAGTCGCTGTACAATGTGGACACGGGCAGCCGCGTGAGCCTGGAGGCCGACCTCCCGCTTGAAGATGCGGGCTGGAAGCTGGGGCTCATTGTTGGACCGTCCGGCTCTGGCAAAAGCAGCCTCGGCCAAGCGGCCTGGGGCGGCGAGGCCGGGCAGCCCGCACATTGGCCCAACGACAAGCCGATCATCGACGTTATCGCCCTGAATGGCGACTGGCGGGAAGTAACTTCGGCCCTCGCCTCGGTGGGCCTTGGCTCTGTCCCGGCTTGGCTGCGCCCGTATTCCGCGCTCTCCACCGGGGAGCGCTTCCGGGCCGACCTGGCCAGAATCGTGGCCGATGCGCCGGGCCGGGTGGTCATCGACGAGTTCACCAGCGTGGTCGACCGGCAGATAGCCCGCGTCGGGGCTCACGCCTTCAGCAAGGCGTGGCGCAAGACCGGCGGCCAGGCCCTGCTCCTCTCCTGCCACTATGACATCATCCCCTGGCTTGCGCCGGATTGGGTGTTCGACACGGCCACGTGGGAGTTGCGATCTGGGAGGGGGGTTCAACGCCCCGGCATCGAGCTTGATGTGTTCCAGACCGACTGGCGCTACTGGCCGCTTTTTGAGCCGCATCATTACCTGAAGCTGCCGCACATGATCGCGGCCACGTGCTACGTGGGTTTTGTGGGCGAAACGCCCGTTGCCCACGTGGCCGTGTCCACCCGACCGGGCCTGCGCGAGGCGCGGGCCTGCCGCCTGGTGGTCATGCCGGAGTGGCAGGGGGCCGGGGTGGGGCTGCGTTTCCTTGAGGCCGTGTGCGCCATGTGGCGAGCCGGGGAGAACCGCTACGGCAAGCCCATGCCCACGCTCTTTCACACCTCGCACCCTGGCCTTGCCGCCGCCCTGCGCGTGCGTCGCGGCTGGACCCAGGTGAGCGGCAACCTCGTGGGCGAGAGCAAGGCCCGGTGTATCGAAAATCTGCGGAAATCGGCGGTGCGGTACGGGTACACAAACGCAGGATCAGGCTTTGGCGGGCACTTTCGCGCCGTTCAGGGCTTCCGCTATCTGGGGGAGGCCGAAGCATGAACGTGCTGCTCTCAGGACAGAAAGCCTTCGGCGCGGCGGTGTTGGAGCTGCTGCTGGCGCGTGGGCATGGCGTGGCCGCTGTCTCCTGCCCGCCGGAAACAAGCGATGGCCGCCCGGACCGGCTCTGGACGCTTGCGGCCCGGCTGGGTTTGCCGCTGCTCCGGTCTGGGACCCTCTCAGCTGCCACCATGCCGGGCGGGGTGGACCTCATCCTGTGCGCGCACAGCCACGACTTCATCGGCGCGGCCACTCGCGGCAAGACCCGGCTCGGGGCCATGGGCTACCACCCGTCGCTCTTGCCGCTGCACCGTGGCCGAGACGCCGTCTACTGGACTCTCCGAATGGGAGACAAGGTGGCCGGGGGCTCGGTGTACTGGCTCACCGATGTGGTCGATGGCGGGCCTATCGCCGCCCAGGGCTGGTGCTTCACCAGGCCCGGTGACACGCCAAGCGGGCTATGGCGGCGAGAGTTGTTCCCCCTGGGACTGCGGCTCATCGCCAAAGCCCTGGACGACCTGGACGCGGGGCTCATCGTCTCCGTGCCCCAGGACCAGGCCCTGGCGACCTGGGAGCCCTCCGTTGGGCGGCTCCCAGTCTACCGGCCGGACCTGATACCCATTGGCCCTGCGCCGGAGGGGTTTCGGGTGACTCGGGATAGGGCCGCTGAGCGGGAGGGGCTCCTGCGCAGCGGCCCTGTGGCCTTTCCGGTGGGTGATGAATAAGGTTGATTTCTGAAACGGCATTGCAGTATGTGCAACGGCGGGCGAGGGTCAATTATCGCGATTCTCGCCCGCATTTTTAACGACGCGCATCAACGCGGGTCCAGGGGCGCGCAGCCCCTGGCCTGCGGAGCACGAAACAGGCACAGCGTTGTGCCTGTTATGCCTCCGGCGGCCAAGGGGCCTCTCCGGCCCCTTGAAACCCCGGATAAGGGGAAGGCGAGGGAAGCGCCACCCCTTTCCCCATCCACGCGGGTCCAGGGGCGCGCAGCCCCTGGCCTGCGGAGCATGAAACAGGCACAGCGCTGTGCATCTCGCACCAGGCAAAACGTCCCCGAAGGGAACAGCTAGCCCTTGTAGAGTTCGCGCAATTTGAGGAATTCTTCCAAGTTGGCCAGGAGGATGTCTACGATGGCGGGGTCGAAGTGGCGGCCGCGTTCGGCCTTGAAGTGGGCGACGACCTGTTCCAGCGGCCAAGCCGGACGGTAGATGCGGTCGCTCATGAGGGCGTCGAACACGTCGGCCACGGCGGCAAGCCGGCCGTAGATGTGGATGTCCTGGCCCTTGAGGCCGGTGGGATAGCCGGTGCCGTCGTAGCGCTCGTGGTGCTGCAGGCAGATGACGGCCGCGGTCTTGAGCAGTTCCCGGTGCGAGGCTTTCAGGATCTCGTGCCCGATGGTGGGATGCGTGCGGATGACGGCCATTTCTTCAACGGTGAGTTCGCCGGGCTTGTTCAGAATCACATCCGGAATGCCCAGCTTGCCCACGTCGTGCATGGGCGCGGCCAGCCGCAGCAAGGTGCACTCGGTTTCCGGCAGACCGTAGCGCTTGGCCAGCATGTACATGTACTCGGCCACGCGGCGCACATGGTTGCCGGTTTCCTGGGAACGCCATTCGATGGTTTCGCCCAGGGTGAGCACGATTTCGCGCTGGGTGTCTTCCACTTCCTTGTTCAGGTGCAGATTGTCGAAGGCGATGGACACGTTGGCGAAGAAGATTTCCACCAGTTGCAGGTCAAGCTCGGTGAGTTCCTTGCCGCCTTCCAGGTAGATGACGCTCTCGGAGTCGTTCTGGCTGCGGAAGTAGCCGATGTAGCGCTTGCCGTCGAAGAAGAGGCTGGTGCGGTTTTTCACCGCCTGCTCGAAATGCGCGTAGACTTCCGGGGGCACCACGTCCTCCACGTTCTTGCGCACGTGGGGCTGGAATTCGCCGGTGCCGGCCAGAATGCTGAAATGCCCCTTGTTGTTCACCGCGGCGAAGCCCGAGGCTTGGCAAACCAGGGCGTTCCTGTTCAGCTCCAGGATGGAAATGAGCTGCGCAAGCACGCCGGTGGAGAACTTTTCCAAGGATTGCAGCTCGAAGATGTTCTCGCTGGCCTCGATGATCTTTTCCAGGCCCAGGCGGTTGGCCTCGATGGTGGCGATGTCGCTGCTGGTGCGCAGGGCGGAGACGATGGTGGTGAGGAGCTTCTGCGCGGTGAGCTCGGTCTTTTCCTTGTAGTCGTTGATGTCGTATTCGACGATGACGCGCTCTTCCGGGGCCTGGCCGGGCTGGCCCGTGCGCAGGATGATGCGCACGAAGCGGTTCTCCAACTCCTCGCGGATGTACTTGACGAGCTTGAGCCCGGTGTCGTTCTCCTCCATGACCACGTCAAGCAGGATGACGGCGATGTCCGGGTGGGCGGCCAGCATGGCCCTGGCCTCGGCCCCGGTGTAGGCGCTCAGGAACTCAAGCCCGCGCCCCTTGTAGCGGAAGCCGGAGAGCACCAGTCGGGTGACGTTGTGCACCTCGGCCTCGTCGTCCACGATGAGCAGCTTCCAGGCGACGGGGGTGTCCTGGAGCTTGTGTTCGGCCTCGTCGTCGCCGAGGAAGAGCAGTTCGTCCTTGTCGTCGGTCATGTGGGATCCGGTCCGCCCTGGGGCAGCGTGAGTGTGAAGGTGGCGCCCCGGCCGGGCTGGCTCTCGCAGCGCACTTCCCCGCCCAGCTTCTGCGTCACCAGGTTGTAGAGGATGTGCAGGCCAAGGCCGGTTCCTCCCTTGCCTCTACGCGTGGTATAGAATGGCTCGAATATCTTGTCCAGGTGCTCCGGGGCGATCCCGGCGCCGTCATCAGCGTATATCAGCAATACGTATCGCCCCTTTTCCAGGGCGGTGATGGTGATGCGCCCGGCCACGCCGGGCTCGAAGGCGTGCACCAGGGAATTCATCACCAGGTTGGTGACGACCTGCGAAAGCGCGCCGGGGTAGGAATCGAGCGTGAGTTCCGGGTCGCAGATGAGCACCACCTCGTGCTCGGTCTTCTTGAGATGCGGACGAAGGGACAGCAGCACCTCGTCCAGGTAGGCCCGCAGCTTGAAGGAGCGGCGCTCCTCGGTGGAGCGGTCCACCGCCACCTGCTTGAAGCTCCTGATGAGCTCCGCCGCGCGCCGGAGGTTGGAGAGGATCATGCGCGTGGATTCGTCGCACACGCCGAGATACTCTTCCAGGCTTGCGCGCTTGAGCCCCCCGGACCGGTACTCGGCCAGCAGTCCCTGGGTGCGGGCCTCCAGATGCGAGGCCGCGGTAACGCCCACGCCCACCGGGGTGTTGATTTCGTGGGCCACTCCGGCCACAAGCCCGCCAAGGGAGGCCATCTTTTCCGACTCCACCAACTGCTTGTGCGCACGGGTCAGCTGCTCCAGCGCGCTGGTCAGCTCGGCGTTCGCGGCCTCCAACTGCCGGGTGCGCTCGCGCACGCGCTCCTCCAGGCTCTCGTTCATGCGCAGAATGGTGGCCTCGCTCTCGCGCTGGGCGGTGATGTCCCGCGAGAAGCTGGCCAGCTGGCGCACGTTTCCGCCCTCGTCCAGAATGGGGTAGATGGTGATGGAATAGAAGAAGCCCTGGCGATCCTCCTCAAAGGTGCGCGGGCTTTTCGTGCGCAGGGCCTCGCGCACCTGCAGGCGGCGTATCTCCGCGGCGTTCGGCGGCAGGTGGTCGTAGATGTACCGGCCGATCATGTCCTCGGGCATAAGCCCGCGCCGCCTGGCGCCGTGGGCGTTTATGGCCAGCACCACCCCCTCCGGGTCCATGAGGATCACCGAATCCGAGGTGGCGTCGAACAGTGCGCGGATGCGCGCCTCGCTCTCGCGCAGTTCCTCCAGGGCGCGCTTCTTCTCGGTCACGTCGGACAGCAGGCCATCTATGCGCACCACCCGGCCCGTTTCGTCGCGCGTGGCGCGGGCGATGATGGAGCACCAGATGAGGCTGCCGTCCTTCTTGCGCATGGCCAGCTCCATGCCGTCCAGAACGCCCTTGTCCTCCAGGGTGCGCAGCACCCGCTCGCGCGCCAGGGGAAAGGCGTACACCTGGTCTCCCAGGCTGCCCACCAGCTCCATAAGCTCCTGGGGGGATTCGTACCCCAGAATGCGCGCCATGGCCGGGTTTGCGGAGAGGATGCGGCCCTTCAGCGTGGTCTGGAAAATGCCTTCCGGCGCGCTCATGAAGATGCCGCGATAGTTCTCCTCCGCCAGGCGCAGGGCGTCCTCCACGCGCTTGCGCTCCACAATCTCCTGGTCCCGCAGGCGCAGGGTCTCCTTCAGCTCCGCTGCGTGGCGGGTCAGCAGGTGCTCGCGCTCGATGTGGTAGTCGATGCGCCGGGCCATTTCGTCCGGGGAAATGCGCAGCCGCGCCAGCATTCCGCCATAGACATCGCTCAAGGCCCCGGTTTCCTCGGCCGTGAACACGCCCGCCTGCGAAAGGGCCTTGTGCGCAGCGGCCGCGCCCACCACGCCGGAAAAGGCGCGCTCCACCTCGCCGTACAGGGCTGCCAGGGCCGTCAGCGAAATGCGGGTCCTCCCGGCAAGCTTCTGGGACTGCAGGCACTCGTCGATGAGGGCGCGGGACTCGTCGCGCGGCAGATACTCGCGCAGGGGCCGCTCCATGAGGGCGCGTTTTTCGGACAGGTCCGCCTCATCCTCCGCTCCCGGCCCCACGCGGCGGTCGCCCAGGCCCGGCAGCCCCGTGAACTCCGGCAGCACCGCGATCTCCTCCTGCGATTGCCGCGTGTTCAGCGACACCAGCACGTAGAGGCCCGTGTTGAACAAAAGGGTCCAGAACACGCTGTGGGCCACGGGGTCCAGGGCGGTCATGCCGAAGAGCGATTCCGAGCGCAGGAAGGAAAGGCCGAAAAGCCCCTCGCTGACCGGGCCGGACCACACATGCCCGCCCTTGGACAAGGCGGGCAGCAGCATGGTGTGCATCCACAGCAAAAACCCGCCGGAAAGTCCGGCCAGGGCGCCGGACCTGGTTCCGGAACGCCAGAAAATGCCGCCCAGCACGGCCGGGGCGAACTGCAGCACCGCCCCGAAGGCGATGATGCCGATGTTCACCAGGATGTAGGAATCGCCGATGGCCCGCTCGAACCAGTAGGCGGTCAGCACCAGCACGGCCACGCAGGCCCAGCGGCACTGGAGCAGGCGGCGCTTGAGCCCGGCCAGGGCGGGCACCTTGCTGATGACCGGCAAAAGCACGTGGTTGGTCAGCATCACCGCGTTGGTCACCGAGGAGACCATGACCATGCTCATGGCCGCGGCGAAGCCGCCCAGGAACACCAGCAGGGCCAAGGCGGCGTTGCCCTGGGCCAGCGGCAGTCCCAGCACGAAGGTGTCGGCCCTGGCCGGGGAAAGCCCCGTGTCCAGGCCGGCCATGGCTACCGGCACTACCGCCAGGTTGATGCACAAGAGATACAGGGGAAACACCCAG
The DNA here is from genome assembly GCF_900188225.1 of Humidesulfovibrio mexicanus. NCBI lineage: Bacteria > Pseudomonadati > Thermodesulfobacteriota > Desulfovibrionia > Desulfovibrionales > Desulfovibrionaceae > Humidesulfovibrio > Humidesulfovibrio mexicanus. The sequence continues at coordinate 171,848 of NZ_FZOC01000008.1, read as the reverse complement.
GAGGCCGTGAGGATGTGCCGTTCGTCGGCGTTCTCCACCACGGCCAGGTGGAACTGGTGCGGCAGAAACACAATGGCCGAAAGGGACAAGACCAGGTACCCGGCCCACAGGACATAGGCCCCGCCTTCCTCCCGGCGCAGGCGCAAAATGTCCTCCAGCCGCTCCGGCGTCAGGCCGGAGGCCGGGCCGCCCGCCTCCTGCAAAAGCAGCCACACGGCGAACGCCCCCACGGCCAGCATGGCCGCAAGCTTCAGCACCGCCTCGGCCGTCACCGTGGCCACCATGCCGGGGTGGCGGTCGGTGGGGTCGATGCGGCGCACGCCAAGCACGATGGCGTAAACGATCATCACCGTCACCACCAGCGGGCCGACAACACCAAGCAGCTCGGCCTCGTCACCGGCCAGCATGGAAAAGGTGGAGGTGACGCTCTTGATCTGCAGCGCCACATACGGCACGGAGCCCACGAAGGCCACTGCCGTGGCCAGGGCGGCGACCCGGTGCGACTTGCCGTAGCGCGCGGCCAGCAGGTCCGCTATGCTGGTGACGTGGAAGCTGGTCTTGATCCGCGTGAGCTTGCGCACAAGCACCCACCACAGGGCCGCGCAAATGGTGGGGCCGATGTAGATGGTCAAGAACAGCGGACCGGAGACCACCGCCTTGCCCACGGAGCCGTAGTAGGTCCAGCTGGTGCAATAGGTGGCCAGGGAAAGGGCGTAGACCAGCGGACGGTTGGTGATGGACCGCCCGGCCTCGGCGCTGCGCTCGGCCCACTTGGCCAGCAGCAGCATAAGGCCCATGTACCCGGCCAGAACGCCCAGCACCAGAAACGGGCTAAACATCGCCGCCGCCCGCCCGCTCGTCGCCCGTGCAGGATTCGCCGGTCGCGGCGCCGGGCTCGACAGGCGTCCGGGGCCTCCTGTCCGGGTCGGCGCAGCGCGCCGCCAGGGCCAGCAGCCCAATGCCAAGCACCCAGGCCCCGAACAGCCAGAACAGCAGCCCCCCACGGGGAGGAATGCTCATCATGGGCCAGTTGAAGGCCACCAGAAGGATGGCGAAAACGAAGGCCGCGATGCCTGATCGTGTCCGGCAGCTCTCCATGGACACTCCTTGCGCGCCAGGGTTCCGGCGGACTGGCGCACCGGAACGTTAGCGCGAAACGCGGCGCGCGCGCAATGGCCGCGGGAAACTTTTCTCTGTCCCCGCGAGACCTTGCGCCCGTCCTACGGCAGAGCCCCGCCAGAAGGCGGCGTCTGCCCGTCCACAGGTGGCGGCGGCTGGCCGCCGTCGTCCGCGCCGCGCTCGAAGGCGTAGTTGCCTTTGAAAAACTCCTCCACGTACCAGTCAATCTGCCCATCGTCGGAGAGCAGCATGTCCAGCAGGCGCACCGCGCCCAGGAGCCGCCCCACCATGTCCAGCTTCTGCTTCAGGTCGGTCTGCGAATATTTCCGCACCTCGCCGCGCACCATGTCGCCCTTGATCTCGGTCTTGAACTCCAGGCGCTTCAGGATCTGGGCGATGAGCCTGGCCCGGCGCGAACGCCGGGCGATGTCCGCCGCGCCGCCCTTGAAGGAGAACACGACGTAGTTGTCGTTGATGCCGGGGCCGCAGTAGCTGTCCACCACGGCGAAGTGATAGCCCAGCCGAGTGTTGAAGTTCACATAGTGGTCGCTGACCACGGCGTAGCTGGGGCCGCCCATGGTCCCGTCGGCGTTGGGGTCGGAAAGGATGGACTCGGCCACGATGCTGGCGAAACCGCCAAGGCTCACTCCAACGCCCCCCAGCCAGCGCACGCGGGGGTCGGTCATGCCGTGCAGCAGGCCCTGGAAGGGCGCGCTCTTCACATGCTCCAGCTCCACAACCTTTTTCGGGGCCGTTGGCGTGAGCCCGCCGCCCAGGTCCACCACCAGGATGTTCAGGGGCACGCCCGCGCGCAGGCGCACGGCGCCTTCCGCGTCATCCAGCCCGTCGCCGATGTTGAACATCTCGCGCATCCCCATTTCGTGGGCGAAACGGATGATGTCGTGCAGGGTTCGGCAGCCCTCGGGCGAGAAATTAAGCGCCTTGGGGTCGATGAGGTTCAGCGGGGCCATGCGCCTCAAGGCCTCCTGCGCGGCCTTGTACACCGGGCTGCCGCGCATGAGGTTCACGCAGGGCCTGTCGCGGACAAGCTCCGGCACCACGCCCCGGTAGACAATGCCGCTCGTGGCGTCGAGGGTGATGGTCTCGCCGTGGGCGATGGCCCGGGAGGCGTTCTCCAGCCCCACCAGGGTCGGCACGCCGAACTCCCGCGCCACGGAGGCCATGTGCCCGGTGACGCTGCCCACCTCGGTGATGATGCCGCGGATGCGGCCCAGAACCGGCACATAGGCGGGCGAGGTCTTCCGGGCCACCAGGATGGCGCCTTGGGGCACGGCGGGCAGGTTGTGGTCGCTGTCCAGAACATAGACCGGGCCGGCGGCGCTGCCGGGAGAGGCCATTGCGCCCCCGCGAAGGAGGACCTCCCGGCCATGGACGGGCTCGGGCTGGGCCGCTGGGGAGCAGCCTTCCTCCTGCCCGTGGCCCATGCCCAGGGGCCTGGCCTGCAGGATGAACAGGCGTCCGCCCTGGTCCTGGGCCCACTCGATGTCCAGCGGCTGGCCGTAGTGTTCCTCCAGGCGAACGCCATAGGCCGCCAACTGGCGGATTCTGGTCTCGTCCAGGCAGGGGGCGCGGCGCAGTCCCTCGGGCACCTCCTCCTCGCGGATGCCGTCGTCGGCGCGCAGGCGCAGACGGCGGAGCTTCACGGCCACATCGCGCCGCACGATTGACGAATCCTTGCGTCGCACCGCGTAGAAATCGGCTCCGGCGCTGCCGTCCACCACGCTTACGCCCAGGCCCCAGGCCGCGCTGACGAGGATGTCGTCCGCGCCCTGGCCCGGGACGCCCGCCGCCGTGGGATCGCCCGTGTACATGACCCCGCTTGCGCGCGCGTCGACCATGGTGACGCACAGCACCGCCATGACCACATCGTCGTCGGAATAGCCCATGCTGCGGCGATAATACACCGCGCGCGGGCTGAAGGTGCTGGCCACCACCTCCTTCCAGGCCTGGCCCACGTTGTGCGCGCTGACGTTGAGCACGGTGGCGTGCTGCCCGGCGAAGGAGGCCTCGGAGTCCTCGCAGGTGGCGCTGGAGCGCACGGAGACGCGCACGTCCGGACCGAAAAGCCCGGCCAGTTCGTCCATGCAGGCGGCCATGCCGATGGAGAGTTCTTCGGGCAGGGGCGCGGCAAGGATCATGGCCTGCACTTCCTCGCATACGGCCATAAGCTCGCCGGTGTCTTTCACGTCGATGCGCCGCATCCGCCGCCCGATGCGCTCGGAAAGCCCCGTGGTTCGCAGAAAATGCTGGCAGGCGTAGGCCGAAACGGCGAAGCCGCGCGGCGTGGGCAGTCCGGCGCGGTTGGCCACCTCGCCCAGGTTTGCCGCCTTGCCGCCAACCTCGTCGGCCAGTTCGGCGGAAAGCGCGCGCATGGGCAAAATAAGCTCGCCCTTCTTGATGCGCCTGCGGTGGGCAAGATCCTTGAGAATGGCCACGCCAAGACGCTCGGTGGCGTCGAAGAGGCCGGGGTGCTTGCCTCCGGAAAGCGCGTTCAGATCCTCGGCCAGATCGTAGACCAGGCTGATCAGATCCTCGGAGAGGATGAGCACCTGCTCGATGGTGAAGGGCTTGTTTTCGTACAGCAGGTGCTCGAACTCGGTCAGCAGCTCCAGCGACCTGTTGTTCTTGATGAGCAGGCTCTTGAAATACTCGTATTTGCGCTTGGCCGCGCCGTCCTCCCGCGACACGGCCTGCTGCCTGCCGCTGCCAAGGAGCATGTTCAGGAATTTGAGCATGGCCGTCTCCAGTGCATAAGGGGAAAGACGCCGGTTTGCGACACTGTAGACGGTAGCGAAAGCGCGGCCCGTGCGCAAGGAAATCGTTGCGCAACGGGCGCGGACCGGGCGGCATTGCGGGCCATGGGCAAACAGGCTAGGATACCGCACAGTTTTACGGCGGACCCTAACGGTCCGTGCCGACACGGCGCGCAGCGGAGGTCGCATCATGTACAAGGGCAGGCGCATCCTGGCCACCATCAACGCCCGTGGCGGCAGCAAGGGCCTGCCGGGCAAGAACATCCGCGACCTCGGCGGCCTGCCGCTCATCGCCTGGAGCATCCGCGAGGGCAGGCGCTCGGCCTTCATCGACCGGCTCATCGTGTCCTCGGACGACGAGGGCATTCTGGCCGTGGCGCGCGCCCACGGAGCCGAAACCCCCTTCGTGCGCCCGGCGGAGCTGGCCCAGGACGACACCCCCGGCGTGGACCCGGTGCTGCACGCGGTGGCAGCCCTCGGGCCGGAGGCCTTCGATTACGTGGTGCTGCTCCAGCCCACCTCGCCCCTGCGCACGGTGGAGGACATCGACGGCTGCATCGCCGCCTGCCTGGACGAGGCGGGCCCCTGCATGATCAGCGTCAGCGAGGCCGAAAAGAGCCCCTACTACATGTTCACCATGGACGCGGGCAAGCGCATGGCCCCGGTGATTCCCCAGGAGCGCTTCCACACCCGCAGGCAGGACCTGCCCCAGGTGGTGACGCCCAACGGGGCCGTGTACGTGGCCGACTGCGCCTGGCTGGCCAGGACCAGAAGCTACCTGACCCCGGAGACGCGCGCCTACCTGATGCCGCGCGAGCGCTCCCTGGACGTGGACAGCCTGCTGGATTTCGAGATTTGCGAACTGATGCTGCGCAAGGCCGGACGCCTGGCCTGAAGCGGAGGAACCATGAAGGACATTCGCGCCGCCGTCATCGGACTGGGCGGCATGGGCAGGCGGCATGTGGCCGCCCTGGACGGCCTTGCGGACCTGGGCGTGCGCACCACGGCCGTGTGCGACATGAACATCGCGGCCGCGCAGGAATTCGCCGCCGCGCGCGCGCAGGCCGGTTTCGCCGCCCCTGCCGCCCATGCCCACTGGCGCGAGGCTCTCGCCGCCGGGGGGGTGGACCTGCTGTGCGTGGCCACCAACGGCCCCAGCCACCGCGACATCGTGCTGGCCGCGGCAGAGGCCAAAATTCCCTTTGTGCTGTGCGAAAAGCCCATGAGCACCAGCGGGGCCGCGGCGCGGGAAATGGCCGCCGCCTGCGAGGCCGCGGGCACGCGCCTGGCCGTAAACCTTTGCCGCCGCTTCCTCACGCGCTGCCTGCTGTTCCGGAACGCCCTGCGCGCCGGGCTGGTGGGCCGCCCCAGGCGCTTCTGGTCCGTGGTGGGCGGCGGCGGCGTGGGCTGCGTGGGCCTGCACTATTTCGACTACGCGGCCTGGCTCTTTGACGCGCGCCCGGTGTGGGTGAGCGCGGAGCTGACGGAGAACCCCGCGCCCAACGTGCGCGGGCCGCAGTTCTTCGATCCCGGCGGCCAAGTGAGCGTGGGCTTCGAGTGCGCGGACGGCTGGCGCTTCACGGGCGATTTCGAACTCTCGGAGGACGTGCCCAGGGCCTCGCGCTGCATGGTGGTGGGCACCGAGGGCGTGGCCGAGACCGACGACTACGACCCGCCCCCGGCCGGAGCGGCCAGGGCCAAGGCCCGCCCGGCCGACCAGCGCGGCGTGGTCAAGACCCGGCTGGTGCTGCCAGAGCCCGTGCCCCTGGACCACGGCCCGGCGCTGGACATCGTGCAGGCCACCCGCGACTGCCTGGCCGATCTCGTGGGCCCCTTTGCCCAGCCCACGGTGGCGGCGGGCGTGGAGTCCGTGGATGTGGTGCTGGGCGCGCACCTGTCCTCGCAAAACCGCGGCGCGCGCGTGGCCCTGCCCCTTTCCGGCGCAGGGCTCGCCCTTGACGTGCCCATAACCTGAGAAGGCGAGAATCCCCCATGCCCGCCCCCCAAAAAACCCTCCGCGTCGGCCTGATCGGCGCCGGGCTCATCGCCCGGCAGCATCTGCTCGCCATTGCCCAAAATCCCGGCGTTGCGGCCGTGGGAATCGCCTCGCGCACGCGGGACAAGGCACAAGTCCTGGCCGATGAATTCGGCGTGCCGCTGGTGGCCGACAGCCCCGCCGAACTGGCGCAGGCGGCCCGGCCGGACGCCCTCATGATCCTGGTCTCGCCCCAGGCCGTGGCCCAGGTGGCCCTGGACTGCCTGGGCCTGCGCCTGCCGCTGTTTCTGGAAAAACCCGTGGGCCTGTGCGTGGCCGAGGCCGAAGCAGTGGCCCTGGCCGCGCGTCGGGCGGGCGTGCCCGGCATGGTGGGCTTCAACCGCCGCCACTACTCGGTGTTCGCCAAGGGGCTGGAAATCCTCCGCGAACGCGGACGGCTTTTGGCCGTGCATGTGGAGGGCAGCGAGCGCATGGCCCTGGCCCGCTCCTCGGGACGCTTCAGCGAGGAGGTGCTGCGGGCCTGGATTTTCGCCAACGCCACGCACACCATCGACCTGTTGCGCCACTTCGGGGGCGAACCCGAGGAGGTCTGCGCCTTCTCCGCCAGCCTGCGCGAGCCCCTGGGCGACCAGTTCGCGGCCTGCCTGCGCTTCCCCGGAGGAACCCTGGGATCCTACGCGGCCAACTGGCACTCGCCGGGCGGCTGGGGCGTGGTGCTCAAGGGAGAGGGCGTGAGCGTGGAGTTCCGGCCGCTGGAAACCGGCCGCGCGATTTTTGCCGATGGAACGGTGCGGGACATCACGCCCGACGCCGCGGAAAAGGGCCTCAAGGCGGGCTTCGCCGGACAGCTGGCCGCCTTTGCGGACATGGTGCGCACGGGCCGTCTGGCCCCGCCCTCGCAGGATTTGGACGGCGCGCTTCTGACCATGCGCCTGGCCGAGCGCCTGGCCGGGCGGCCCGTGCCGCTCGGCTAGGGCCTATGCGGCAGGCGGAGGCGGCGCGCCACCCGCAGCAACTCCGTCGGCGCGGCCCGGCAGGCCCGCGCAAGGGAGGACCATGAGCGTCATCGACACGTCCCGCAGCCGCCCGCGCATCCTGGTGGCCGACGACGAGACCATCATCGCCATGCAGATCGGCGAGCTGCTGGAGTCCGAGGGCTACGCCCTGGCCGGGGTGGCCGCAACGGCAAGCCAGGCGGTGGACATGGCCAGGACCCTCCGGCCCGATCTCGTGCTCATGGACATCGTCATGCCCGGCGGCGCCGGGGATCCCGACATGGACGCCCCGTCCGACGGGCTGGACGCCTGCGCGGCCATACAGCGCGAGCTCAACATCCCGGTGGTGCTGCTTTCGGCCCACGGGGAGGAGCAGTTCCTGCGCCGCGCCCGCCGCGCCCTGCCCGCCGCGTACCTGATCAAGCCCTGCCAGAACACCCAGGTGCGCGCGGCCATAGAAATGGCCCTGGCCCTGCGCGTGCACAACGACCCCGCCGCCCCCTTCCGCCTGCGCGAGGCCCACCACCGCATCAAGAACAGCTTTTCGCTGCTGCACAGCATGTTGCGCATCCAGGAGATTCAGGCCACGGACGCCAAGGCCCGGCACGCCCTGGCCGATGCGGGCGCCCGCGTGCTGGCCCTGGCCCGCGCGCACGAGGCCATGCTCTTCGGCGGGCCGGAGAGCATGGTGGACGCCAAGGCCCATGTGGAACGCCTGGCCGAGGCGCTGTTCCAGGCCCAGTCTCCCCCGCCGCCCCAGGCCCCGCTCGCCCTGGAGCTGGACGTGGAGCCCCTGCCCCTTTTGCCCGGACAGGTTATTCCCTGCGGCATCTTCCTGGCCGAGGCCCTCACCAACGCCATCCGCCACGCCTTCCCCCCCCATTGGAACGGCGGCGGGAACGGGGACGGCGCAACGGTCCGCGTGTCGCTCACGGAGGAGGACGGCCAGGCCGTGCTCCGGGTGTCCGACAACGGCCGAGGCTTTTGCGGAGAGGTGCAGGAGCTTTGCCGCCGCTGCTTCGGGCTGCAATGCCTGAAGGCGGCTGCGGAGCAGTTGGAGGGCTGCATGGAGCTGGGCGACGGCCCGCTGGGCGGCGCTGTGGCCGCGGTGCGCTTTCCGCTGTTTTCCGGCTACCAGAGCCGGTCGGCGTAGACCGCGGGCAGCCCCTTCTCGATGATGGCCGCGGCGGTCTTGGCGATGTCGTAGGCCACGCGGCGCACCTCGATGCGGTCGGGCGCGCCGGGCGCGGCGGGCTCCCAAAGCAGATACTTGGCCTTGTTGCCGCCATCGCGCGGCTGGCCCACGGCCCCGGCGTTGATGATGTGCCGGGCGGCGGGGTCCAGCTCCATGACGCCCTTGCCCAGGGCCTTGCGCTCGATCCGGCCGCCGGGCTGCAGGCTCACCCGCTGCAGCTCGTGCGTGTGGCCCACGAAGCACAGGCGGTGGGGATACAGGCCAAAGGCCTCGCGCAGGGCCTCGTCGTCCAACTCGTACAGATACTTCGACACCAGCCCCGGCGGGCAGCCGTGCACGAACAGCGCGCCTTCAGCCTCCCGCGTACGCGGCAGGGTGCGGAAGCTCATGAGCGCTTCCTCGGACAGAAGCGCGCGCGTGCGGTCCAGAGCCTTGCGCGCTTGCGGATTGAACCAGCTGCGGGCCTGGGCTTCCAGCAGGCCGTGCTCGTGGTTGCCCAACACGCTTTCGGCCCCCCGCGCGGCAAGCAGCTTCACGCAGGCGTCGGGCTCCGGCCCGTAGCCCACCATGTCGCCCAGGTTCAAGATGCGCGGGACTCCCTGGTCCTTGCCGGACGCCGAAGCGTCGATGTCGGCCAAGACGGCCTTCAGGGCCTCCAGGTTGCCGTGCACGTCGGAGATGACGGCGATGCGGGAGCGTGGCGCTTGATTCATGCCGCCAAGCGTACAACACGCCGCACGGCGGCGCAACCCGGCCTTGCGCCGGGGCATGTTTTGCGGCACAAGCGCCTGTGAGGCTTCCGTCCATTCGCCCCCTGCAGCGGCGGGGGGCAAACCGCAGCCGGGATTCGCCCGCCCATGGCCAAGCTCAAGACGCTTCTGCTGCACCCCGACCCCATCGTCCGCCGCGACCTGCGCCGGGCGCTCTCCGGCGCGGGCTTCCTCTCCGTGCTGGGCGAGGCGGTGACCGCCTTCGAGGCCATGGAGCTCATCGAGGCCATCCCCTACGGCGCGCTGTTCGTGGGCCTGGACTTGCCCGGCGGGGTCTCCGGCCTGGAGCTGGCGCAGATGCTCTCCGGACGCAAGAACAAGCCCGCGCTGGTGTTTTTGGCGGGCAGCGAGGTCCACGCGTACGCGGCCATCGAGCAGGGCGCCACGGACTACCTCATCTGGCCCGCACCGGAAGAACGCGTGCAAAAGACCCTGGCCAAGCTCTCCGAGTTCAAGGCCCGCTTCCGCGAAGTGCCCATGCCCGCTACCTGGTCCGAGGCCGCGCCCCCGGCCCCCGGCTTCGACTCCGGCCCCGGCGGGCCGGACGGGTATGGAGGCTGGGCCGAGGGCGAGGGCAGGACCGTGTCCCTGCCCCTTGAGGACGACGAGCAGGAGCATTTCCTCTCCGCCCTGAAACAGGCCTGGGACACCAACCAGACCCGCACCCCGGAGATAGAGAAGCTGGCGGTCTCCCAGGACGGGCGCATGTTCCTGGTGCCCTACGGGCAGATTGTGTTCGTGGAGGCCTACGAGGACTATTCCTACGTACACACCGCGCAGCAGAAATATCTCACCAGCTACCGCGTGAAGTACCTGGAGGAGCGCCTGGCCCCGCACCGCTTCTTCCGCGTGCACCGCAAGTACCTGGTGAACCTGGACATGGTGACGGAGATCGCGTCGCTGCCGGGCAGCAACTTCATGCTGCGCACGGCGGGCAGAACGCGCATCGAGCTGCCCATCAGCCGCAGGCGCATCGCAAGCCTGAAGCAGGTGCTGGGCTTCTAGCCCGGGCCATTCACCGCGCCTGCGCCGCCGTCCGTCGAATGGCGGAACGCGAAGCCGGGCGCGCTGGTGTATATGAACCGTCATGCGGCCCGCCACGACGCGGGACGCCCTGGCCCTGTGGCGCGGCACGCCCCCCGCCGCCGCCCAAGGAGGACACGCACATGGACAACAGCGGAACCCTGGACAGCCTGGCGCAGGAGCTGCGCGTGTTCCGGCCCCTGCCCCAACTGGTCATAGAGGCCAACGTGAACCCCCAGGAGCTGGAGGCCTTCCGGCGCCAGGCCGCCCACGACCCACTGGGCTACTGGGAGGAGGCCGCCGACGAACTGGACTGGTACAAGAAGTGGGACCGCGTGTTGGACGACTCGGACGCGCCCTTCTGCCGCTGGTTCCCCGGCGCGCGCTGCAACATCGTGTACAACTGCCTGGACCGCCACATAGAGACCGCCAACAAGAACAAGCTGGCGCTCATCTGGGAGGGCGAACCCGGAGATTCCCGCAAGTACACCTATTACGAGCTCTACCGCGAGGTGAACCGCTTCGCCGGAGCCCTGCGCACCCTGGGCGTCAAAAAGGGCGAGTGCGTCATCATCTACATGCCGCCCCTGCCCGAGGCCGTCATCGCCATGCTGGCCTGCGCGCGCATCGGCGCGCCGCACTCCCTCGTGTTCGCGGGCTTTTCCGCCAGGGCGCTCAGGCAGCGCATCAAGGACGTTGAGGCCAAGCTCGTGGTCACAGCCGACGGCTTCTACAGAAACGGGCAGATCATCAAGCTCAAGCCCGTGGTGGACGAAGCCCTTGTGGGCGGCAGCGCCGACTGCGTGGACTCCGTGGTGGTGGTGCACCGCGCCAAGGTGGACACCGACATGCAGGAGGGCCGCGATTACTGGTACGACGACGTGGTGCGCCGCGAGCGGCCGGAATCGCCCGCCGAGGTGATGGACGCGAACGACACGCTCTTTCTGCTGCACACCAGCGGCGCCACCGGCGCGCCCAAGGTGGTGAGCCATTGCCACGGCGGCTATATGGTGGGCGTGCACCGCACCCTCACCCATGTCTTCGACATCAAGCCCACGGACATTTTCTGGTGCACGGCGGACCTGGGCTGGATAACCGGGCACAGCGCCGTGGTCTACGGCCCGCTTCTGGCGGGCACCACCACGCTCATCTACGAAGGCCACCCCAACTACCCGCAGGCCGACCGCATGTGGCACATCGTCAGCAAATACGGGGTGACCATCTTCTACACCGCGCCCACGCTCATACGGATGCTCATGCGTTTCGGGCCGCAGTACCCGCGTATGCACGACCTCTCCACCTTGCGCCTCTTAGGCACCGTGGGCGAGCCCATCGGCCCGGAAACTTGGCTGTGGTTCTACCGGCACATCGGCCGGGGGGAATGCCCGCTGCTGGACACCTGGTGGCAGACGGAAACCGGCATGTTCATGATCTCGCCGCTGCCCATCTCGCTTTTGAAGCCCGGCAGCGTGACCAAGCCCCTGCCCGGCGTGGAGGTGGACGTGGTGGACCGCGAGGGCGCAAGCGTCCCGCCGGGCAAGGGGGGACTGCTCGTCATCACCCGGCCCTGGCCGGCCATGATGACCGGGGTCTTCGACCCCTCCGCGAAAGCGGGCGGCGCCGGGCGCGAGCGCTTTGCGGAGTCCTTTGCGCGCTTCCCCGGCAAATATCTGGCGGGCGACGTGGCCAAGCGCGACGAGGACGGGTTCCTCTGGATCGAGGGCCGCGCCGACGACGTGCTGAACATCGCCGGGCACCGGCTGGGCACCGCGGAGCTGGAGAACGCCTTCCGCGCGCACCCCGCCGTGGCCGAGGCCGCGATCATCGGCGTGCCGGACAAGATCAAGGGCGAGGCGGCCAAGGCCTTCATCATCCTGAACCAGGGGGTAGCCCCGTCCGACGAGCTGATTCTGGAGCTGCAAAACCACATGCGCAAGGAGCTGGGGCCGGTGGCGGTGATCAAGGGCGTGGAGTTCCGCGACAGTCTGCCGCGCACCAGAAGCGGCAAGATCCTGCGCCGGGTGCTCAAGGCCCAGGAAACCGGGGAGTCTCCGGGCGACCTTTCCATGCTGGAGGACGCCGACTAGCCGTGGAGCGCCCCTGCGCAGCGCCGGGCGCAGGCTTGCCGCGACGGAAAACTCCGTCGGCCCGCGCATTCATGAAGGGGAAGAGCGTGTGCCCAGGGCCGCAAGACGCGGCGGGGCAGGCGAAAGCGTCAGGAACGGGGAACGCTGTTGCTACGCCCGGCTTTGCAAGGGGCGCAGGCGTCGTTATGGGACAGGAGCGTCAGCTGACAGGCGGCCAGCGTCTCGGCAAGCCCGTCCGCTCCACCAAGGCCGCAAAAGGGAAAGCCGCCTTCCGTCCGGTCGCACTCCAGGGGTCGCAGCTCCTCGCCAATGCCGTGCTTCTCAGTCATGGCCGCCTCTCTGTATCGCTGTTTATTATGTCACGGGTGGCATAATTACGGAGTCTGGTCAAGCCCAAAGCGTTCCGGCGCGATCGTGAGGGGCGTCCGGCCGAGCGTGTCGTTGCGGAAACGACGGCGGGGTGTGGACGGCCGCCTGCGGCAGCGGCGGCCCGAATGGCGAGGGCGAAACCCGGCCGCAACGGCGGGCCGGGCTCAGTCGGGGATGGCGGAAGCCATGGTGGCCTCGCCGGGCTGCACAAGCTCCCAGCTGACCACGCGGCCGGCCGCCCCGGGCATGATCTCCCCTTTGCGCACCAGCAGCGGGGGCACGGACGAGTCCAACGCGCGCCACACGCCCGTGTGCGGACAATCCTGCCCGCTGACGGCTATGAACGCTTGATGATGCGCATATGTCATATGCTATGCAACCTCTCCGATTACGTAGAGAAGGGCCGCAAAAAAAGCAAGGCGTGTATTCATATTTATGATCGCGCTGCATCCCCGGCCCTGTGGAGACGCTGTTGACCCGGCGCAGAGCTCCCGGCATACTGCCCGCACACCCCAAGAGAGAGGTACCCATGGACGCACCGATTCTGGCGCAACGGCGGAAGCTCGCCGGACAGATCATGAAACAGCTGGGTTCGCGCCGCATGGCGTCCAGCTATTGCGACACCGCCGCCCAGGCCAGGGACGAGATCCTCGGCCGCATTCCGGACGGGGCCTCCGTGCTGCGCTGCGGCTCGGAGTCCGTCGTCGGCCTGGGCCTGTGGGAGGCGCTGGAAAGCCGACCCGGCGTCACGGTGCTGAACCCCTACGCCCCCGGCCTGAGCCCGGAGCAGGCCTTCGACATCCGCCGCCGGGGCTTCCTGGCCGACGTGCTCTTGACCAGCACCAACGCCCTCACCCTGGACGGCCGCCTGGTGAGCCTGGACGGTTCCTGCACCCGGGTGGCGCCCATGCTCTTCGGCCCGCGCAAGGTCATTCTGCTGGTGGGCATGAACAAGGTGGTTGCCGATCTGGAAGCCGCGTACGCCCGCGTGCGCACGGTGGCCGCTCCGGCCAACAACATCCGTCTGGCGGGCGTCATGGGCCTCAAAAATCCCTGCGTCGAGGATGGCCGCTGCCACAACTGCCGCAGCGAAACCAAGATTTGCAACGCCTGGACCGTCATCGAGGGCTCAAGCGTCAAGGATCGCATCCATGTGGTGCTGGTGGGGGAAGACCTGGGCTACTAGGGAAGTCGGCGCGGCTAGCGCTCCAGGGCGAAGCGCACCGGCAAGGTGAGCCACATGCCCACGGCCGCGCCCTTGTTCATGGCCGGGCTGAAGCGCCACTTGCGCACGGCCTCCAGGGCGCTCTCCTCGAACAGGCCCTCGGGCTCGGCCTTGAGCACGGCCACCTGCCCCACGCGGCCCTCTGCGTCCACGAAGAGCCGCAGCAACACCTGCCCCTCCTGCCCGGCCCGTCGCGCGGCCATGGGATAGCGAGGCTTCACCGTGCGCAGGGGCGCGGGCATACGATCCACGGCAAGGCCGCCCTGCCCCGTTCCCGGACCGGTCGCCCCGCCGCGCCCCGTGCCCTGGCCGCCGCCGGAGCCGCCGCCCGAGCCCCCAAGGCCATCGGACTGTCCAGCGGACTGGCCAGCGCCTGCGGATGCTGTCGCGCCCGTGGTCCGGGCCGCCGTGGCCTGCACCGCCGTCTGCGACACGCTCTCCGGAGCCGCCTTTGGAACTGGCGGGGCGAATGTGCTTGGCACGGGCACGGCCTTGGGCGGCGCCTGCGCCGCGCGCGCCGCTTTTGAGGCCTGGGGCGCCGCGACCTTGGACGCTGATGCGGCAGAACCGCCGCCGCCGCGCGCGCCGCCGATCTCCACGAACTCCACGTCGATGAGGGCGGGCGGCTCGGGCAGGGGGGCATCCAACCCGGACGCCAGCAGGGCAAAGACCAGCAGGGCGTGCACCAGCGCGGAAACGCCCAGGGCCAGACTGCGCACCCGCACCCCGCGCCCGCCAAATCCGGGGACCAGCAAACGCGAGGGCGCGCGCCGGGCAGGACCGCCCTCGGGCAGGGCGTGGGAGGACGGATGCAGACCGCCTGAATCCAGTGCGCAACCATGCTCCATGGCTAGCCCCTCGCGTCGGCGGCGCTTTTCACCAGGCCGCAGGCGTCCAAAGACCAGGCCGCCAGCAGCAAGACCATGGGCGGCTTGAGACGATCACCAGCAGGCCAGCGGCAGGCAACGGCACGGCAAAAGGGGGTGGCCTGGCCGCAATGCCGGTCCTTGCGGGCATGGCCTGGACCGCCTGGTTGCGTCCCATTCCCGGCGGTCACGCCGCGCCCCCACCAAAGATTCGCTGCCTTGCCAAACATGGCGGAACTCTAGCATACGATTTTTGAGCCAACAATCATATTGTGACACGACATACACGTTCGTATCCGCAGGGGCCATATCCTGCACCGGCCACGGGGCAGGCAGCCGAGCATCGTTCTCCCTATGGCAGGCGCCCGGAGCGGGAGGACCGCACCGTCACGCCGCCGCGCCCCAGTCCCACAGGCCCAAGGCCGCAGCCGGACAGACGCGCCATGGCCCCTTTGCGCAGCGGGCCGAACAGTGGCGTTTCCCATCGGAAATGGCCGCCGCCGCCATGCGCGTCCCCGTCCGCCCGGAACAGGTCCGCGAAACCCGTTGCCACGCCCCCGCCCACGGGGGTACAGGACCGGGGATGTGCTCCGCGCGGGCGTCCAGCCCGCCGATGCGCCGTTCAGGAGGTTTTGCTTGGAGAACACCCCGGCCATAGAGATTTCCGACCTCTGGTTCAGCTACGGCGCCGCGCGCGTGCTGGACAAGGTGAACCTGACCCTGCCCGCGGGCGAATTCCTGGCCGTGCTTGGCCCCAACGGCGGCGGCAAGTCCACCCTGCTCAAGCTGCTGCTGGGCTTTGTGCGGCCCGGCGGCGGAAGCATCCGCGTCCTGGGCCGCCCTGCCGGCCAGGCGGGCGGACGCATCGGCTACCTGCCGCAGTTCACCCAGGTCTCGGCCAGCTTTCCCATCACCGTGCTGGGCGCAACGCTTTTAGGCCTTGTGCGGCCCGGCATCGACTGCTTCCGCAGTCTGGAGCGCCGCAGACGGGAGCGCGAGGCCGCCCTGCACGCCCTTTCCCGCGTGGGCCTGGCCGACCTGGCCGGCCGCAGGCTCTCGGAGCTCTCCGGCGGACAGCGCCAGCGCGTCTTCATCGCGCGCGCCATCGTCTCCGGACCGGAACTGCTGCTGCTGGACGAACCCACGGCCAGCGTGGACGGCAAAAGCAGGCAGGAGCTCATGGCCCTCTTGGCCGAGCTCAACCGCGACATGACCATCGTCATGGTCAGCCACGACATGTCCACCGTGGACGGCTGCGTGAACTCCATCGCCTGCGTGAACCGCACCCTGCACCTGCACAAGGACTCGCGCCTTACCCCGCGCATCTTCGCCGAAGCCATGGGCATGGACCTGACGGCGGGCTGCCCTGTGGAGCTCTTCGCCCACGGGCCGGTGCCGCACCGCGTGGTGCTGAGCCACGACGACCCCGGCTGCGGCGACTGCGGCCACGCCAAAAACGATGACAGGAGCCCTGAATGATCCTGGAAGCCCTGTCCTTCGACTTCTTCCGCAACGCCCTCATGGCCGGGCTGCTGGTCAGCGTCATCTGCGGGGTCATCGGCTCGCTGGTGGTGGTGAACCGCATCGTGTTCCTGGCCGGAGGCGTGGCCCACGCCTCCTACGGCGGAGTCGGCCTGGCCTTCCACCTGGGCCTGCCCGTGCTGCCCGTCACCGCCGCCTTCTCCACCCTGGCGGCCCTGGGCATGGCCTGGGTCACCCTGTCGCGCCGGGAACGCGCCGATACCATCATCGGAGTGCTGTGGGCGGCGGGCATGGCCTTGGGCATCATCCTGCTGGACCTGACCCCCGGCTACAACGCCGACCTCATGAGCTACCTCTTCGGCAGCATCCTGGCCGTGCCCGACGCGGACCTCAAGCTCATGGCCTGGCTCTGCGCCCTGGTGCTGGCCCTGGCCGCGCTCTTTTCGCGGGGGCTGCTGGTCATGAGCTTCGACATGGAGTTCGCGCGCGCGCGCGGCGTGCCCGTGCGCTTCCTGCACTTCCTGCTCATGGGCCTTACGGCGCTGTGCGTGGTCATGGTCATCCGCGTGGTGGGCCTCATCCTGGTCATGGCCCTGCTGACCATCCCGCCGTTCATCGCCGAGCGCCGCGCCCGCTCACTGCCGGGCATGATGTTCCTGGCAGGCTGCTTGAGCGCGCTGTTCTGCGTGCTTGGCCTGTACCTGTCCTTCAGCCTTGATCTCACCTGCGGCGCCAGCATCATCGCCGTGGCCTGCGCGGGCTTCGCAGTGTCCACGCTGCTGCCCCGGCGTGGTGCGCTGGAGGAGACATGACGGACGCGGACGACGGCGGCCACCAGAACGCGACACGGGGCAACAACGCGGGTTCCGGCTCGGCCCTGGACATCGCGCGGCGCATCCAGCGCATGGCCCTGCTTGTGCGGCGAGGCGCCGTCCAACACCCGCCTTCCGACACCAGGACGCGCCCCGTGCGTGGAGATGTCCCCGCCAGACCCGGCCACGGATGGACGAACGATGCGCCGCGGCGTCAGCTGGGCTGGTGGGTGCTGGCCCAAGGCCGCGCCCTGGACCCGGAGAATTTCGCCTCCCGCGAGGCCGCGCGCGAGGAACTGCTTGACGCGGTGCGCCGCGCGGGCGCGCTGGTGACGGAAAACGTCTGGGTGTGGGACGAAACGGCCAGGGCGCAGCTGGTGCTGGCCACCCTGCCCACGCGCGAGCGCGCCCAACGCGTGGCCGAGCGCCTGCGCGCCAAGGGGCTCCGCGTGGTGGTGCGCCGGGAGATGCCCTAGGTCCGCGCGCCTTGCGCCAGACCGGGCTGCCCAGCCCTACGCCGGGCTGGCGGCCAGGAAGAACAACGGGTATTCGCGCATGGTTCCGGTGGCGTCGGGTCTGCGCAGCACATGAAACGGCAGCAGGCGGCGCACGGCGAACCCGGCCTCTCCGCACATGGCGCGCATCGCCTCGGGGTCGAAGCCGTTGTGCGCGGCGGAGCCGTCGGCATGAAAACTGCCGTCCTCGGTGAACAAATCTCCCGCCAAAAGCAGCCCGCCGGGCCGCAGGAGCGAACGCAGGCGCGCCAGCATGGGCACGATGTCCGGAACGTGGTGCAGGGCCATAAGGGTCACGGCCAGATCCTGGCTGGCCGTGCCCACGGACAGCCGGGCGATGTCGCCCTCAAGCACCGTGGCCCGTGGCGCGCCTTCCAGCTCCAGCTTGCCGCGCAGCACCTCCAGCATGGCCGGAGAGGTGTCCACGAAGGTGAGCCGCGCCCCGTGTCCGGCCAGACGCAGGCCCAGGGCTCCGGTGCCGCAGCCGAACTCCAGCACGGAACGTCCGTCCAGGCCGCCGTTCTCCTCGGCGGTGCGCAGCACCAGCTCATAAAACGCCCGGTGCATGGCCGCGCGCACGGGGTTGGCGTCCCACTCTGATGCGCGTGCGGCGAAGGCGTCGCTCATGGCCGCCCCCTGCGTCCTGCCGGGAGCGCCACGATGAAGCCAAACGGGAGAATCGCGCCGTGGCGCTCCGTCCATGGGTGGTCCAGATGGTTCATATGCTGTCTCGTGCCTTGCGCGGAGTCGTGGGGGGGGGACCGGAACCGCCGCCGACTCCAGCTGCGGCGGCGCGGATGCACCCAAGGCTTTTGCCGCTTCCGCAAGCACTCTGTCAATGCGCACGCACGCGAAGAATGCGCTCCTGGTACGGTCCGGCTCGCTTGCGCCGCGTCAACGGCCGCGTCCCTGTATCTCCCGCAGCAGCCGCTGCGCATCCAGCTCCCGCGGATGGCTCCGGAGCAGGGCGAAGAGTGTACGCTTTGCGCCATCGGGATCCCCGGAACGGTCCTGGAAGAAGGCCAGAGTATAGGCGTAGCGGGGCTCTTGGGGCCGCAGCCGGGCGGCCTTGCGCAAGAGCGCCAGGGCCTCGGGCATCCGCGTGGGGGCCAGCAGCACGCCCAGATTCAGGGCCGCTTCCGCCATGTCCGGGGCTTGTGTGAGGGCGGCGCGCAAATGCCGCTCCGCGCCTGTGCGGTCTCCGCTCCCGGCCTTGAGAAGCCCCATGTTGAAGTGGGCGGGCGCGTGTCCCGGATCAAGACCAAGGGCCTTTCGCAGCATGGCCTCGGCGTTGGCCGCCTGGCCCATGCGCGCATACGCCAGCGACGCGTTGACCAGCGGGGGCACGCCCTCCGGGTTCAGCCGCATGGCCGCCTTGTAGCGCTCCAGCGCGCGGGCGTCGTCGCCCTGGCTCTGATAGTGGTTCCCCAGGTTGTACTGCGAGGTCCACAGGTCCGGGCGGACTTTCAGGGAGGCCTCAAGTTCGCCGCGCGCGCGCGCCAGGGCGGCGGCCTCCGCCTTGCCCGGCCGGAGCAGCCCGTGCGGCAGGACGGCCAAGGATTCCGCAGCGCGGATGCGCACCACCCGGCATTCGTCCGACACTGCGGCCAGGAGCGCCCCCGCCGACTGACGCGTGGGCAGGGCGCCCAGGGCCTCCGCCGCTGCTGCCCGGACCAGCGGCGATGCCGACGCGGCGGCCCGGAGCACGGCGCTCCACTTGCCGGGGTCCGGACAGACGCGCAACAGGCGGAGCAGCGATGCACGGGCCACGGGATCGGCCTCGCTTTCGTCCAAGAAACGCAGCATCTCGCCAAGACGGCTCCAGTCGCCTTTCCTGGCCGCGTCCACCAGCCCGGCCAGGTGCAACACCGGGGCCTGGTAGTCGCGCGGGAACCAGGCGCGCACCAGCGCATCGGCCCAGGCCGCGTCCTTGTCCTGGTGGCAGGTGTTGCAGGCGTTGGGGGAGCCATGGGCCAGGGTCGCGGCCGGGGTCGGAGGCAGCATGGAATGGTCGCTGCGCCGCATCCGGGCGAACTCGGTCATGGGCATGTGGCAGGAGACGCACCTGCTGCCCGCGCTGCCCTCCGGATGCCGCGAGTGCCGCACGGCCTCGGCCACGCGCTTGGCATGACAGGGCAGGCAGGCCCCGTTGGCCCGGGCCGGGTCCGCGAACCGGTAGCGGCCGCTTGAGGTGTGGCAGTGCAGGCAGTCCAGCGCGCCGCCCTTGGCGCAGGGGCTGCGCGACCAGGAGGTGTAGGTGTAGTTCTCGCCCAGGTCGCGGCCGTCCGGGGCGTAGTCCGGGCTCTCCCAGGTCACCAGGTCGAAGTGGTCGGAGAAGCGGTCGCCGGGCTTCATGCCTGCGGTGAGCTGCCGGGCCTTGGCGTGGCAGGAGGAACACAGGGCGTTGTTCTGCTCCGCGCTGAAGGACGAGCCGCCGCGGATGAGCTTAAGGTCCTTTGGCGGCCTGTCCTTGGGCGCGGCCAGGCAGACGCGCGCGTGCTCCTCTCCGGGGCCGTGGCAGGTCTCGCAGTTGATGCCGGGCTCCAACCAGGTGGTGCGGTAGGTGTCGCGCCTGGGGTCGTAGCCGTCGGAGAGCTGGCTTACGTGGCAGCCCCGGCACGCGGTGTTGAAGGTGTAGGGCCAGGCCTTCCAGTCCAGGGGGCGCTCGTCCGGGGACAGGAAATGGCGCAGGCCGCTGCCCGCCATGTCGAACCACTCGCCCCGGCGCACGTCATAGGCCAGGGGCAGGGTCTGCAGCCGGCCCCTGGGCATGGGGGTCAAAAAATAAAAGACGTTCTTCCCGCCGAGGACGTGGGCGATGGGATAGGTTGTCTCCCGCGCGCCCGTGCGCTCGGTCATCCAGCCCTGGCCGGGGCCGATGGACACCCGGAAACGCGAGCGGCCAATCCCCAGTTCCTGCGGCTGGGGCTTGAGGGACTGCGCGGCGAAGGCGTCGGAATAGGGCCGCATGGCCAGGCCGTGGAAAGAGGTGGACCAGAGCTGGTAGAATTTCTCATGGCAACTGCGGCACCCCGCCGATCCGGTCACGCCCTGTGCCGGGTTCTGCGTGGTCCGGGCGGAGCGGGCCATGGCCCCCCCAGAAGGGAAGGCGACGCCGAGGACGAGGACCATGGCCAGCCATGTGCCCGCTGCGCGGGCGAATCCCGCAATCCGGGCCGCCTGGGCGCTCCAGCGCACCTGCTCGTCTTCGCGTGCTCCCGCCATGGGGCGCCTGGCCTAGGGCCTGGGGTTCACTGGCGGCTGGTAGGGCTCCGGCGTGCCCATGGGAATGGGCGGATATTCCTTGAAGCTCTTCAGCAAATCGTCCGTGATCTTCATCAGGTGCTCGGCCACCCAGGAATTGTGGGGGCCCACGTCGCGCTCCTCCCTGGGGTCCGCCAGCAGGTTCACCAGCTTGGGGATGGGCAACGCCTGCGGGGTGTCGAACATCTTTTCCTGCCACAAGACATGGCCTTTCCAGTTGCGCCACTTCACCGCGGTCAACCGGTTGGCCACAAAGGCCGGGAAGCCCTCGCGGCTGGAACGCTCCTGCCTGCCCTGGAAGAACGCCATCTGGTCCACGCCGTCGATGGGCCGGTCCTTGGGTATCTCCGCCCCGCCCGCGCGGGCCATGGTGGTGAAGCAGTCCACGATGTGCACGATCTCGTTGCTCACGCGTCCGGCAGGAATCTTTTTCGGCCAGCGCACGATGAACGGCGCGCGCAGGGAGCCCTCCATGGCGGTGAAGTACGTGCCGCGCCACGGCCCGGCCGACCCCTCCCACGGGTGGATGGCCTCCGGCCCGTTGTCGCTGGCGAAGATGACCAGAGTGTCGTCCTCCACGCCCAGCCGTTTCAGCGCGTCCAGCACTTGGCCCACGCGGTGGTCCATTTCCGCCAGGCAGTCGGCCCAGTCGCCGTTGCCGGTCTTGCCCGCGAACTCCGGGCCGGGAAGGGTGGGAAAATGCATCAGCGAGAAGGACAGGTAGGCGAAGAAGGGCCTGCCCGCCTTCACCTGCCGGGTCATGAAGTCGATGCCGCGGCGGGTGATCTCCCCTTCCATGAGCCGCCGCTGCTCCAGGTCCAGGGTGCGCAGAACCTTCGGCTGTTCCCCCTTGCGGGCCTCGTAGATGGGCTGGGGCGGGTCGGCCTTTGGGTTCCACCCCTGCGCGTCGCCCACGGCGGGCCAAAGCCCCTTGGACTCGTTCTGCCCCGTCCAGAGGGCCTCGTCGTAGGTGCGCGGAATGCCGAACCACTCGTCAAAACCCTGGTTGGTGGGCAAGCGGTCCAACCCGCTGCCCAGGTGCCACTTGCCCCACATGCCCGTGGCGTAGCCCTGGCGGGACAGAAGCTCGGCGATGGTCTCCTCCCACAAGGTCAGACCATCTGGCTGGCCGCCCAGGGGCACGGCGTAGGTGCCGGAGCGTATGGCCAGGCGTCCGGTCATCAGGGCCGAGCGCGAGGGCGTGCACTGGGCCTCCACGTTGAAATTCAGCAGGCGCAGGCCCTGTCCGGCCAGGGTGTCGATGCGTGGGGTGGGCGCTCCGCGCAGCACGCCGCCGCCGTACACGCCCAGTTCGCCGTAGCCCAGGTTGTCCACCAGCATGAAGACGATGTTGGGCTTGGCCGCCGCCAGGGCCTCGCCCCGAAGGAGCAGCGCCAGGGCCAGCGCCATCCAGAAAACCGCGCCGCGAAGACTGCGCCCGTGCATGTTGACCATCCCGGCTTGAGGTGGGGAAGACGTTTCGCAAAAAAACAAGCGGCCGCCACTGCTTGTGGCCCAATGCAAGAACGAATGCCCCAGCCCGCGCGGGCAGTCAAGAGGGTGCGGCGCGCTAGCCCCGCCGCCCGTGGCGCACGGACCGGGGGGAAAAGGGCCGAAGAGTCAAGAAAGGGAGGGGAAAGCGTTGGCGGTCCGGCTTCGGGCATGGCGCGCCAACGGCGGCGGTGCGCCCCTGGACGCTCGCATCCGGTGCGCAGCTGCTGGCGCCGGTGTAGAGAAGCCCGCGCCCCGCCTAGGAACGCCCGCGCCCCGCCGGACGCGCCGCCACGAGGCCGTGCTCCAGGAGCGCCGCCACACACTCTGTCACGGGCAGGCCCACCACGCCAAACAGCGCTTTTGGGCCATGATTATCCATCGTCATTGACCTTGGCATTACATTGGTGAGGAGTTGTGCGGGACTGCCCAGCCTGACCATGATGCTCCGCCAGTGGAACCCGCAAGGAACATCAAGGGGGAAAGTCGGCCATGCGCGTTGTATTGATTCCTACTTCGCCGCATGGCGCATCATGGCCCATGCAACCACATGATGAAACGGTCGGATGATGTTGAAATAGACCCTACCCGTCCAATGACGATACTGCACAACGGAAGCCATATGGTACCGCTTCACCCCGTCAGGCAAAGGCTCTACGGCTATGACGAGGTCTCCAGAAAGGTGCTTTTCGGTTGCCCCCGCTATCCAGTAGCGGTCTTCCTCGCCAGCCTTCACTGTAAAAAAGCTCCCCATCTTGCCGGGAGAAAAGATGATGTCCTCCGGGTCGATCTTCTCCGCGCCGGGATAGCCGCCTTGCTTCAAGCCCAGCAGTCGGACAAACACAGCCCTGACCTTGTAAAGCGCCACCATCCAGCCAGGCATGTACGATAAGACAGAGGCGAGGAATTCACGCATGGGCTTGGTTGAATCCACATGCTTGATGTCAAGATAGTCCGCACCTTCGAGGACGGTGTTGATTTCCGGAATGGCGTTTATGTACGACATGCGTCACGACCTCTCGCTTTCACCGTTCGAGGGGACAGTCCAGCGGTATGGGGCCTGTGCGGCTGCGACTCCACCGGTCAACTTGTCTTCGGGCCTGTCCAGTCGCCCGTGTGAGCTTCCCGCCCCCTGGCGCCCCCCTCGTGGGAGCTGGTGGAGACTGCGTCTGGATCATTCCGCAAATGCAGTTTCTTCACACTCGCCTTGCAGCAATAACCCCCAAAGACACTAAGGCCGCCACGCACTCTGTCACGGGCAGGCCCACCACGTTGGTGTACGAGCCGCACACCCGCTCCACCAGAAATCCGCCCAGGCCCTGGATGGCGTAAGCCCCGGCCTTGTCCGCGGGCTCGCCCGTGGCCACGTAGGCGGCCAGTTCCTGGCGCGTGCTTGCGCGCATGAATACCTCGGTGGTCACCGCGAAGCACAGCGGCTCCGGCCTGCCGGGCAGGGCCAGGCAGCAGCCCGTCACCACCAGATGCCCCCGGCCGGAAAGCCGCGTGAGCATGTCCAGGGCGTGGGCCTCGTCCAAAGGCTTGCCCAGCACCGTGGCGTCGCGGCCTGGCGCGCCGGGCAGCACCACGATGGTGTCGGCCCCGAGCACTGCGGATTGCGGATACAGGGCGGCAACGTCCATGGTCTTGGCGCGCGCCATGCGCCGGGCATAGGCCTCCGGGGCCTCGCCAGGGGCCGGTGGCGGCTCCGGGGCGTTGCTGGGGCACACTTCGAACTCAAGGCCCAGGGAGCCCAGAAGCTCGCGGCGGCGCGGCGAGCTTGAGCCCAGCACCAGGGTGGACAGGCTGCGGTAGGCGCCGGGGCCGGCGGGAGGGGTGCAGGCGTTGGTCATGGGCGG
Organism: Humidesulfovibrio mexicanus; assembly: GCF_900188225.1. Lineage (NCBI taxonomy): Bacteria > Pseudomonadati > Thermodesulfobacteriota > Desulfovibrionia > Desulfovibrionales > Desulfovibrionaceae > Humidesulfovibrio > Humidesulfovibrio mexicanus. The sequence continues at coordinate 148,009 of NZ_FZOC01000008.1, read as the reverse complement.
CTTGTGCCGTCATTTCGCGGCGGAGTCAATGTGCTTGGCGAGCCGTTGCAGGTGGGTGTTCCCGCGGGTCGGTCCGGCCAAACCGGTTGCGCCAAGACAGCGTCGCAAAAATGCCGCCCGGTAGCAGTTCCGGCGTTCGCCTATGCGTTCCCGGCACACCGGAATCCGCCCAGGCCCCCTCTTCCGCCGGACTTTTGGCCAAACACGTTGCGCAAGGGCTGAGCGCAAACATAAAAGTCCGCAATATCGAATAGGTAGGCACTTGGCAGGCATCTTGCTTGACCGAAAGCGCACGCCCAGGAATGGACCACGGGCGTCAGAACGCAAGGAAGTGCGGCATGGGTGCACGGGACGGATTCGGATTGCGGCGCGAGGACGGCGCAAGCACGGCTACCACGGGCGGGAACTTCGCCGAGTGGTCGGTGCCCTGGTCGGACCTGATGATGATCATGTTCATGGTCTTCGCCGTGCTGTTCATCTACTCCGGCGCAAAGGACCGCGCCCGGCCAAGGGCCGCCGAACCCGCCGCGACGCGCGCCCCGGTCGATCCCGGGCAGGCCTTCCTGGGCGAACTGGACGCTCCGGTGAAGGACGGCAAGGACTTCAAGGCCGCCAGCGGCGTGCCCATGAAGGAAACCTACTACCAGTCCGACAACCTGGGCATTTCCGTTGTGCGCGAAACAGACCGGCAAGTGCGCGTGTTTTTGCGCGGGGACCTGTTCTTCAGCCCCGGCGGCGACGCCCTTTCCGCCAACAGCGGCCAGTACCTGGAGCGCATCGCCGAAATTCTGCGCGTAAGCAACGGAGCCGTGCTGGTGGTGGGGCACACCGCCGAGGGCGAGACCGCCACACCGGAGGAGGGCCTGGATCTCTCCGCCCGGCGCGCGGCCAGCGTGGCCCAGCATTTCATCCGCACGGCGAGCCTGGACGCCAAGCGCTTCATGGTCACCGGGCGGGGCAGCTTCCAGCCGGAGGTCCCGGCAACGGCACCTGACGCCGAAAAGCGTAACCGACGGGTCGAAGTGCTCGTCTTGACAGATATTTAAGGAGACATGCCATGAGCAAGAAGAACATGCTTGGAGTGCTCTTGTGCGGCGCCATCTTCGTGGGCGGCTTCTGGATGAGCGGCGGGCTCGCCGTGTACTGGAACCTGGCGGCCTTCCTCATCGTGGTGGCCGGCCTCTTCGCCGCGCTGTTCATGAGCTATCCCTTTGCGCGCATCCGCACGGCCTTCCTTGTGGCGCGCAGCGTGTACACCGAGCGCCAGCCAACCCCGGACGACATCGTGCGCATTCTGCTGGAGCTTTCGGTGAAATCCCGCGTGGAGGGCGTGCTCTCCCTGGAGTCCATCCGTCAAAAGATTGGCGACAGCTTTCTCCGGAACGCCGTGGCTTTCCTGGTGGACAACTACAAGGAGCGCGACATCCGCGAATTCCTGAACACCGAGATGGCCTTTTTCCGCGAGCGCAGGCAGCAGAGCGAACGCGTGTTCCAGACCCTGGCCAAGGCCGCACCGGCCTTTGGCGTGGCGGGCAGCGTCATCGGCCTCATCGGAATGCTCTCCGGCATCCAGGACACCCAGGCCCTGGTGTCGAGCATTCCGGTCGCCTTCGTGTCCACGCTCTACGGGGTGGTGCTCTCCAACATGATCCTCGCGCCCATCGCCGAAAGCATCAACTTCCACACCGGGGCCGAGATGCTCAACCAGAAGCTCATCATGGAGGGCATCATCGCCATCGCCAAGGAGCAGAACTCCCACCGGCTGGAAAAGAAGCTCACCAGCTTCCTGTCGCCCTCGGAACGGGAAGGCAAGGCCGAACTCTTGAAGGCCATCACCAAGAAGTACATCACCCGTCAGCGCAAGGCCCAGGCGGAACGCGAGCAGGACGCGCAGCCAACGGCCCAGGCCGCTTTCGACGACGCCGTGCCCATGCCCCAACCCAGGGAGGAACCCTCCCGGGGCGGCCTGCGCCTGGCTCCGCTGGCGCGGCTGGGCTAGCCGCGGAAACGCAAGGCCGTGCCCCCCACCGGGCTGACGGACGGCATGTTCTGTAACGCGGGCTGAGCGCAGCCCAAAAGGCATTCAGGGAGCCAGCGGGGAAACTCGCTGGCTCTTCGCGTCTGCGGCGGAAGGCTGGCGCAGCGCCGGGCAAAGGCGCGACACGGCTACGAGGCCCCGCCGACGCGCCAGGCCCGGCAGGCGGCCACAAAGGCCTGTGCAATCTGCGGATTGGAGGCCAGGTGCGCGTGGAAATATCCGCCCACCACGCCGCCCAGGGCCTGGCCGTCCGCAGCCTCGCCGCCCTGGGAGTCCGCCAGGACGAAGGCCGGGGCCTCCGGGGTTCCCTCGTATTCGGAATAGTGGAACTCGTGCCCGCGCACGCTGGTCCCGGCCGGGCCGAAGGGACCGGGGACAAGGGTGCGGGCCGCGCGGTAGCCCAGGGCCGCGCGGCGCTGCCGCAGCACGGCCCGGCCCGGCAGCGCCGCGCACATGGGCCAGCGCCCGCCCTGGCCGTCGTCCAGTTCCTCCAGCAGATACATGTACCCGCCGCATTCGGCCCACACCGGCCCACCGGACGCGCAAAAGGCGCGCACCGCCGCGCGCATGGCCGCGTTGGCGGATAGCTCGCGCGCGGCGAGTTCCGGATAGCCGCCAGGCAGGTACAGACCCTGCGCGTTCTCGGGCAGAACGGCATCGGCCAGCGGAGAAAAGAAGAGCAGTTCGGCTCCGGCCTGCGCCAGCAGCCGCAGGTTGTCCTCGTACAGGAAGCAAAAGGCCCGGTCGCGGGCCACGGCGATGCGCGCGCGCGACGCACCTGTTTGGGCGGCGGGAACGGCTGGGGCGGAGCCCTTCGGCGGCGTCCAGTCCGGCAGGGCCGCCAGCAGCGCCGGGATGTCCAGCCCCTGCTCCACCCAGTCGGCCAAAGCGTCCAGGGTGGCCTCCAGGCCCTGCGCATCCTGGTCCTGCGCATCCTGCGCGGTGACCAGGCCCAGGTGCCGGGAAGGCAGCGCCACGGCATCGTTTCTGGGCAGGCAGCCGAACAATGGCGGACAGCCGTTTGCAGCAAGGGCCTCGCCCAACATTTCGGCGTGGCGCGGCCCGCCCACGCGATTGGCCGCCAATCCGGCCAGGCGCAGGCCGGGGTCGAATCGGCTGAAGCCCTGCGCCAGGGCCGCCGCCGAACGCGCCTGGCCCTTGGCGTCGAACACCAGCAGCACAGGCAATCCCAACAGCTTGGCCAGATGCGCGGTGGAGCCGGATTCGTCCGTTCCGCCCCGGCCGTCAAAGAGCCCCATCACCCCTTCCACCACGGCCACGTCGGCCCCGGCGGCGTGACAGGCGAAACATTCCAGCAGGGCGCGCTCCGGTTGCATCCAGGTGTCAAGATTGTGGCTGGGGTGTCCGGCGGCCACGGCGTGCAGGCCGGGGTCGATGAAGTCCGGCCCGGCCTTGAAGGGCTGGACCGCGAGGCCCCGGCGGCGCAATGCGCGCAGCAGCCCCAGGGTGAGCGAGGTCTTGCCGCAGCCGCTGTGGGTTCCGGCAAGGACAAGGGCCTTGGGCACAGGCCTATCCTCCGGCCTTGGAGCCGCGCTTGAGGAAGGCTTCGAACTGCAGGGCCTCCGGGTGGCGCGGGTTAAGGGCGAGGCAGGAGGCGAGATGCCGTCCGGCCGAATCGGCATTGCCGTTGCCGAATGCGGCGCGGGCCATGTTGTAGTGCAGGTTCTCGTCGTCGCTGCACAGCTCCAGGGCGCGGGCGTAATAGGCCAGGGCCTCGGCGAACATGCCCGCTTTGCGCAGGCTGATGCCGAAGGCGTTGAACAGATGTTTGTGCCGGTCCTCGAATGCCGCGTCGATCTTGACCAGCCGCTCGAAAACCTCGCGCGCCTTGTCGCGCTCCCCGCGCGAAAGGTAGCACAGGCCGATGCCGAAATTGGCGCGCACGTTCTCCACGTCCAAGGCCAGGGCCTTGCCGTACTCGAACTCCGCGGAGAAGGTCTTGCGCTGCTTGAAATACCTGTCCCCGCGCGCCACGGCCTTGCCCACGGCCTCCTGGCGGCGGGCCTCGTCGCGGGCGAAATCCAGCGACATCTGCGGCTCAAGCAGATAGCTTTGCAACAGTTCTTCGCGGGTGATGGAGCGTTTTTCGCCAGAAGGCTGGCCGTCCGGCCCCAGGGTGTGCAGTTCGAGGGTGTCATCCCCGCTTTCGCGAACGTAGTAATACAGGTACTGTTCGGTCTTGCGCGTGGTCGTGCCTGTGCCGATGGTCGCGAAGGCTCTTTGGAAGAACACTCCGGTGAGGTGCTGTTCTGCTGGTATCGTATTCATTGATTAATCCAAGAGAAAGATTCGGCGCTTTTCAATATATGCACTTTCCCCCGCCCAGGGAAGCGGGAAAAATGGCCGAATCGCGCAAGGGCTGATCAGGAATCGGGATTTTTTTTGCGCTTCAGATAGTCCACGAACTGCCTGGCCTCGGCATGTTCCGGGTTGAGGGCGAGGCAGGCGGCCAGGGCCTGGGCCGCCGCCTTCACATCGCCCTTGCCGAAGGCGGCCCGGGCCAGGTTGTAGTGCAGGTTCTCGTCCTCGGAAGAAAGGTCCAAGGCGCGGCGGTAGTATTCCTGAGCCTCGTCGTGCATTCCGGCCTTGCGCAGGTTGATGCCGAACTCGTTGAACAGGTGCTTGTGCTCGTCCTGGAAAGCCGCGTCCAGATGGACCACGCGCTCGAAGACCTCCCGCGCCTTGGCCTGCTCGCCCCGGGCAATGTAGCACAGGCCGATGCCGAAATTGGCGCGCACGTTGCCCATGTCCAGAGCCAGGGCCTTGTTGTACTCGAACTCCGCGGTGAAGCTCTCCCCGCGCTTGCGGAACTTGTCGCCCCTGGCCACCGCCTTCTGGATCTCCATCTCCTTTGGGGAAAGGGCGGACACCTGGCGCGCCAGGGTCTTTTGCGGTTCGGGGAAATAGTTGGCCAAAAGCTCGTCGCGGCCAATCTGCTTCTTGGGGCCGAAGGGCTGGTCGTCCGCAGTAAGCGCCTGCACGTCAAGCTGCCCATCGTCGCGCTCGCACACCAGGAAATACGTGACCACCTCGGTCTTGCGGGCGGTCGTCCCGGTGCCGATCTTGGCGGTCTTTTTCTGCGAAAACACGCCGCTGATGCGTGCGGACGCGGCGTCCTGCGGGGACTGGGTCATGGCTGGCCTGCCTGGGCTTGTGGTTTCGCCGCCGCAATGGAGGGCTGCGGCGGCGCTATACGTATACACGGATTGCGGGCGGGGGAAAAGGGGCCAATTCAACGGGGGCCCCAAACAAAAAGGCCCCGGTGGTCCGGGGCCTTTGCAATGCTCGCGTGGCGCCTAGCCGGGAAAATGCACCTGCACCTGCTCCTGCTCGTCCACGCGGGACTTGATTTCCCCGATGACGTAGCCCGGAACCTCCATGCCGGCGAGCCGGTCCATGACGTCCTGGGCGACATCCTTCTTGGCGATAAGGACAAACCCGATGCCGGTGTTGAAGATCTGCAGCATCTCCGGCCAGGAGAGCTGCCCCTGGTTCTTGAGCCACAGAAACACCGGGGTGATGGGCCAGGACCCGAAGCGGATGTGCGCGGTGACCGCCATGGGCAGCACGCGGGGCAGATTGTCGTAGAAGCCGCCGCCGGTGATGTGCGCCATGCCCTTGATGGGCAGGTCGCGCAGGAGGTTCAGCACGGGCTGCACGTAAATGCGCGTGGGCGCGAGCAGGGCCTGGGCCACGGTCTGCGTGTCGCCGGGCAGGATGTCGGTTCCCTTGAGTCCGGAGGAGTCGAGGATCTTGCGGATGAGGGAATAGCCGTTGGAGTGCGGACCGGTGGAGGCCAGGCCGATGATCACGTCGCCGTTGGCGATCTGCGAGCCGTCCACGATGCGCTCGTAATCCACCATGCCCACGCAGAAGCCGGAAAGATCGTACTCGCCGTCGGGATAGAAGCCGGGCATCTCCGCGGTCTCGCCGCCGAGCAGGGCGCATTTGGCCTGGTTGCAGCCCTCCACGATGCCGGAAAGCACGCGCACGGCGACCTCGCTCTCCAATCGGCCCGTGGCGAAGTAGTCGAGGAAGAACAGAGGCTTTGCTCCCTGCACCAGGACATCATTGACATTCATGCCCACAAGATCGATGCCGATGGTGTCGTGCCCGTCAAAGGCGAAGGCCAGCTTAAGCTTGGTGCCCACGCCGTCGGTCCCGGAGACAAGCACTGGCGCGGCCACGTTGGTGAGGTCGGGCTTGAACAGACCGCCGAAGCCCCCGATGCCGGAGAGCACCCCCTTGCTGTGGGTGCTGGCGGCAAGGGCCTTGATGCGGTCGACGAAGGCGTTGGCTTCGTCGATGTTGACCCCGGCGGCTTTGTAGGCATCGGCGCGATTGGACATGGGCTTCTCCTTGTGCATGGGCTTAAGCGGCGTAAACAGGTGCGTTTCTGGTATGCTGCGCCAGGGGCCAACGGGCCGCCTGGGCGGGTGAGCCATTGATTCTTTCAATCCTGCTAGTGTATACCGAAACCGGAGAAGATTCAAATCCTTATTCCGGGTCCGCCCGGCCAGGGCCCGGCCAGGGCCTGAAAGGAATCCGCCATGTTCCCGAAGCGACATGTGATTTTTTCCCGGGCAGGCGTCTGCGCGGCCATTGCCGCACTGACCCTTGCGGCGGGGGCAACGGCGCTGGCCCAGAACGCGGTGCGCGGGGCGGCCGCCGTGCCGCCGCAAAGCGCCGCAGCGGGGAAGGACGCCGCCGCCAAGGGCGATCCGGCCAAGGCCGCTCCCGCACACGGGCAAGAGACGCCAGCCGGGCAGACGAAGTTTCCCAACAAGGATACCGCCAAGAACCGCCGCGACTACGAGATGGGCACAGGCTCGGCCAACATCGAGATCGGACGCGACGAGGCCAGCGGGGACACGGTCATGCGCAGCAATCCGCCCAAGAAGCAGCAGGAGCCCTCGCCCCTGGAGATGCAGCCCGTACAGGTGTGGCCCGTGATTCCCGGCCACAAGGGACGTTAGCCCCGGTGGCGGCTTGCGAGCGGACGACCGCGCGGCGCGGCATCGACATGGCCGCCTGGGAGCGGCGCGAGGCCTACGCCTTCTTCAACGCCATGGGGCAGCCCTATTGCTCCGTCACCTGCGAGCTGGACGTGACCCCGGCGCTGGCCTTCATGCGGCAGGTCGGCATTCCGTCCTACGTGGGCATGATCTACCTGACCACCAAGGCCGCCAACGCCGTGCCGGAGCTGCGCGTGCGCATTGAGGACGGCCAGCCCTGCGCCTACGACGCGGTCCACCCCTCCTTCACCCTGCTGGACGAGGCCGAACGGCTGCGCTTCTGCCGCGCGCGCTTCCGCGAAAACATCCGGGAGTTCATCGCCCACGCCAAGGAGCGCATGGCCCAGGCCGAGGCGGGCGATGACGGCGGACTGCGCAACTGCGGCCAGGATGTGCTCTACCTGAGCTGCCTGCCCTGGATGCACTTCACCTCCGTCAGCCATCCCATGCCCATGAACGGTCCCGACGCCATCCCGCGCATCACCTGGGGGCGCTTCACGCCCCGCGCGGAACGCGTGGTCATGGCGGTGGACCTCATGGTCCACCACGGCTTGGCCGACGGCCTGCACATGGGGCGCTTCATGCAGACGCTGCAAGGCTTCTGCGCAGAGCCGGAAGGCGCGTTCACCGGGGCCTGACCGGCGCACCAGGAAGCCAAGAGGCGGCCCCTGCCCCCCCGTGCCGTCCGGGCGAGCCGAGTGGCCGGAAGCCAGCCTCTTGCGCCGTGATTGCGGGCGCGGGGTGAGGATGCCCGGAAGACGTGCTCTCGCCGAATTCGACACGAAATCGGGACGGGGCTGAAACTTGACCTCGCTTACGCCATGTTCCAATAGACTGGCCGGAGTATACGCAACCGTACACGGAGTGGTAATGCCCCCTCTCTCTGAAGCCGCACATGCCCTCATTATAGAGCTGTTGCCACAAAAAAGTGACAATGAGATTGCCATTGCTGCAAACTGTTCCCCTCGTACCGTAGCGAGATTTCGCAAGAAATACGGCCACGCTCGAAGACAACCGGTCGTCGCATGGGAACAGTTTGACCATCTGCTCGGCACAATCTCGGACACGGAATTGGCGGTTCTGATTCAGAGATCTACGGCAGCGGTTTTCCAACGCCGGGTTTTGCTTGGCATTCCCCCATTTGGAAGATCTGCAAAAAAAGCGTTTGATTGGAGCTCGTACGACCATTTGCTTGGCTCAATGGCAGACATTGACCTGGCGTTGTTGATCGGGTGCGCACCTCCGACTGTGCGTCGCAGGCGCATAAAGCTTGGCATTGCAGTGTACAAGCCAGCCCCTCAGATACAAAGATTTCATTGGAAGTGAGGAGCACTTGACGCTGCCCCCAAAGGATACCGAAAGGTGAGACCATGTATCTCAATTGGCCCACGAATAGAAGGCTTTTTCACCTGTGGCCTGTGAGATAATCGATTCCCAGGGTTGGAAATGCGGTTGGAATTTAATTTTTTGCGAACAGAAAAGGCGGCCAGGATTTACTCCTAACCGCCTTAAATAATTGCTGGCGTCCCCAAGGGGATTTGAACCCCTGTTAACGGCGTGAAAGGCCGTCGTCCTGGACCAGGCTAGACGATGGGGACTTTTGGAAAAATTGTGGCTGGGGGACGAGGAATCGAACCTCGATTGGCGGGACCAGAATCCGCTGTATTGCCGTTATACGATCCCCCAGCGTGTTGCGAGGCGCCCTTTTACGGGGATTCGCGCCATGCTGTCAAGCGCGAAACCAGCCGCCCCGCAAAAAAACTACAGCGCGCGCGACAAGCGGCGGGTGCGCTTCTTGAGCTTGTTGATCTTGCGGCGCAGCTGGGTGCGCTCCTGGCGCGCCTCAACAGTGCCCTTCTGCACGCGCATCTCGCGGATCATGCGCTTCATGCTGAAGATCTGGTCCTTGTAGGGGGAGATGGCGCCCTCTTCCTCCACGATGCCGAACACGCCCTTGATGGCGGTGACGAGCTCGTCCTTCTGCATCCCGCTGGCGCCCACGATGGAGGGGATCTTCTTGGCCACCACCAGCGCGCGCAATTCCTTGGCGGTCATCTTGTCCAGGGGCTTGGTCAGGCCCAGGCTCTCAAAGCTCATTTCCAAAGTTTCCTGGCTCATTTCCGTCTCCTTGACGCCCCTTGGGGGCGAGTATTCGCGACTTCCGGCGCAGTGTCGCCGGGCAGGCCCTCAAAATAGCGCACATAGGCCGCATAACAGCGGCCAACCGCGCTCTCCGGGTCGATCTTTCCGACCAATCCGCCGAGATTGCACGGCTTTTGGGGACGCCGGGCCGGAGGCGGCGCCTCCACGCTATTATGCAGCCCCAAAGGAACTCTGCCATCTAGCAGCTCGAAGCGCACCTTGTCAAAGACTTCTTTTCCAAAAAACGCATTCACCCGTTCCAGCAGCTCCGGAGCGTAGTAGCTCAGCTGTTGCGCGGCCACGGAATCCTGGGCGCAGAGCACAAGCGCCCCCTCGCGATGGCCCAGAGGCCGGGCCAGCTCGGCGACCTCCGGCCCCACTACCTCCTCCCAGCTGCGCCACAGGCGCGCAAGGGGCAGGCCGCCTTTCTTGTCATAGCGCGAGAGCAGGCGCAACAACGCCTCGTCGCTCACCTTGCGGTGGCGCGACTCGCGTCCCGGATGCTGAAGGCGGCGGCGGGCCCTCATGCCCAGGCCCCGTCCTGCGGCGCTGCGAAGCGGCTCATACGCGCCTCCTACCCGTGAACGCCAGCGCACGCAAGCCCCGGATGCGCCATCCCACCCCCTTTGCGGCCCGCCGGGGCGCGGTCGCATCCTTTAGTTGCCGCCGGGCCGGGCTTCTGGTAACAGGCCTCTTCTACGTTCCACTCGTCACCCCGGAGGACACCCCATGGCCAAGAAACCCACCGCCAGCCCTGAAGAATTGCGCCAGGAGGCGCTCTCCACCGCGCTGACCACCATTGAGCGCAAATTCGGCAAGGGCGCCATCATGCGCATGGACGACGGTGCGGCCCTGACCGCCATTCCAGTGATCCCCACGGGCTCCATCGGCCTGGACCTGGCCCTTGGCGTAGGCGGCATCCCCAAGGGCCGCGTGACGGAAATCTACGGCCCGGAGTCCTCGGGCAAGACCACGCTGACCCTGCACCTGGTGGCCGAATGCCAGAAGCGCGGCGGCACCGCGGCCTTCATCGACGCCGAACACGCGCTGGACGTGGCCTACGCCAAGCGCCTGGGCGTCAAGACCGAGGAACTGCTCATCTCCCAGCCGGACTTCGGCGAGCAGGCGCTGGAGATCGCCGACCTGCTCGTGCGCTCCAACGCCGTGGACCTCGTGGTCATCGACTCCGTGGCCGCCCTCATCCCCCAGGCGGAACTGGAGGGCCAGATGGGCGAAACCCAGGTGGGCGGCCAGGCCCGCCTCATGAGCCACGCCCTCAGGAAGCTCACCGGCACCATCCACAAGTCGCGCGCCGTGGTCATCTTCATCAACCAGATCCGCATGAAGATCGGCATGACCGGCTACGGCAGCCCGGAGACCACCACCGGCGGCAACGCGCTCAAGTTCTACGCCAGCATCCGCATGGACATCCGCCGCATCGGCAGCCTGAAGGACAAGGAAGAGGCCTACGGCAACCGCACGCGCATCAAGGTGGTCAAGAACAAGGTCGCCCCGCCCTTCCGCGAGGCCCTGGTGGACATCCTCTACGGCACCGGCATGAGCCGCGAGGGCGAGATCATCGACCTGGGCGTGGAGCACAAGGTCATTGAGCAGTCCGGCTCCTGGTTCGCCTTCGGGTCCGAGCGCCTGGGCCAGGGCAAGGAGAACGTGCGCGCGCTTTTGACCGAAAACGCCGAGCTGCGCCAGAAGATAGAGGACAAGCTCCTTGAGCACCTGGGCGTCACCCCGCCCACCTTCATCCCCGCCGCGGCAGAGCCCGCGGAAATGGACGAGATGTAGCGCCGCCGACCGCTCCCGGTCCGCAGCGTGCACCATATATTATTCTGGAGAACATACCCCGCATGAACGCCGCAGAAATCCGCTCCCGCTTCTTGAAATTCTTTGAAAAGAACGGCCATACCGTGGTGGACAGCTCCACCCTGGTGCCCAAGGACGACCCCAGCCTGCTGTTCACCAACGCGGGCATGGTGCAGTTCAAAAAGGTCTTCCTGGGCCAGGAGAAACGCGCCTACGTGCGCGCCACAACCAGCCAGAAGTGCCTGCGCGTGGGCGGCAAGCACAACGACCTGGAAAACGTGGGCCGCACCGCGCGCCACCACACCTTCTTCGAGATGCTGGGCAACTTCTCCTTCGGCGACTACTTCAAGGCCGACGCCATCCGCTTCGCCTGGACCTTCATCACCGAAGAATTGAAGCTGCCCAAGGACAAGCTCTACGTCTCCATATACAAGGACGACGACGAGGCGGGCGAACTGTGGCAGAATGTTGCGGGCGTGGCCCCGGAGCGCATTTTCCGCCTGGGCGAGAAGGACAACTTCTGGTCCATGGGCGACACCGGCCCCTGCGGCCCCTGCTCCGAGATCTACGTGGACCAGGGCGCGGACATGGCCTGCGGGCCAGACTGCGGCATCGGCAAGTGCGACTGCGACCGCTACCTTGAAATTTGGAACCTGGTGTTCATGCAGTACGACCAGGCCGCCGACGGCACCCGCACCGCGCTGCCCAGGCCCAGCATCGACACCGGCATGGGCCTTGAACGCATCGCCTCCGTGGTGCAGGGCAAGCGCTCCAACTTCGAGACCGACATCTTCCGCGCCCTCATCGACTTCGTGGCCGACAAGGCGGGCGTGAAGTACCACAAGGACAAGGACACGGACACGGCCCTGCAGGTCATCGCCGACCACAGCCGCTCCATCGCCTTCCTCATCACCGACCAGATTCTGCCCTCCAACGAGGGCCGCGGCTACGTGCTGCGCCGCCTCATCCGCCGGGCCTTCCGCTTCGGGCGGCTCATCGGCCTCACGGACCCCTTCCTGCACGAGACCGCCCGGCAGGTGGTGGCGCAAATGCGCGACGCCTACCCCGAACTGCTGAGCAACCAGGAGTTCATGGCCAAGGTCATCCGCGAGGAGGAGGAGCGCTTCTCCCAGACGCTGGACAAGGGCCTCGCCATCCTGGAAGAGGAGCTGGCGCGCCTGAAGGCTGAGGGCAACGGCGGCGGCGTCACCGGGGAATTCGCCTTCAAGCTGTACGACACCTTCGGCTTCCCCCTGGACATCGTCAACGATGTCGCGGGCAAGCTGGGCGTCAGCGTGGACGAGCCGGGCTTCATGGCCTGCATGAAGGAGCAGAAGCAGCGCGCCAAGAAGGCCTGGAAGGGCTCCGGCGAGAAGGACGTGGCCAGCATGTTCCAGAGCCTGCTGGAAAGCGGCCTCAAAACGAAATTCGTGGGCTACGGCGCCATGGAGGCCGACGGACGCATCGTGGCCCTGCTGGACGGCGAGGGCCAGAGCGTGGAGACGCTGGAGCAGGGCCAAGGCGGCTGGCTTGTGGCCGCGGCCACGCCCTTCTACGGCGAATGCGGCGGCCAGGAGGGCGACACCGGCGAACTGAACACCGCCACCGGCGGGGCCGACGTGCTGGAGACCCTCAAGCCCTCCCCGGACCTCACCGTGCACAAGATCTTCGTCAACGATGGCGAGCTCGCCAACGGCCAGGTGGCGCAGCTGCAGGTCAACGCGCGCACGCGCATGGCCAGCGCCCGCAACCACACCGCCACCCACCTGCTGCACGCGGCCCTGCGCCAGGTGCTGGGCGACCACGTCAAGCAGTCCGGCTCGCTGGTGGGGCCGGAGCGCCTGCGCTTCGACTTCACGCACATCGCGCCCATGACCCCGGTGGAAATTTCCCGGGTGGAGCAGATCGTCAACCGCGCCATTCTGGACGACATTCCAGTGGGCCGCGAGTACGTGAGCCAGAAGGAAGCCATTGCGCGCGGCGCCACGGCGCTGTTCGGCGAAAAGTACGGCGACACCGTGTGCATGGTGGAGGTGCCCGGCGTGAGCATGGAACTGTGCGGCGGCACGCACCTGGCCAACACCGGCCAGGCGGGCAGCTTCGTCATCCTTTCCGAAACCGGCGTGGCCGCGGGCATCCGCCGCATCGAGGCCGCAACGGGCTGGAACGTGCTGCACCATTTGCAGACCCTGCGCCAGGAGATGGCCGAGGTCCAGGCCGTGCTGAAGGCCCGGCCCGAGGAGGCCGCCGCCCGCGCCAAGGCCATGGCCGCCCAGGTCAAGACCTTGCAAAAGGACGTGGAGCGCCTGCAGACCAAGCTGGCCTCCGGCGAGGGCGGCGCGCGCATGGCCGAAGCGGAAGACATCGCCGGGGTCAAGGTCATCGCCGTCAAGGCCGAGGCCGCCAGCATCAAGAGCCTGCGCGAGCAGATGGACGCGCTGAAAAGCAAGCTGCCCTCCGGCGTGGCCATGATCGCCGCGCCCACCGAGGACGGCAAGGTGGCCGTGCTCATCGCCGTCAGCAAGGATCTGCTCGGCCGGTTCACCGCTCCCGCGCTCATCAAGGATGTGGCGGCCGAGGTGGGCGGTTCCGGCGGCGGCAGACCCGACATGGCCCAGGCCGGGGGAACCAACCCGGACGGCATCGACAAGGCCGTGGCCAAATTGAAAGAGTTGATCGCCAAGGCCTAGAAACCCGCTGCCGCCTTCGGCTGCGGCTTTTGCGCGCCGCCTGGGCGAAAGAAGGTTGCGGGTTATGGCTTGACAGGTACGGCCAAAGTCAGTAAGAGCCCTGTTTCCAGTTTGGATGAAGGAGCAGCCCCACATGAATACGTACAGCCCGGTTCCTGCGGACCTGAAGCACGAGTGGTTCGTGGTCGATGCCACGGACAAGGTGCTCGGCCGCCTGGCCACCGCCATCGCCCATCGCCTGCGCGGCAAGCACAAGCCCGGTTTCGCCCCCCACATGGATGGCGGCGACTTCATCGTCGTGGTCAACGCCACGAAGATCAAGGTGACCGGCGACAAGATGAACAAGAAAATGTACTACAAGCACACCTTGTACCCCGGCGGCATCAAGAGCCGCACCCTCAAGGAAATGCTTGAGAAGAACCCCGAGCTGGTGATCATCCAGGCTGTGCGCGGCATGTTGCCGAAGAACCGCCTGTCCCGTCAGATCATCAAGAAGCTCAAGGTGTTCCCCGGTCCCGACCATACCCACGCCGCCCAGAAGCCTCAGGCTCTGGACCTGTAAAGAGGAGCGGAACCCATGTCCGATTTCAACTACGGCACAGGCAAGCGCAAGAACGCCGTCGCCCGCACCCGTCTGTACCAGGGCACCGGTCAGATCACCGTGAACGACCGTCCCTACGAAGACTACTTCCCGCGCAAGACACTGCAGATGATCGTGCAGCAGGCGCTGAAGCTCACCAAGAACGCCGACAAGTTCGACATCAAGGTCAACGTGTCCGGCGGCGGTGTGGCCGGCCAGGCCCAGGCTGTGCGCCACGGCATCGCCCGCGCCTTGCTGCTGGTCGATCCCGAACTGCGCGGCACGCTGAAGCGCGCCGGGTTCCTCACCCGCGACGCCCGCAAGAAGGAACGCAAGAAGTACGGCCAGAAAGGCGCCCGCGCCCGCTTCCAGTACTCGAAGCGCTAGGCCATACCCGCATCCCCCCTGCCCATTACGGGCCGACACCTCCCGCAGGTGTCGGCCCTTTTTGCGTTTGGGGCGCGAAGCACAATCCAGCCTGCGCACGCCACGCATGGCCCCCCCCCCTCGCTCGGAAGCGACAGTCGCAAGCGCTGTGGTGCCCTGGATTGCGGAGAAAGACCATGCGCGCGCATCGAACCGGCACGTTGCCTTCGCAGGCGCCGACACACTGGAATCCTCCTCGGCTTCGCATCGCTGCGGGCCGCAGCCCCACGCAGCCGCGCGCCTTTCCCTTCAGATCACTCCGCGACGCCACGACCTCATGCCGTGCGCACAGCGGGGGAAGTTCTCCCACCCTTCTAGAGACGTTATCGAATGGCGCTCGCGGACGGTCCTTCCGTTGCGGCACAACCGGGGAACGCTGCACATCGGCTGTAAACAGGGTCTTTGACTTTGACAGCATCCATAAAATCAAGATATAGGTTTCGACATGTCCACCTCTCCTGTACCCTTGACTCTCATCATCCCCACACATGAGAGACAGCAATATCTTTTTCGCGTCCTCAACTACTATGCCGAACGAATGCCAGGGAACATCACTGGGCTGGTGGTCGATTCTTCTGCCGATAGATATTCCGGCATCGTGCCTCCCGGCTTCGCCTATCATCACGCGCCGGGTGTGCCCTTAATGGAGAAGATCCGCCGCATCATCCCCCTTGTGCTTAGTCCTTACGTGGTTTTTTGTGCCGATGACGACTTCATCTTGCCCCGCGCAGCGCTGTCCTGTGTCGCTTTTTTGGACGCAAACCGCGATTTCGCCTCGGCTCAAGGCCATTACATCATGGCTAAGCTCAATGCGGGCTCGGTGGATCTTGATGCGGGCTACGCTGCCATCTCCCAGGTTCACATCCAGTCCAACGATCCCGCCGAGCGGCTGCTCCAGCTGTTCTCGCCGTATGTGCAAAATTTTTACGCCGTGCACCGGCGCAGCACCTGGGAGGCGTTCTTCACGCTCCCCACGCAGCGGGTTCCCCACTACTGCGTGCTGGAACTGCTACATGCCATGCTGGCGGCCATACATGGCAAACACGCAGTTCTTCCGCTTTTCTATTCCGTTCGCGACCGTTCGCTGGAAGAGGACCGCAAGAACCCACTGCGCAGAGTGAACATCCGAAGCATTTCCACCATGCCGACGTACTCTGACGAATACGAGGCGTTCCTTTCCGGTCTGGCTGGCCAACTGCAACAGACCGCCGGTTTGGACGATGCTTCCGCCCGCCACGCTGTGCAAAACGCAGTGGACCTCTACATCAAGAATTACACTTCGCCCCCGAAGGCAAAAACTTTGCGCCGCCGAGTGGAAAAAATCGCAGGCAAGGTCGTCGATCTTTTTGGTCGAGGGGCCAGACGCAAACGGGTTGAGGAGGAGTCGCGCCGTAACGAGCTGCGGCGCCTGCTTGAGGGCTTCGATGTTCTCTCCAAAACGGAGCTGACTGACATAACGCGGCGCATTGGCGCACCGCAAAGGGAAACCCCACGGACATGAACGAAAACCTCATCTATCTCTGCGACCTGACCCACACCGCGCACGGAGTTGTCTCGGAATTCGTTCCTTATGGCATAGGGTGCATCAAGTCCTACTTCCACACGCACTCTCGCTTCGGCAAGGATGTGGAAGTCAAACTGTTCAAGTATCCTGCGGATCTCGCTGCAAGTTTCGAGCGCGACATGCCCGGAGTGGTCGGTTTTTCGAACTATGTCTGGAACCACAGTTTATCCCATGGATTTGCTCAGCGCATCAAGGAGCTGGCCCCGGACTGCCTGGTGGTGGCTGGCGGGCCGAACTACCCCCTGGAAGCCGAGCAGCGCGAACGGTGGCTGCGTGAGCATCCGGCATACGACATCTACACCGCAGGGGAAGGCGAGCGCGCCTTCACCATGATGATGGACGCCTGGTTGCCCACCCGGGACAAGAAAGCCATGTGGGAACGCGGCCTGCCCGGTTGCCATGGCCTGGAGAACGGCAAAGCGCACCTGGACGACGTGATCCCCAGACAGGACAACCTGGACGACTTCCCTTCGCCCTATCTGGCGGGCTACCTGGACGACTTCCTGCTCCGTCCGAACAGCATCCCCCTGGTGGAGGCGGCGCGAGGCTGCCCCTTCACCTGCGCCTATTGCGAGCGCGGGTCGGTAAAATGGACCAGAATCACTCGAAAATCCGTTGACGTATTCGAACAGGAACTCGCCAGCATTTCGGCCAAGACCAAATCCACCATCCTGCTCCTTGCCGACTCCAATTACGGCATGTATCCCCAGGATGTGGAGATCGCGCGGGTCATCAAGCGCTCACAGGACAGCGCCGGCTATCCGCTGTACGTATCCGTCAGCACAGGAAAAAACGCCGAGGACAACATCCTGAAGTGCGTTGAGATCCTGGGCGACAGCCTGCCTCTTACCGCGGCCGTGCAGTCCCTGGCGCCCGATGTACTGCGCAATGTCAAGCGACAAAACGTTTCCACGGACAAACTCATCAGCATGGCCAAAAGCGCTCATGCCCGCGACTCCATCACCCGCAGCGAGGTCATCCTGGCCCTGCCCGGAGACACTCGCGAAAAGCACTTCAGCACGGTCTTCCAGCTTGTGGACGCCGGCATGGACTTGATTCTGCTCTACACCCTCATGCTTCTGGATGGCAGCGAGCTGAACACCACAACATACAAAACGCGCTACAGAATGCAGACCCGGCATCGCCTGAGCCACCGCTGCTACGGAAACTACCCGTTCGCGGGCGCCACTGTCCATGCAGCCGAAACAGAGGAGGCAGTGGTCGCCCTCGACACCATGACCTTTGACGATTACCTGGAGTGCCGGGCCCTGGCCTTGACGTCCAGCATCTTTTATTCTGACGAAATCATTTACGAACTGTATGCGTTCCTTGATCGTCAAGGCATCAAGGCCTCGGCGTTCCTGCGCACTGTGCATGAGCAGCGCGACCGGCTCATGCCCAGTGGTCTGGCCGACTTGTACCGGGCCTTCCAGTACGACACCGCCCAAGAGCTTTGGGACGACCGCGAGGCGCTCAAGGAACTGCTGCGCACGGGCGACGAGGAGACCATCCGCACCAAGGCCGTCGGCTACAACATCCTCTTCAGCTACCGGGGCCAGGCGTTCTTCGAGTTGGTGGATGAAATCGTCCACATGGCCTTCAACGCTGCCCGCGAGCTGCTCCCCGCGGAGGTGCTCGCCAACGCCAACGACTACCTGCACGAACTAGAGCGCTATGTGGTCTTCAAGAAACGCAGCCCGTTCGACTGCTCGCTGACTTTCAGCGACAGCTTCAACTACGACTTCCCGGCCATGGAAGAGTGCCGCTTCGACACGGAGCCTCTGAAACTTGACGCCCCGCGTGTCCTGGACTTCCGGCATACGGAGCGGCAAGCGGCGCTGCTCGGCAGCTTCGAGCCGGGCATAGAGGGAGCAAAGCGGGCCATGCCCAGACTCTCGGTGCCCAAGATATACCGGCAGGTGCACTGGGCCTGAGCGCATCCGCGCCGACATCTGGGGCTTAGGACCAATCGTCGCCCCGCATGAACAGGCCTGCGCCCGGCCGCCAAACCGCTGCGCAGGGATTCCGGGGGGCGCTTTCGCCCCCCGGCGGAGTTTCCAGGGGCAGCGCCCTGGGCCTCCATTCCCGCTACAGGAAACGCCTGAACACCTGCGCCAGGGCCACGCCATCGGCGGCCCCGGGAGTGACGGGGATCGGGGCGAGGATGCCGAGGCCCTCGCTGGCCTCGTGGAAGTCATCCGCGCCAAGGGGGCTGACCACGGCCATGTTGACCATGGCGTTGACCATAAGTACAGCCTTGGACAGTTCCAGGGGATCGCCCTCGGCAAGCCCCTGGTCGATGATCAGGAACTGGTGAGCCTTGCCTTTGAGCCGCGCCAGGGCTTCCTCCCAGGTGGCAAGGGCCTCCACGGGCAGGTTCGACGCCTCACCAAGCGCCCGGGAAAACTCCGCCAACTGCGCTCCGCGCGGGGTCACAAGCAGGATGGACATGATCCCTCCCCGGCCTATTGCCCGCCGCCGCAGGTGAATTCCGTGGTGAAGGCGGGAAGCTGCCCCTGCAGAAAGGCGGTGACGGCATGGCCCACGGTTGGCGCGCCCGCGCCGAAGTACACCTGCACGCCCACCTGCTGGAAGCCCATAAGCGGACGCATTCCCATGCCGCCGGCGATGAGCACGTTGACGCCGTTTCCGGCCAGGTGGTTCACCGGGGCCATGCAGCCCCCCTGCTGGTGGGGCACGCACGGCAGGGTGCGCACGTTCTGCACCTTGCCGTCCTGCGCCTCCACGATGGTGTACACGTCGCAATGGCCGAAGTGCTGTCCCACTCCGGCCTCCAGTCCGCCGGGCATTTCAGAGGGGATGGCGATGACAATGGTCTCCATGGCTGTTGCTCCTATTTCGCTTGCATGGTTGGGATGATGGTTTTGGGACGGTACGCGGCCACGGAAGCAAGACGCTCCCACACGCCGCGCAGGGCATCGGCAAAGGGGCTTTGCGGCAGCTCGGTGACCGCCTTGCCCTGAACCATGGCCCGCACCACGATCTCGTCGTGGGGCAGGCGGCCAAGCACCGCAATGCCGCGCTCGCGGCACTGCCGCTCCAGCTCGTCGGTGTTGGCCTCGTTCAAGTCATACTTGTTCACCACCACAGCGACCGGAATGCGGAAGTGCGCGCAGAGGTCGGCCACGCGCAACAGGTCGTGCAGGCCGGACGGCGTGGGTTCGGTGACGATGACGGCCTGGCTCGCCCCGGAAAGCGAAGCGATGACCGGGCAGCCGATGCCGGGCGCGCCATCGCAGAGGATGGTCTCCACGCCTTGGGCTTCGCAGCGTTCGCGGGCTTCGGTCTTGAGCAGGGCCACCAGCCGTCCGGAGTTCTCCGACCCCGGGAACAGCTGGGCGTGGACCATGGGGCCGAAGCGCATGGACGACGACCACCACTGCCCGCAGTGGCGCGGCTCAAAACGCACCGCCCCGGCAGGGCAGAATTGCACGCAGACCTTGCAGCCCTCGCAGCGCATGGGATCCACGCTGCACGCACGCGGCCCCTGCACAATGGCCCCGAAACGGCACAGCCCTGCGCACAGGCCGCAGTTGACGCACAATTCGGGGTCGATGACGGCCTCGAAACCGCTGACGAATTCATGCTCCTCGGCACGATCCGGCTCCAGCAGCAAGTGCAGGTCCGGGGCGTCCACATCCAGGTCGCAGAGCATCACCGGGCCGTCTTGCGAGGCCAGGTGGGCCAGGGCGGCCGTAACGCTGGTTTTTCCCGTGCCGCCCTTGCCGCTGATGACGACGATCTCACGCATGGGACGCCTCCTTCCCGGCGGCCAGGCCGGAGGTTGAGGCGGCGGCCGCGTCCTTCATGCGCGCCATGAGCGCCAGAAACACGGCGCGCAGTTGCGGCAGGGCACGGGCCGCCACCTCGCCGCGCGAGTAGGCTTCCGCCACTGCGCGGCTGAAGGGAATCTCCGCCCACACGGGCACGCCTTCGTCAGCGCAGTAGCGCTGCACCCGGTCGTCTCCCGCGCCGGCCCGGTTCACCACCACGCCCATGGGCTTGCCCATGGGGCGGAAGGCGTCCACGGCCAGGCGCAGGTCGTGCAGACCAAAAGGCGTCGGCTCGGTGACGAGCACGATACAGTGCGCGTCCATGACAGCGTTCACGGCGGGACAGCTCACGCCCGGCGGGGCGTCAAGCAGGGCGTCGCGGCTGTCTCCGGGCTTGGGCAGCAGGGCCTTGACCTGCCGCATGAGCGGCGGGCTCATGGCCTCGCCCACGCGCAGGCGGCCCATAAGGAAACCGCCGCGCCGCCCCGAATCGGCGTCGAAGAAACCGGTAAGCACCCGGCCCAGCTCGCGCCCGGCGGGGGACAAGGCCCCCTCCGGACACAGAGCCAGGCATCCCCCGCAACCGTGGCACATCTCCGGGAAGATGAGCAGCTTCTTGCCCATGACCGAAAGCGCCTTGAACTGGCAGAACTCCGCGCATTGTCCGCAAAGGGTGCAGCGCTCGGGGTCCACCTCCGGCACTTCCAGCATGGCGGGCGCATCGCCCGTAAGGGCCGGGTGCAGGAACAGGTGCAGATTGGGCTCCTCCACGTCCAGGTCCGCGGCCACAAGCGGCCGGTCCCAGATGGCGGCAAGGGAGGCCGTCACCGTGGTCTTGCCCGTCCCTCCCTTGCCGGAGGCAACGGCGTAGATCACCGCCCGCCTCCCATCCCCGGCTTGTTGCCGCCGGAGGCGGCGTTGGGCGCATCGGCTGCGGAAAGCTGGCCGGTCTTGTACTTCTCCACGGCCTGCCCCACGGTCATGCCCTCGACATTCTGGATGACGGCGATGCCTGCGGCGGACAGGGCCTGAAACGCCTTGGGGCCGACTGATCCGGTGAGCACAACGCTCGCCCCGGTCTTGGCCACGTTCTCGGCCGCCTGGATGCCCGCGCCCTGGGCCATGGACTGGGAGCCGCCATTGTCGATGTAGCTGTGCTGGCCGGTGGCGATATCCACCACCACGAAGCCGGCGGCCCGGCCGAAGCGCGGATCCACCAGATCGGTAAGGGCCGGTCCTTCGCTGGTCACGGCGATGATGCCTGTCATGTTCGCTCCTGGTGTTGTCTGGTTCACGGGCGCATTCTGCGCAATGGTCGCGCGCGCCCCAACAGTTTGTCCCGTGGCCATGCCACGGCCTCCGCCGCCCATGCCACGGCCGCAACCGCCCATGCCACGGCCTCCGCCGCCCATGCCACGGCCTCCGCCGCCCATGCCGCGGCCTCCGCCGCCGCCCATACCAGCGCCTATGGGGCCTGATCCTGTCGGTCCTGTTCCGTCTCCTCGTGGCATGGCCGTTCTCCTTTTTTAAAAGTATAGGCCCGAAACGTCTTCCCTGTCCCGGCTAGATTTTCCCTTCCTGGCGGGCCAGCCCGGCCGAATACAGCCGCACACGCTCCACCACATCGGCAAAGGCCTTGCGCACGGCATGGTCCTGCGGCAGGTCTGCCAGGGTGCCGCCGCTCTCGCCGGAGGCCATGACCTCCTGCGCCAGGGGGATGCGCCCCAAAAACGGCACGCCAGCCTCGGCGGCCAAAGCCTCGCCCCCGCCAGCGCCGAACACCTCGCATACGGCGCCGCAATCCGGGCAGGTGAAGCCGCTCATGTTCTCGATGACGCCCAGCATGGGATTGCCCATGGTGCGGCAAAAGCCCACGGAGCGGCGCACGTCGTCCAGGGCCACGGCCTGCGGCGTGGTCACGATGACCGCGGCGGCGTCCTGCCCCATGAGCTGCAGCACGGAAAGCGGTTCGTCGCCGGTTCCGGGGGGGCAATCAACAATGAGATAGTCCAGGTCGCCCCACTCCACGTCCTGCAAAAACTGCCGGATGACTCCGGCCTTGGCCGGACCGCGCCAGATGGTGGCCGCGTATTTGTCCTCCAGCAAAAAGCCCAGGGACATGACCGACAGGGTGTCGCTGAAGGGAACCGGGATCATGGCCTGCCCCTCCATGCCCAGGGTCTTGCCGGTAAGGTGCAGCAGGCGCGGAATGCTCGGGCCGTGCACGTCCACATCCAGCAGTCCCACCTTGGCCCCGGTGGCGGCAAGCGCCACGGCCAAATTGGCGGAAACCGTGCTTTTTCCCACGCCGCCTTTTCCGGACAGCACCGCGATCTTCTGGCGAATGCGCGTCATACGCCCTTTGAGCCGGGCATCCTCGGCCTTTTTGCGGGCGTCTTCGGCCAAATCCTTGTCACTCATCGCTCAGCTCCTTCTGATGTATCCTGCGGGGCCGCGGCGCGCGCACCCGGCCTCGACAATTCGCCCGCCGGGGCTGGCAGTGCCCCGCGCAGCAGCCTGGCAGGCGCAGGGCGTCCAGTCCCTGCACCCCACGCGTCGCCCACACGCGGGCCACGTCCTCGGCCACTCCGCCAATCCAGGCGGCCACGGCCACGCCGGACTGCCTGAGCGCCGCCTGGGCGCAACCGTTCACGCCGCCGCAGATCAACAAGTCCACCTTGGCCGCGGCCAAAAGATCGATAAGCGCCAGCACGCCGTTTTGCGGGGCCGGGGTCACGCCGCAGGGAACCAGCTCCGCGCCGTCCTTGCGGTACAGGCGCAGTTCCGTTGCGGTCTCAAGCAGCGTCGCCACGCGATCCGCGTAACAGGCCAGACACACGAGCATCGTTTCCTCCATTTGCTCTGGCTGGCGACCGTGGGGCCGCCTGCCGCGCTGTCTCTGGCATCCTTCGTGCCGCAATCCATAAAATCTATCATAACAGCAAGCTACACGACACAGGCGCGCAGTGCGCCTCAACTTGGGCGCAAAACGCGCCCGGTGGCGTTCCCCATGCGCGGCAATGGCCGCATCAGGCGCCCTGCTCGCCAGACGGTGTACGCACAATGCGCCTCAGGGTGTCCTTGGAAATCTTAAGCTCGCGGCAGGCGGCCATGACGCGTCCGCCGTGCCGGGCCAAGGCCTGCTCCACGGCCTGGCGCTTGATGTCCGCCAACGGGCCGCCGACAAACGCCGAAAGCGCCGTATGAATCTGCGCGTCCTGGGCGGAAGCTGCGCCCTCGGCCGGACGCGCCAGCTTGTCCGGCAGGTGCTCCCTCTGAATGAGCCCGCCAGGGCACAGGATGAAGGCGTACTCGATGATGTTCTCCAGCTCGCGCACGTTGCCGGGAAACGGATGCCGCATGAGCAGGCGCAGCACCTCGTCCGAAAGCCCCGCGACCTCCTTGCCGGTGAGGGCGTTCTGCCGGGAGATGAAGTGCTGAGCCAAAAGCGGCACGTCCTCGGGCCGTTCGCGCAGGGGGGGCAGGGCCAGGCGCACCACGTTGAGGCGGTAGAACAAATCGCTGCGGAAGGTCTGCCGGGCCACCATGTCCTCCAGGTCGCGGTTGGTGGCGGCGATGACCCGCACGTCCACGGGCTGCCCCTTCACCGCGCCAAGCGGCTCCACGATCTTTTCCTGCAGCGCGCGCAGTATTTTAACCTGCAGCGGCAGAGGCATGTCGCCAATCTCGTCAAGGAAGAGGGTGCCGCCGTCCGCGGCCTGGAAACGGCCGGGCTTGTCGCGCTTGGCGTCGGTGAAGGCCCCGGCCTTGTGGCCGAACAATTCGCTTTCCAGCAGGTTTTCGGGCAGGGCCCCGCAGTTCACGGCCACAAAGGGCTTGCCCGCGCGGGCGCTCAGGTTGTGAATGGCCCGCGCCACCAGTTCCTTGCCCGTGCCGGATTCGCCCAGCACAAGCACAGTGGCCCCGCTGCCGGCTATCTGCGGCAAAATGCCCAGAATGCGCTGGAAGGCCGGGCTCCGGCTCACAATGTCCTCCACGCGGTAGAGGCCGTCGAGCTTCTTCTGCATGAGCCGCAAGGCCGAAAGATCGCGGAAGCTCTCCACGCCGCCCACGATCCTGCCCTTGCGGTCGCGCAGCGGGGCCGCGCTGATGCTGATGGGCACCTTTGTGCCGTCGGGACGCACAAAGAAAATGGAGCGGTTGCCCCGGCTCTCGCCATCGGCAAGCGCGGCCTTGAGGGAGCAGGAACCGTCGCAGATGCTGGAGCGGAACACCTCCCAGCACTTGCGGCCCAAAGCCTCGGCCCTGGACACCTTGGTGATGGCGCTGGCCGCGCGATTGAAGAAGGTGATGTTCCAGTCCAGGTCCACGGTGAACACGCCGTCGGCCAAGCTGTCCATGATGTACTCGCAGGAAATGTCCTTCAGGAAGCTCATGCATCGCTCCGGGGTCGCCTGGGCGTGTTATGCGCCCGGCGCAACAATATGGGCACAATTTGCGCCCAAGAACGAGAGAACATTGTCCGATGGTCTTGTCAAGCCCTCAAAAAGATATCATGATTCCATCGCGGCACGCCTTGTGCTCCTCCTTATGGCAAACGGCCGCAAAGTCGGCCAAGGAGGAACACATGCCGAACAGAGACGGCACCGGCCCCATGGGCCAAGGAGCACGGACAGGCAGAGGGCTCGGCCCCTGCGGGGGTGGAATGGGCTACGGACGCCAGGACCAGGGCCAGGGCAACGGTCCGGGCCAGGGCTACGGTCCAGGCCAGGGATTCGCTCCGGGTCAAGGCTACGGGCCGGGGTACGGCGCGGGCCAGGGCTTCGGAAGGGGACGCGGCGGACGCGGCCGGGGAGCCTGCAGCTGGCGTTGGCGCTAGCCCACTGAAACGCGAGGGCGCAGGTGCCCGCAGGCCCCACGACGGGCCGCGCCTGCGCCCGATGCGCCGTCTGGCGGCAGGGTGCGCAGCCATGCCCGAGGACCCTTGAGGTCCCCGGGCCATAGGTTATGGCGAAATCATATTTCCGCGCCGGGGGCCGGGCTCCCAGAAGGGCGCGAGCTGATTCCTCCCGCACCCTGTAACGTAAAGGAAGCACCCATGGCCCAGCATGTCGTCGTCATCGGCGCGGTGGCCCTTGGCCCAAAGGCCGCCGCGCGTTTCAAACGTCTGGAGCCCGACAGCCGCGTCACCCTGGTGGACCGCGACGCCCTCTTCTCCTACGGAGGGTGCGGCATTCCGTTTTATGTTTCCGGCGAGGTGCCCGATGTGGACGCGCTGCGCAAAACCGCCTTCCACATGGTCCGCGACGAAGAGTTCTTCCGCAAGACCAAGGGGGTGGACGTACGCGCGCGGACCGAGGCCGTAGCCATCGACCGCGCGGCAAAAACCGTGACCCTGCGCCACCTGCCCAGCAAAGCCGAAGAGGTGCTCCCCTACGACAAGCTGGTTCTGGGCACGGGCAGCAGCCCCATCGTCCTGCCCATTCCCGGCGCAAATCTGCCCGGCGTGTTCACCGTCAACAACCTGGGCGCCGCCCAAAGCATCCGCGAACTGGCCGCCTCCGGCAAGGTGGGCAGCGCGGTGGTGGTGGGCGCGGGCTTCATCGGCCTGGAAATGGCCGTGTCCCTTTCCGACCTCTGGGGCATCCAGACCACGGTCATCGAGTTCCGCGACCAACTGCTGCCCGGGGTCAGCGGCCCCAACATCGCGCGCATGGCCATGCACCACATGCGCGAAAAAGGCGTCGAATTCCGCCTGGCCGAACAGGTGCAAGGCTTTGAGGCCGGGGCAGACGGCCGCGTGGCGCGCGTGGTCACCAACGCGGGCGCCGTGGACGCCGACCTCGTCATCATGGCCGTGGGCGTGCGCCCCAACGACGAGCTCGCCCGCGCCTGCGGCCTGGACGTGCACGAACGCGGCGGCATCATCGTGGACAAGACCATGCGCACCTCCGATCCGGACATCTTCGCCGGAGGCGACTGCGTGGTGCTTGAACACGCGGTCTCCAAGGGCGCCACCTACCTGCCCATGGGCTCCATGGCCAACCGGCAGGGCCGCGTCATCGGCACCAACCTGGCGGGCGGCCACGCCACCTTCCCGCCCGTCGTCGGCTCCTGGTGCGTCAAGCTTTTCGACCTGGCGGCCGCAGGCGCGGGCCTTACCCTCGCCGCAGCCCAAAACGCCGGCTTCGACGCCCTTTGCGTCCACGCCGGGCTGGTGGACCGCGCGCACTTCTACCCCGAAAAAGGGCTTATGAGCCTGGACCTGGTGGTGGAGCGCGGCAGCGGCCGCGTGCTGGGAATGCAGGGGCTGGCCGTCAACGGCGACGCGCTGGTGGGCAAGGTGGACGTGGTGGCCGCGCTGCTGCCCTCCGCGCCCACGGCCTTCGACCTGGGCAACGTGGAGATGGCCTACTCGCCGCCCTTCTCCGCCGCGCTGGACATCCTGAACGTGCTGGGCAACGCCGCCGACAACATCCTCACCGGCCGGAACGCGGGCATCCACGTGGACGAATTCGCGGCCCTGCTGCACGACGGCACGGACCGCATCGTCTTGGACTGCCGCGAGGCCAAGGGCACCGAAGCCCTGGTGGAGAAGTACCCCGGCATATGGATCAACATCCCGCAGGGCGACCTGGCGGAACACCTGGGCGCATTGCCCCGCGACAAGCAGATCGTCCTCATCTGCAGCACCGGCGCGCGCTCCTACGAGGCCTTCATCACCCTGGCGCACAACGGCTTCGAGAACATCGTCAGCGTCGAAGGCGGCATAACCGCCGTCACCGCTGCGGGCTTGGACGTGTAGACGCCAGGTATCCCCCTACTCCGGGGTTCCAAGGGGCCGGGAAGGCCCCTTGGCCGCCGGAGGCATCAACCGGCGCGACACGGTGCCGAGAATTGCTCCGCAGTCCAGGGGCTCCGCGCCCCTGGACCCGCGAAAAGGAAAATGGGGCAGCGCTTCAACGCCTCCCCCCACTCCGGGGTTCCAAGGGGCCGGGAAGGCCCCTTGGCCGCCGGAGGCATCAACCGGCGCGACACGGTGCCGAGAATTGCTCCGCAGTCCAGGGGCTCCGCGCCCCTGGACCCGCGAAAAAGGAAAATGGGGCGGGGTTTTACGGCCTCCCCCACTCCGGGGTTCCAAGGGGCCGGGAAGGCCCCTTGGCCGCCGGAGGCATGAACGGGCACGACACGGTGCCGAGAATTGCTCCGCAGGCCAGGGGCTCCGCGCCCCTGCACCCGCGAAAAAGGAAAATGGGGCAACGCTTCAACGCCTCCCCACTCCGGGGTTCCAAGGGGCCGGGGAGGCCCCTTGGCCGCCGGAGGCATGAACGGGCACGACACGGTGCCAACAAAGATGCCCACGCCAGTCCTGAAGGATCGACGCGGGCTTTTTTTGTGTGCGGAAACAGGGAGCTACTTGGACGCTTTGGCCTTTTCCATAGCGCGCTTGAAGCCGTCCGCCGAGCGTTCGATGACAGCCTCGTCCACGCAGAAGGCCAGGCGGAAGTGCCCGGGGCAGCCGAAGCCCTTGCCCGGCACGGCCAGAATGCGCTCCTCCACCAGCAGACTCACGAAGGCCACGTCATCGCCGCCGGGAGCCTGGGGGAAGAAGTAGAACGCCCCGCGCGGCATGGGGTAGGCATACCCGGCCGCGTCCAGCACGCGCTTCATGGCATCGCGCCTGCGGGCGTAGATGGCGGCATCCACCTGGGAGCCCAAGGCCTTGGCGAGCAGCTTCTGGGCCAGGGCCGGAGCGTTGACGAAACCCAGGATGCGGTTGGCCAGAATGATGCCCGCCACCAGTTCCGCATGGCCCGGCATAGCCGGGTTCACCAGGGCGTAGCCCACGCGCGCGCCCGCCAGCGACAGATTTTTGGAGAAGGAGCTCACCACCACCGTGTACGGGTACAGGGGCAGAAGCGAGGGCACCTCGGCCCCGTCAAAGGCCAGAAAGCGGTACGGCTCGTCCGCCAGCAGGAAGATGGGGCGCTGGCGGCCCTGGTTCTTGCGTTCCAGCATGGCGGCCAGTTCCTTCAAGGTCTCGCGCGGGTAGATGACGCCCGTGGGGTTGTTGGGCGAGTTGATGAGCAGCACGCGGGTCTTGTCGGTGATGGCGGCCTCCAGCGCGGCCACGTCCAGGTCGAAGGTTCCGGGCTTGGCTGGCGCGGTCTTGAGCGTGCCGCCGTGGTTCTCCACGTAGAAACCGTACTCCACGAAGTAGGGCGAGGGACACAGCACCTCGTCGCCGGGCTCGATGACCGCGCGGTAGAAGGCGTTGATGGCCCCGGCCGCGCCGCAGGTGATGACGAGGCACTCGGCGGGCACGTCCTGGCCCTGCTCGCGAGAGACTTCCTTGGCCAGGGCCTCGCGCACGTGGGGGTAGCCGAAGTTGGGCATGTAGCCGAAGGCGAAGGGCTGGCCGGCCTCGTCGGCGATGTCGCGCAGGCCTTGGCCGATGCAGGCGGGGGGCGGCAAATCCGGGTTGCCCAGGCTGAAGTCGCACACCTGGTCCTCGCCATACTGTTTTTTGAGCTCGATGCCCGCCTCGAACATGCGGCGGATCCACGACGAGCGGTCCATGTAGGATTTAACCTGGGATGAAAGGATCTGCATGAGGGGTCTCCTTGGGGGTTGCACAAAGCCCGACCTGGCAGGCTTGCAATCATACCGCTTTTTTCATATCTATAATCAATAAATGCATACAGGAGGAACTATATGGCAATCCACCGTGGCGAAATCTATGAAGTCGACCTTTCCGGAGCCGTGGGAAACGAAAAGGCGAACGGGAAACTCGGCTCGCGGCCCTGCGTCATCGTCCAGAACGACGTCGGCAACGCGAAATCCCCCCTGACCATCGTGGTCCCCCTCACGGATGCGGCGCAGTACAAGAAGCTGCCCGTCCAGGTGCTGGTGACCACAAGCGACGGCGTGCTCAAGGACAGCGTGGTGGAATGCGGGCACATCCGCACCGTCGATGTCGCGAAACGCGTGGGCAAGCTGCTGGGGAAGCTTTCCACCACCGCCATGAAGTCCGTGGACAAGGCTCTCAAAGTCTCATTGGCACTGTCCTAGCCAGCGTTTCGCGCAAGCCTAGCCCAAGGGCCCTGGAAAGCAAAGGGGCGGCTGGCCGCCCCGCCGCCCCTACTCCTCCAGCCGCTCGGCGGGCCAGGTGAGCAGAAAGATTTTTTTAAGCCCCAGCTCCTTTTTCAGGTAGCCGCCGATCTCCCTGGACAGGTTCTTCGGTGCGGACACGGTGTAGCTCAAATTCTCCGGGGCGTAGCCCGCGCCGAAGCTGGCGGAGTCGCCGCCGGTGCTGCGCGACACGGTGTAGCCCCCGGCGTTTTTGACCAGGAACGCGTTGAAGTCGTGCAGCTGTTCCGAGGGCAGGGCTGCGGGCACCACGACGAAATGCACCGTGGCCTTGGCCGCCAGGGCGGACCCGGCCATCAGCAGCACCAGGGCAAGAGACAGGGCAAGACGCGTAAGCTTCATGGGTCGTTTCCTCCATCGCAGGATATTGGCGTTGGCGCGCGCCAAGCGCATACCATCGAGATTACCCCAGCGACGCGCCCTTGCCAAGGCGCTGCGGGCAGCCAGCCAGGGGGTCCCCTTGCCAAAGCCTTGCCCAACGCTTATCTTGACCGGAATATGCGGACTTTCCGCAAACGCACCCTAGCCCGCATTCCTGCAAGGAGGATCGGCACATGGCTCAATATCCCAGCTATCCCGGCGCCCGCACCGTGGGCCGCGCCGAAACCGTCAACGCCTTCATGCGCGGCGTGTACGGCTGGATGTCCCTCGGCCTCATGCTCACCGCGGGGGTGGCCTGGTTCACCGCCGCCAGCCCCCTGGGCCTGACCATCATGCAGAGCCCGGTGCTGCTCATCGGGCTGGTCATCGCCCAGTTCGGACTGGTCATCGCCCTGTCCGCAGCCATCCACAAACTCTCGGGCTCCGCGGCCAGCCTCATGTTCGCAGGCTACAGCGCGCTTACCGGGCTCACCCTGTCGTCCATCTTCTACGTGTACAGCGGGGCCAGCATCTTCCAGGCCTTCGTGGTCACGGCGGGCATGTTCGGCGCCACCAGCGTATATGGCATGGTCACCAAGCGCGACCTCACCGGCATGGGCAGCTTCATGTTCATGGGCCTCATCGGCATCGTCATCGCCTCGCTGGTGAACATGTTCCTGCAAAGCTCGGCCATGAGCTTCGGCATCTCGGTCATCGGCGTCATCGTGTTCACGGGCCTGGCCGCCTACGACACCCAGAAGCTCAAGTACATGGGCGAGACCATGCCGCTGGACGACGGCACCGCCGTGCGCCGGGGCACCATCCTGGGCGCGCTGACGCTGTATCTGGACTTCCTGAACCTCTTCCTGATGCTGCTGCGCCTCTTCGGCTCCAGCCGCGACTAGGCACCCTTCGCGGGGCTGCCCGGACAAACCGGAGCGGCCCCGCATCCTCCTCATGGACATCTCCGAACTGCAACGCCGCCTCGCACCAGCCCTCATTCCCTTTGGCGTGCTCTACGCCCAGGCCATGCGCCTGCGCCGCCGGGCCTTCGAGTCCGGCCGCCTGCACCAGTGGCGTCCCAACTGCCCGGTGGTCAGCGTGGGCAACATCGGCTGGGGCGGCAGCGGCAAAACTCCCATGTGCGGGCACATCCTGCGGCTGGCCACCGCCCGCGGGGAGCGCGCCGTGGTGCTGACGCGCGGGTACGGGGCCAAGCCCCACCGCCTGCCGCTCTTCGTCACCCCCACGGAAAACCCGACCAGCTGCGGCGACGAGCCTTTGCTGCTGGCCCGCAGCCACCCGGACGCCCGCGTGGTGGTGGATCCCGTGCGCAGGCGTTCCGGCCCCTGGGCTTACGAGCGCTTCGACCCGGATTTCGTGCTCCTGGACGACGGCTTCCAGCATCTGCCCGTGGCCCGCGACCTGGACCTTGTGCTCCTGACGCCCCACGACCTGGGCCAGGGTTGGGACCGCGTGTGCCCGGCCGGAACCTGGCGCGAGGGGGCAAGCGCCCTTTCCCGCGCAGGGGCCTTCTGCGTCAAGGTCGGGCCATCCTGCACTCTAAACGGCGAAACAGGCGGCGACGACATTGCGGCGGCCATCCGCCGCAGGCTCGCGCCCCTTGGGCGGCCCGTGTACACCTTTTTCCTCCGGCCCGGCGGGCTCAAGCGGCTGGACGGCAAGGCCCGCGCGGCGGACCTGGGCGGCGAGCGCTACGTGCTGGCCACCGGCATCGCCGATCCGGCCCAGGCCGCGGCTACGGCCCAGGCCCTGCTGGGAAGCCCCCCGGCGCTGCTTATCCCCTTCGCCGACCACCATGCCTTCACGGCCAAGGACGTGACGGACATTTTGGCCAAGGCGGCGGGCGCACAGGTGCTGGTCACGGCCAAGGACGCCGTGAAGCTGTCCCGCCTGTCCGAGGCAGGGGCATTCTGGGCCCTGCGCACAAAGCTCGAATGGGGTCCGGCGCACGGCGCCCCGCAGCCCTTCGACCAGTGGTTCACGGCCGAACTCGATGCCCTGGCGGAGCGCTACCGTCCGCTGGCCGCCAGTGAGCACCTCTAGGTTTTGTCCCTCCGCGCCGGAGTCCTTCTCCCGGCCGCGCGTCAACCATCCGAATTTCCTTTCAACCGCGCGCCTTCGCGCATCGAGACCCTCATGAAACCGAAGAAGAACAGAAACCCCAGCGCCCCGCCGCCCCCGGCGGACCACAAAACCCTGCTCCGGCTGCTGCGCGAATCCAGGCGGCCCCTGGCTCCGGACGACCTCCTGCCCGCCCTGGGCCTGCACCGCCGCAAAAAGGGCGAAGTGGGCGAACTTTTGGACGAACTGGTGGCCCAAGGCAAGCTCATCCGCCTGGGCCGGGCCTACGCGCCCATGGAGCGCGTGAACCTCATCACCGGCACGGTGCAGGTGCAGCGCTCCGGCGTGGCCTTCCTGATCCCGGACGACCCCAGGCGCAAGGACGTGTTCCTGGGCCAGGACACGGCCGGGGCCTGGCATGGCGACAAGGTTGCCGCGGCCATCACCCGCGAGAACGCCCGCAAGAACCACGAGGGCCGCGTGGTGCGCATCATCGAGCGCGGCAAGCGCGTGCTCACCGTGCGCATCATGCGCTCCGCCGGGCCGGGCAGCTTTTTGTGCCGCCCAACGGATCCGCGCCTGGACTTCGCCATCCTCACCCATGGCACGGACCCTGCCCTGGGCCTCGCCAAGGGCGACATCGCCCTGGTGGCCCCGGAGGACCAGGTGGACGCCGCCGTGTGGGAGGGCGTGGTGCTCTCCCGCCTGGGACCGGAGGACGAATCCGCCGTGCAGGAGGCCCTGGTCAAGACCAACCACGGCGTGCCCACCGGCTTTCCGCAGGCCGCCCTGGACGAGGCCGCCCTGCTGCCCGCGGTCCCGGCCGAGGCCGACTTCGCGGGCCGCGAGGACCTGCGCGCCACCCCCTTCGTCACCATCGACGGGGCCACGGCCCGGGACTTCGACGACGCGGTGTTCGTGGAGCGCAAAGGGCGCGGCTACCGCCTGTGGGTGGCCATCGCCGATGTGGCCCACTACGTGCCCCTTGCCTCGGCCCTGGACCGCGAGGCCTACGAGCGCGGCAATTCCTACTACTTTCCGGCCTCGGTGGAGCCCATGTTCCCCCACGCCCTCTCAAACGGGCTATGCAGCCTGAACCCGGACGTGCCGCGCCTTGCCGTGGCCGTGCGCATGGACATGGACGCGCGCGGCCTGCCCGGCGAGGTGCGCGTGATGAACGCGGTCATCAAGAGCCACGCGCGGCTGACCTATGACCTGGCCCGCGACCTGTGCGTGGACAAGACGCCCCAGGCGCGCGCGGCCTTTGCCGCCGACAAGGGCCAGTCGGGGCGGGATGTTCTGGCCATGCTGGACCTGGCCGAGGGGCTCGCCCGGCAGATGCGCCAGCGCAGGCTGGAGCGCGGCAGCCTGGACTTCGACCTGCCGGAGGGCGAGGTGCGCTTTGACGAGGCCGGGCGGCCCGTGGCCTTCGAGCCCAGGGAGCGGCACTTCGCGCACCAGCTCATCGAGGAGTTCATGATCGCGGCCAACGAGGCGGTGAGCGAATACCTGGCCGCCCACGCCCTGCCCTGCCTGTACCGCGTGCACGGCGAGCCCGACCGCGAGAAGCTGGAGACCCTGTACACCCTGCTCTCCCGCCTGGATGGCGAGGCCGCGCCCCGGCGCACGCGCGCGGGCAAGTTCTCCAACGAGGACTTCACGCCCGAAGCCATCGGGCGGCTGCTGGCCTCTGTTGCGGGCACGGAGCGCGAATTCCTGGTGCACCGCATGGTGCTGCGCGCCATGAAGCAGGCGCGCTACCAGCCGGACAACGAGGGGCACTTCGGCCTGGCCAGCGAATCTTACGCGCACTTCACCTCGCCCATTCGCCGCTACGCGGACCTGGTGGTGCACCGGCTCATCAAGCACGCTTTGGGCCACCGGCACATGCCCGTGCCGGGCTTCAAGAAGCTCGCGGAGATGGGCCAGCACCTCTCCGGGCGCGAGCGCGTGAGCCAGGAGGCCGAGCGCGAGTGCAACAAGCGCTACGCCTGCATGGTGCTGCGCGGGCAGGAGGGCCGCGTGCTGCGCGGCGTGGTCAGCTCGCTTACGGACTACGGCTTCTGGGTGGAGTTGCCCGAGGTCATGGCCGATGGCTTCATCCGCCTGTCCACCATGTTGGACGACTACTACGGCTACCTCAAGGAGCGCGAGATGCTCCTGGGCCAGCGCACGGGCCGGGTCATCCGGGTGGGCCAGGCGGTCAAGGCCAGGCTCATGGGCGTGCACATGGACCGGCTGGAAATCGATCTGGAGCTGGCCCAGGACAAGGCCCAGGGCGACGCCCAGGGCTCGGAGGACGGGGCCGCCCCGCTCTCGCGCAAGGAGCGCCGGGCCGTGGAGGAATCGCGCCGGGCCGGGCGAGCGCGGGAAAAACGCCTGGCCGCCAAATCCGGCGGGACGAAATCAGGCGGTTCCCGATCCGGAAAGTCAAGGCGTTCGGACAACTCCGCCGCAGCCGGAGCGGCGTCCGCGTCCAGGCGGAGTTCGGGCAAGGCCCGGAAACGCTAGCCGGAGGCGCTCTGCATGACCAGGCGGCACGCCCCCAGGCGCGACGATGTTCGCGTGCTGCGCCCGGCGCATGAGCCGGGGCTGGAGCTCATGCGCGCCAGCTTCTTCGGCCAGCGCTTCGCCCGGCACAGCCACGAGGGCTTCGGCGTTGGCGTCATCGAGACCGGGGCGCTGGGCTTCCGCTATCGCGGCGAGGAACTGGTGGCCCCGGCCGGGGCCGTCAACACCGTGAACCCCGACGAGCCCCACGACGGGTACGGCGCGGGAGGATGCGGCGCGGGCGGACATGGCGCGCCGGGCTGGACCTACCGCATGTTCTACTTCCCGGCGGCTTTCCTGGCCCGCATGGCCGAGGACGTGGCGGGCGCTCCCACGCCTCTGCCCTTTCTGAACTCCGGGGTCGTGCGCGACCCGGAACTTGCCGCCCTGCTGCTGCGCGCCCACGCCCTGCACCTGGACCATGCCGCCGCCCCCGGCCAGCGCCTGGGGCGCGACTCGGCCCTGCTCGCCGCCTTCGCCCGGCTCATCACACGGCACACCTACGCGCCCCCGAACCTGCCCCGCGCCCGGCCCGAGCACCATGCCGTGGCCCGAATCAAGGAACGTCTGCGCGAGCGCCTGGACGAAGACCTGCCCCTGGCCGAACTGGCGCGCATGGCCTGCCTGAGCCCCTGGCATCTGGTGCGCGTATTCGCCCGGCACACGGGCCTCACCCCGCACGCCTGGCTCATGCAGCAGCGCGCCCGCGCGGCCCGCGACCTGCTGCTCCGCGGCACGCCCATCGCCGAGGCCGCCGCCCGCAGCGGCTTCGCCGACCAGAGCCACCTTACGCGGATCATGAAGCGCCTGACCGGACTCACGCCGGGCCAACTGCGCAATTCCGTCCAAGAATCATAGTCCCGCGCCGCGCTACACCCTTCCGCGACACCAATCACGGAGGGCTTTTCCATGACCGACTACGTTCACGGCTACTGCGAGACCGAGGCCGCGCGCCTGCAGGACCAGTCCGACGCCCTGGCCGGGCTGCTGTACGGCGATGTGCTGGACGGCTCCGGCCGCTACCCGGAAGGCGCGCTGGTGCTGGAAGCAGGCTGCGGCACCGGCTGCCAGACCGTGCGTCTGGCCGCGGCCAACCCGCACGCCCGCTTCCTCTCCGTCGACATCTCCGCCGCGTCCCTGGAGACCGCGCAGCGGGCCGTGGACGCGCGCGGCCTGCGCAACGTGGAGCTGCGCCAGGCCGACCTCATGCGCCTGGCCGACGACCCGGCCAACGCCGGGCGCTTCGACCACGCCTTCGTGTGCTTTGTGCTGGAGCATCTGCCCGATCCGGCCGGAGCGCTGGAAGCCCTGCGTCGGCTCATCCGGCCCGGCGGCAGCATGACGGCCATCGAGGGCGACCACGGCTCCTTCTCCTGCCACCCGGAAACGGCCCGCGCCCGGCGCACGGTGGAGTGCCTGGTCACGCTCCAGGCCCGGGCCGGGGGCGACGCGCTCATCGGCCGCAGGCTGTACCCATTGCTCTCCGGCGCGGGCTTCGGGCAGGTGCGGGTGGAGCCGCGCATGGTCTATGTGGACGGCAGCAATCCGGCGCGCATAGAAGGGTTTTCGCGCAACACCTTCATCGCCATGGTGCGCGGGGTGCGCGAACGCGCGCTGGAGGCCGGGCTCATGACGCCGGAGGACTGGGACGCGGGCATTGCGGAGATGGAGCGGGCCGCCACTCCGGAAGGGACGTTCTGCTACACGTTCTTCCGGGCGGATGGGGTGCGGGGGTGAGCGAACTACTGGACGCCAACAAGTAACGAGTCGGCGCTCAACAATTCTTTCAACTGCCGCCGCAACTCCCGGCGATCCGCATCGCCAACACGCGCACCGAAGTGCCTGCGCGCGAGATAGAGCAGCTTGCGGTCAATCTCAGGGGGCAGCCCTCTGCCTGTCTTGGCCTCTTCCCGCTCTTCCTCGGATAATTGCTCATGACAGGAAACGGCGATGATGCGCAAACCATCCGCGTGTGGCGTCGATTCGTCCAGGCATGGCAAAGAATCTTGAGAGGGCTGGGCTTGCGCCGACAGTGCGGCGTCAGGAGCAGACTGTGCGGCGACCACATGCCCCGCCACAGGCGAATGCGGAGCCAACTGCGCTTGCGTCTCCCGCCCCGCCATGTTCGCCCTTCTCGTGGCACCCCGGACGGCTGGCGCAGGGGAAGACATAAAGGCGGCAGCATAGCTGTATATATCCCACTCGTTCCACCGGCACTTCCGGTCAACTTCGGCTTTGAGATACGGAGAAGTCGCCTCTCCATTGCCCAGGGAGAGCAGATGCACACGTAATCCCAGTCCTTGTGCCGCCACAACTCCCGGAGTCAAATCGGCATCTCCAGACACGATAAGCGCTTCCGTAATGGCCTTGTTCTGCGCAAGCCCGATCAGATCGGCGATGATCAAGCCATCAACAGCCTTTTGTTTTCCCAGCCTGTTGCGGGTGCCCATGCGCAACTTGAAGTCATCCAGCGACTCAATCTGGCTGTGCTCACTGGCCTTGCCATTGTCGCCGGGGCCATCGTACCAGTATATACGCAACAAACTTGCATCCGCAAATTCCCGCTCGGCGGTCTCAAGCAGCAGGACACGCAAGGAAGGATAGTCCATGCACACCTGGCTGCGATCGGCTTTCCTGCCAAACACGGCCTGGATGGTCTGCGCCCAGAAGTAGCCCGCATCAACAAAGACCGCCAATCGGCGCATACTGCCTCCAAAACAATAAGGGGAACGCTTTCGCATTCCCCTTTTGGCTAATCGGTGCCTTTTGGGCACCTTCATAGTGGTCGCCCCTGCAAAACGAGGAGCGCGCTAATACGATAGAGTCTAGGGAACACAAGCGTGGCTGTCAAGCCTATTTCTTAGCGGAACACCCGACAGCAACACGCCAACAAACAAATGGATAAACCGACTACGTTAATCCGTCAAGTGCTTCTAGCCACCCGCTACTTCGCCGAGATGGTGTACTTTTTCAGCTTGTACTGGAGCAAGCTCTTGGAGATGTTCAGCAGCTCCGCGGCCTTGACCTGCACGAAGTCGGCCTTGACCAGCGCCCGGCGGATGACGGCCGCCTCGATCTTCTCCAGGGTCTCGGAGAGGTCGAGCTTGGTGGGCAGCAGGTCCACCGCGCTCTTGAACTGCGCGTCCTCGTCCTTGATCTCCGGCGGCAGGTCGTCGGCGTCGATGGTCTCGCCCCCGGCCAGCACCACGCAGCGCTCGATGACGTTCTCCAACTGGCGCACGTTGCCCGGCCATTCGTAGGCCGAGAGGTAGTCCATAGCCGAGGGGCTGAAGCCCTTCATCTCGCGCCCGTTCTCCTTGGCGAACTTGTCCAGGAAGTGCGCGGCCAGAAACGGGATGTCCTCCCGACGCTCGCGCAGGGGCGGCAGCTGGATGCTCACCACGTTGAGCCGGTAGAACAGGTCCTCGCGGAACAGTCCATCGGCCACGGCTTTTTGCAAATCCCGGTTGGTGGCCGCCACGATGCGGATATCCACCTCCACGGCTTCGGTGCCGCCCACGCGCTCGAAACGACGTTCCTGCAAAACGCGCAGGAGCTTCACCTGCATGTCGTGCGAGAGCTCGCCGATCTCGTCCAGAAACAGCGTGCCCTTGTCCGCCAGCTCGAAGCGGCCGCGGCGACGCGACACCGCGCCCGTGAAGCTGCCCTTCTCGTGGCCGAAGAGCTCCGACTCCAGCACGCCGGGATTGAGCGCCATGCAGTTGACCGAGACGAAGGGCCCGTCCTTGCGCGGGGATTCGTTGTGGATGGCCTTGGCGATGAGCTCCTTGCCGGTGCCGGACTCGCCGGTGACGAGCACGGTGCTGCGGCTGGGCGCGGCGCGGTGCACCATGTCCAGCACGTGGCGCATACTCTTGTCGCGGCCCACGATGTTGTCCGCGCCGAAACGCTCCTGTATCTGCCGCCTGAGCTGCCTGTTCTCCTGCTGGGCTCTCGCGTACTGCATGGCCTTGGAAAGCGAAAGCAGCAGCTCCTCGTTGGAGAAGGGCTTGGTGATGTAGTCGAAGGCCCCGGTGCGCATGGCCTCCACCGCGGCCTCGATGGAGCCGAAGGCGGTCATGATGAGCACGGGGATGTACGGATAGCTCTTCTTGACCCGGTCCAGCACGTCCTTGCCGGTGAGCTTGGGCATCTTCATGTCCGTGACCACCACGTCCACTTCGGACTCTTCCAGGAAGGCCAGGCCCATCTCCGGGTCGGAAAGGGCGGTGACCTTGTAGCCCGCGTCGGTAAGGATGGCGTCCAGCACGAGCAGGTAGTTCTGCTCGTCGTCCATGATGAGAATGTTGCCTGACATGTGGTGCTCCGTTGGGCTATTGAGCGTCCTGCCGCACTGGTGCGGGGGCGGTCTCCCCCTTGTCCGGGCAGGGCAGGGTCAACTCCACCACTGCGCCGCCCTCGGGGTGGTTCTTCAGGGTCACCTGGCCGCCGTGGCTCTCCACGATGCTGGTGACGATGGCCAGCCCCAGGCCCGTGCCCGTGTCCTTGGTGCTGAAGAAGGGGTCTTTGAACTTGTCCAGATTCTTCTCGTCAAAACCGGGGCCGGAGTCGCGCACGCGCAGGGTGAGCGTGGGCCGGGCGTCGTCGCCATCGGCGGCCGGGCTGGCAAGCACGTCCACCTCGATTGCGCCCCCTTCGGGCATGGCCTGCATGGCGTTGCCCAGCACGTTGTACACCGCGCGGTACAACAGGTCGCGGTCGCCCAAAACCAGCGTGCCCTCCGGGCAGCTGTGCGCCATGCGGATGCCCTTGTCCTCGCACTCGCGCTCCAGAAACACGCAGGCCTGCTCCAGAATGCGGCACAGGTCCACCTCGTCCTTGCGGGGCTGCCGGGGCCGCGCATAGTCCAAAAATTCGTTCACCGTGCGTGAAAGCCGCCTGCTCTCGTCGTAGATGGCCTCGATGATGCGCGTGTGGGGATGGTTGTCGGCCTTGGCCTTTTTGAGCACCAGCTCTGCGCTGGACTGGATGATGCCCAGCGGGTTTCTGATCTCGTGGGCCACGCCGGAGACCATGCGGCCCATGCCGGCCAGCTTTTCCTGCTGGTGCAGCTCGGCCACCAGCTTCTCCTTCTCGGCCTGGCGCTCCGCGCTTATCTTGTCCACCCGGCGCAGAATGCTGATGATGAGCCAGAAGAGCACCAGGCTGGTGACGATGGAGGAGGAATACACCAGGCGTTCGAAATTCACCACGGCCATGTAGTCGTCGGTGATGTCCTGGCTGAACTCCAGGATGCCCATGATGGGATTCTTTGCGCCGGGGCCGAAGCTGCGCTCCATGCGCAGGGGGGTGAAGCCGCGCATGACCACGCTGCCGGGCTTGAGCTCCAGCTTGAACATGGCGGAGAAGCCCGACTCCCTGCTGAACAGCTCGAAGCTCGGCTCCTCGTGGGTCAGGGCGCGTTTGACCCCCTCCCCGGCCAGGCCCGTGCGCAGCACCAAATTGGGATCGGTGCAGTAGGTCACGCGCAGGTCGGGGTCATAAATGCGCACCTCGCGCACGTGGAAGCTGTGGATGGTGCTGCGCACCACCTGGTCCAGCCGGGTGAACTGCTCCGGCACGCGCAGGCTTATCTGCCCATAGCCGATGATGGTGGGCAGGGTGAAGCGGGTGAATATCTGGTGCGAGAGGTTCTCGGCCAAAAGCAGCCCGAATTCCTTCTGCTTCTCCAAAAGCACGCGCTCCGCGCGTTTGGAAAGAAACACCGAGAGCATCAGGTTGGTGCCCAGGATGAGGATCAGGAAGGTCCAGGTGAGAACCTTGACGAACTGCAGGGGCTTGTGCGCCCCCAGCATGGAGGAGATGCTCAAGGATTAGAACTCCCGCTCGTCGCGGCAGCAGCCGGTATAGGCGGCAAGGTCGGACTTCTCGGCCGCCAGGCCGTCCGCGCCCAGGCGCGCCTTGGCCAAACGCTTGCCCAGTTCCACGGCGGGCTGGTCCACGGGGTTCACGCCCATGAGCCAGCCGGTCAAAAGCGTTGCCGCGCCCAGAAGCGCCATCATCCGGCCCGCGCCAAAGGCGTCGTCTGCCGTCAGGCGCAGGGCCACAAGGGGGACCTCGTTGGCGCACAGGGCCATGCGCGTGCCCAGGGCCTCGGCGGGCAGCAGCTCGCCAAAGCGCTTGCCGCGCAGGTAGTCGAAGATCTCCGGCAGGTCCGCCGGGAAGGTCGGCCCGGCAGGTCCGGCGGCGCGCTCCACGAACAGGCAGGCCTTGTTGCGCGGGCCGTCCAGGAACATCTGGTTCACGCTGTGCTGGTCGGTGACGCCCACGGCCGGGACGGGCTGGCTTCCCTGGCCGTCCTTGCCCAGGCTCTCGGCCCAAAGCTGGGCGAACCAGTCGGCGAAGGAGGACCAGGCCGGAATGTAGAAGAAGGTGATGAGCTCGGAGTAGCCCGCGTCCATGAGGGCCTTGGCCCACACCGCGAATTCAAAGGACGGCTGTGCGGCAAGCCCGCCCGCGGAAAGCCCGGCATGGGCCAGGGGCGCGGCCACGGACTGGAAGCCCTGCACAAGACCGCGCCAGTCCATGCCCAGAAAGGCGGCCGGGACCAGTCCCACGGCGCTCAAGGCGGAATAGCGGCCGCCCAGGTTGTCGGGCACGGGCAGGGTGCGGATGCCGAACTGCGCGGCCTCCTGGCGGAGGTACCCTTTCTGCGCATCGGTGTTGAGCAGAAGATGGTCCTTCCAGGCATCGGGCAGCTCGTTTTTGAGCCACTGCTTGACCAGGAAATACTGGCCGATGGTCTCGATGGTGTCGCCGGACTTGCTGACCACGTAGACCAGGGTCTCCGCGGCGGGCAGACGCGAAAGGTGCGCCTCAAGGCTCGCCGCGTCCACGTTGTCCAGAATCCACAGGCTTTTGCCCGCGTGCCCGGGCAGGTCCTGGGAGGGCGCGAAGGCTTTTTGCAGAGCGCGGGCCCCCAGGGCCGAACCGCCGATGCCCAGAAGCAGCATGTGCCGGAAGCGGCCCAGGAACCCAGCCTCCAGTTCCGCCAGGGACTGCGTGAGCTCCGGCAGGAAGGGCATGGACAGGAAGGGCAGCCGCCCCCCGGCCACCTCGGCCGCGAGCTTCTGCGCCATTTCCCCCGCGCGGTCGCGCAGGGCCGGGGCCGTGGGCAAGCGGTCCCAGCGGGCGTTGGTCCAGTCCAGAACGTCCTTGCGAGCTGCGGTCATGGAGCCCTCCCTTGCCGCGCCACGCGGGCGCCGGGTTGATGGTTGCGGCACGCCGCCGGGAAAACCGCCCCGGCTACTTGCCCAGCAGCACCTTGCCCACCCTGGCCAGCGCGCCGACAAGCACCTCGTCGGCCACGGCGTAGGAAAACCGCACGCAGCGGTCGTCGCCGAAGGCGCTGCCCGGAACCAGCGCCACGCCCGCCTCTTCCAGCAGGCGTGTGCACAGGGCGGCGGAATCGGGCATGTCCGGGGTGTAGTACTTCTCCA
This sequence comes from Humidesulfovibrio mexicanus, assembly GCF_900188225.1. Lineage (NCBI taxonomy): Bacteria > Pseudomonadati > Thermodesulfobacteriota > Desulfovibrionia > Desulfovibrionales > Desulfovibrionaceae > Humidesulfovibrio > Humidesulfovibrio mexicanus. Next base: position 106,355 of record NZ_FZOC01000008.1, on the reverse strand, counting down.
CCACGGGGAACAGGTAGAAGGCGCCGTCGGGCTTGGGGCACACCACCCCCGGCCAGGAGCGGATGACCTCAAGGGCCAGGTCGCGCCGCCGCACAAAAGAGGCCTTCATCTCGTCCACCAGGGTCCAGGGGCCGGTAAGCGCGGCCACGGCCGCCTTCTGGGCCACGCTGTTGACGTTGGAGGTGCTCTGCCCCTGAATCTTGGCGCAGGCCTTCACCAGGTCGGGGTGCGCCAGGGTCCAGCCCACGCGCCAACCGGTCATGCAGAAGCTCTTGGACAGCGCGCCCACGATGGCGATGCTCTCCGGGTGGCGCTGCCACATGGGCGAAAGGGTGCTGGGCTTTGCCGGCTCGTACACCAGGCGGTCGTAGACTTCGTCGGAAATGATGAACACGCCGCGGGCGCGCGCCCAACGGGCGATTTCGTCCAGGGCGTCCTGGGAATAGTGGCCGCCGGTGGGGTTGGAGGGCGAGTTGAGGAGAAGCACCGAGGTGCGCGGGGTGCACACGGACTCCAGGTCGCGCACGCTGACCAGAAAGCCGCTGTCCGGGTCCGTGGGCACGATGACGGGCACGCCGTCGGCCAGCTCCACCATGGCCGGGTAGCTCACCCAATAGGGCGCGGGGATGAGCACCTCGTCGCCGGGGTTCAGAAGGGCCATGAGCAGGTTGTACAGGGCCTGCTTGCCCCCGCAGGAGGCGATGGCGTTCTCGCCCTTGGCGCACACGCCGTAGAACTGGCCGTAATACCCGGCGATGGCCGCGCGCAGGTCCGGAATGCCCGGCACCGGCGTGTAGCGGGTGAAGCCCTCGTCTATGGCGCGCTTGGCGGCCTCGCGCACATGGTCCGGGGTGCCGAAGTCCGGCTCGCCCACGGCGAGGCTCACCACCTCGCGTCCCTGGGCCTTGAGCTCCTGCGCCTTGGCGTTGACGGCCAAGGTCGCCGAGGGCTTGAGTTTCCTGAGTCTGTCGGAGATGCGCATGGGGGGTACCGTCCCTGTGGCGAAAATGTAGGAGGCGGGGCGAAGTCCGCCTGCCCGACCTTCTAGAGCAAAATCAACCGCAGGGAAAGGGGGGGGCGGACGCGCCGCGCCAGGGCACGGCACTGCACCACACTGCATTGCGCCCGCAGCAGCCTTTTTGTGCGGAGCGCACGGGCGCACATCCGCCCCGGTTCAGGTTCGGCGATTCGCCTCCCAATCCTCCATCCCGTCCCAGGGCCGTGGTCGAGCCCATCAAAACACACTTTTTTCGACCTGTTTTGCGCGACCCCTGTTGCGTTGTTACGAATTGACCGATATAGGTGTGACATCCCGGTTACGATCGATTATGCAAATAAATGTATTGCATTTTCTGCAAGGAGTCCCCCCATGAAACTCAACATCTTTGTCAAAGTCACCGGAATGGTCATCGGTGCGGTGCTGGTCACAAGCATCAGCCTGTTTCTCGCCGCGCACTACTTCGCCCAAAAGGGATTCAACGCGGAAGCCAAAGACAACATCCGGCTTTTCCAAACCGTTGTAGAAAAAAGCGTGCACGGAAGGCAGGACGACGTTCTGAAGGGCACGGCCTCCCTGGCGCTGAACCCGGCACTGTCCCAGGCCATGGCCGACGGCGACATCGCGAGGCTGCGCGCCATGCTCAAACAGCAGCTGGACATCTTCCACGCCAGCACCGTCTTCATCACCGACGCGCGGGGCGTCATCCTGGCGCGCGGGCACTCGGACAAGGCCGGGGACAGCGCCGCGGACCGCTACGCCGTGGCCCAGGCCCTCAAGGGCCAGGGCAGCGCCTCCATCGAGCAGGGGAAAATCGTCAAATACGCCATCCTGGGCGCGAACCCGGTCATGCGGGGGGGCGCCGTGGTGGGCGTTGTGGCCATGGGCTTCGAGCTCTCGGGCGAGGCATACGTGGACGAGGTGAAGGCCCTCACCGGGCTTGAGGTCACCATCTTCGAAGGCGACACGCGCATCTCCACCACCATACTGAAGGAGGGCAAGCGCGCGGTGGGCACCAAGATGGACAACCCCGTTGTCCTTGAGACGGTGCTCAAAAAAGGCGAACTGTTCCTCTCCCAGAACGTCATCCTGGGCAAGTCGTACGAGACCGCATACTGGCCGCTGAAGGACGGCTCCGGGGCCATCCGCGGCATGTTCTTCATCGGCAAGGACCGGCAGATCATCGAGGCCACAGAGTCCGACATCTCCTGGGCCATCTTCCTGGCGGGCACGATCATCTCTCTGGTCATGGCCGGACTTGGGCTGCTGTTCGCGCGCTCCCTGGCCCGCCCCCTGCAACGCACGGCAGACTTCGCTGAAGAGGTCGCCGCCGGACGCCTGGACCACCAGCTCGACGTGCGCCGCGACGACGAGATCGGCACCCTTGCCGACACGCTGCGCCACATGGTGGAGCGCCTGCGCAGCATGATCGCGGAAAGCGAACAGAAGAGCATTGAGGCCAAGCAGCTTGCCGAGGAGGCCAGCCAAGCCAAGGCCGTGGCCGAGGACGCTCTTGTCCAGGCGGCGAAGGCCAAGCGCGAGGGCCTGCTGCATGCCGCGAACAAGCTGGAGCAGGTGGTGGGCGTGGTCTCCTCCGCCTCCGAGGATCTGTCCTCGCGCATCGAGCAGTCGCGGCGCGGGGCCGACCACCAGTCCCAGCGCGTGGCCGAGACCGCCACGGCCATGGAGGAGATGAACGCCACAGTCCTTGAAGTGGCCCAAAACGCCGGACGCGCCGCGGAAACCAGCGAGAGCGCCCGCAAGGAGGCCGCGCGCGGCGCCCAGGTGGTGGCCCAGGCCGTGGGCGGCATCAGCGAGGTGCGCCAAAGCAGCCTGGCCCTCAAGGAGGACATGGCTTCCCTGGGCAAGCAGGCCGACGGCATCGGCCAGGTGCTCTCGGTCATCACCGACATCGCGGACCAGACCAACCTGCTGGCGCTCAATGCCGCCATCGAGGCCGCGCGCGCGGGCGACGCCGGGCGCGGCTTCGCCGTGGTGGCCGACGAGGTGCGCAAGCTGGCCGAAAAGACCATGACCGCCACCAAGGAAGTGGGCAACGCCATACGCGGCATTCAGGAAGGCACGCGCAAGAGCATCCATGGGGTGGAGCGCTCGGTGGAAGTCATCCAGCGCGCCACGGAACTGGCCGAGCAGTCCGGCCAGGCCTTGCAGTCCATCGTGGGGCTGGTGGACGCCAGCTCCGACCAGGTGCGCTCCATCGCCACCGCGGCCGAGCAGCAATCCGCCACCAGCGAAGAGATCAACCGCAGCGTGGACGACATCAACCGCATCTCCAACGAGACTGCGGGGGCAATGAGCCAGGCGGCAAGCGCCGTGTCCGACATGGCGCACCAGGCGCAGACCCTCAAGGCCCTCACCGACCAGCTGCGGGCCGAGGGACAGGAGGCGTAGCGCGCAATACGGGGGCGCGGCCCCTGTGCGCCCATGTGGAGGAGCCGGCGGGAAGGCCCGTCGGCTCTTTTTTTGTGATGGGAATCAGCCGCGCAGGCCCAGGCGCTGGTTGGCCCAGGCCACGATGTCGCCCGCTGGCCGCGCGCCCATGAGGCGGTCCAGCTCGCGGCCGTCGCGAAACAGAATCAGCGAGGGAATGGAGCGCACCTGAAAACGCGCGCCCAGCGCCGGATGCGCCTCGGTGTCCACCTTGCCCAGGCGCACGCCGGGACCCAGCAGTCTGGCCGCCTCGTCAAAAGCCGGGGCCATGCTTCGGCAGGGACCGCACCAGGGCGCCCAGAAATCCACCAGCAAGGGCAAAGCGTCGCGGGACAGCAGCGTGTCCAAAAGGGAGGCGTCCAGATGCAGAACGCCTCCGGCCAGGGGCCGGGCGCACTTGCCGCACACGGCGTTTCCCAGGCGGGCCGGGTCGGCGCGGTTCACGGCATGGCAGGAAGGGCAGACAAGGTGTTTCATGAGCGCGAAATAAGCATCCGCCGCCTGCTGACAAGGGGCGCGGCCGGACAGGCGGCCCGGCTACACGTACCCGGCGTCGCCCTCGCGCTGGCGGCAGGCGGAGACCACCCGCGCCACCATGCGCTCCAGATAGCGGATGTCGCGGATCTCCATGTTGGTGAAGAAAAGCCCGCAGGTGGCGCGGTCGTCCTCCCGCCGCAGGCTGCGCACCACCGCATCGCCCGCGGCGTAGCCCGAGCCCACGAACAGCAGGCGGAAGGGAATGCTTTTGCCCACGGCCAGATCGGCGTAGGCCTGCTCCGAGGCGTCCACCAGCACCCTGGCCCCCCCGGCGGAAAAATCCAGCAACTGCGGGGTCTCGAACCCCTCCAGCAGAATGCCCACGCCCATGTCCTCCTCCACGGGCACACGGTAGTGCATCCGCAGGGACGTTTCGAACAGGTCGCACGGAGTCGGCGCGCTCACGGCAATGGCCTCCACGGCCAGCCCGGCGCTCGGATAGTCGGGCCGCACATCCAGGACGCGGGCCACGTAGCCCATGGGCCTGAGCTCCTCCCCGCAGGCAGGGGCCAGGGCCACCACCTCGGCTTGCGCCCCGCTGGCCTCGCGCGGCACGGGCGGGTCGGTCTGGGCCAGAAACAGCACATCGCCCTCCCAGTCCAGCACGCGCGTCTGGCGCACGTCGATGCGTTCGCGCAGGGCGTCCTTGTGCAGGACGATGAACGCCTCCGCCCCGGCCCGCAGCAGGACCGCAGGGTCCAGGGCCAAGCACGCGGTCTCCGGGCTCATTGCTTCACTCCTTTGAGGGTGATGATCGGCCTGGAGGGCGTTTGCTCCTCCGGCTTGGCAACGGGCTGGCGGCCCTCCACGGAGAGCATCCGCTCGATGGTGGCGTTCACTTCCTCGGCGATGTTGGGCTCCTTGGCGCGCGCCTTTTCCGCGCCGATGCGCTCGGCCAGGCCGTCGCCCTCCTGTGGCGGCACGTAGTTGCGCACCAGAATGCTGATGCGGCGGTTGCGCGGATCGGTGGGATTGTCCGGATACAGGGGCTGGGTGGCGGCGAAGCCGGACACGCGGGCCAGACGGTCCTCCGGCAGGCCGCCCTGCTCCAGGGCGTAGCGGGCGGTGCTGGCGCGCTGGGTGGAAAGCTCCCAGTTGGTGTACTTGCCGCCGGAATAGTTCACCGCGTCGGTGTGGCCCTCCACCTCCACCTTGTTGGGCAGGTCCTTGAGCTGGGAGCCGATGAACTGCACGGCCTTACGGCCCTTGGCGGTCAGCTCCGGGCTGCCCTTGGCGAACAGCGGATCGTCCTCGTTGTAGCCGATCTGGATGCGCACCCCGGCCTCGGTGACATCCACCGTGATCTGGTCCTTCACGTCGGGCAGGTTCAGGTTCAGCGCATCCTGCATACTGGACTTGAGGCGCTCGGGCTGCACGGCGGGCTGTTTTCCGTGCTCGGCGGCCTCGGTAAGCTGGTCGCGCTGGGGCACCGGGGGCTTGTCCTGGTCGGGAATCATGGCCCCGCCCTGGCGCACGTCCAGGCTGCTCTGCTTGTCGAACAAACTGAATTCCTTGAAATACTGCTCCACGCCGGCGCGTTTCTCCGGCACCACCATGGACAAAAGCCACATGAGCAGAAAAAAGGCCATCATGGCGGTCATGAAGTCGGCGTAGGCCACCTTCCACGCGCCGCCGTGGGCGCCGCCGTGGCCCTTCTTGACCTTCTTGACGATGATGGGCTTGTTCTCGGCCACCTGCCTTCTCCCTTAAGCCGGGGCCGCGCCTACGCGCCGCCCTTCTTGCTCTGGCGCAGCAGTTCCTCCAGCTCGTCGAAGCCGGGGCGGTCGTGGGCGGGAATGGCGCGCCGGGCGCTCTCAAGGGCCATGGCCGGGGGCCAGCCCATGGCGAAGGCGTTCATGGCGGCCTTGACCACGTTGAGCTGGGCGCTGGTCTCCTCCACCAGGGTGCCCATGATGGCGGCCAGCGGCCCGGCCACGCCATAGGACAGCAGCACGCCCAGGAAGGTGCCCACCAGCGCCGCGCCGATGGAGTGGCCGAGGACTTCGGGCGGCTCGGAGAGCTTGCCCATGGTGAGCACCACGCCCATGACCGCGGCCACGATGCCGAGCGCCGGGAAGGCGTCGGCGATGCGGTTCAGGTTGGTGGGGGCCTGGAGCGCGTCGGCGTGGTGGGAGTCGATGTCGATCTCCATGAGCGCCTCGAACTCGTGGGGCTCCATGCTGGCGGCTGTGTAGGCCTTGAAGTTGTCGCAGATGAAATCGAGCACGGCGTGGTTCTTCAGGACCGACGGCCTGTTGGTGAAGATGGCGCTGCCGTCCGGCTTGTTCACGTGGGACTCCAGGGCGATGACGCCCTCGCGCCGGGCCAGGGACAGCAAATCGAACAGCACGAGCAGGATCTCCGTGTAGTCGGCCTTGCCCTTGGGCTTGCCCGTGAACACGGTGACGAGGTTCTTGCCGATGGCGACGTTGACCTTCATGGGCGAACTGATCAAAAGCGCCCCGAAACCGGAGCCGCCGATGATCAAGAGCTCAATGGGCTGCCACAGCACGTGCAGGTTCCCGCCTTCCAGCAGGTACCCGCCGATGACGGCGCCCATAACAACGACAAGGCCGATGATCGCGAACATTGCTCTCCCTTTGCGCGGGTCCGGACCTGAAGCGTCCGCCTGCCCGCCGTCAGGCCTTTGGCGGGGTTGCGCCGTCCTCGCCGCCCGCTGGCGGGGCCTGTTTCGCGCCCGAAGTCCCGTCTGCGGCCTGCGCCGTATCCTGCGCCGGGGCTGCCGCAGGCCCGGCAGCCTTTTCCTGGTCGGCTGGCGCATTGCTCGGCTTCGGCGCGCCCACCTCCACCTCTTCCGGCTCGGAGAGGCCGCGCTTGAAGCTGGTCATGGCCTTGCCGATGCTTCCCGCCAGGTCCGGCAGCTTGCGCCAGTTGAACAGCAGCAAGCCGATGACGATGATGACGAGGATCTCCTGCATACTGGTCATGTGGCGGCCTCCCTGCGGCGCGTTGGGCCGTGGAGCTCCACGGCCAGAGAAACATGCAAAACCCATACCTGTCGACATCGTCAATTCCAGGCTCCCGGTTTTGGGACGGGCATGAACCAGACTACCCTGTTCCGGCCCGGCTTGGCAACCGCCGACGTGTTGACAGCCGCACGCCGCGGGCGTAGTGCGGATTCTGCCGAATCCCGGAAGCGTTTTCCGGGAGCGGGGGACCCACTCCCTTGGGGCGCATCGCTTGAAAAAGCGTAGGACACCTTTCGGTCCGAGCCCGTCAGCTAACCTCGCAGGCGTCGAAGGGGAAGACCTCCGGTACACGGGGCCATCCCCCGTTATTCATGCGTACCGGAGGTATCGAGCATGTCTTCCTTCCGTTCGGCCGCAAATCGGCCGCCTTTGCCTGACGCCGGGCGTCAGGATTCTTCCGTGCCCCCCGTCCAAAAATCCACGGGCGAAGCCCCGCACGGCAAACCCCTGGCCTTGGCCCTGGCCGCCCTGGGCGTGGTCTACGGCGACATCGGAACCAGCCCGCTGTACGCCGTGAAGGAGTGTTTCCACGGCGCACACGCCATGGCCCCCACCCCGGACAACATCCTGGGGGTGTTGTCCCTGGTGCTCTGGTCCCTGTTTGTGGTGGTGGGCGTCAAGTACGTACTGTTCGTCATGCGCGCCGACAACTCGGGCGAAGGCGGCATTTTCGCCCTGCTGGCCCTGATCCGCCCGCACGCCTCGGGCCGAACCGGCGCGGCCCTCACGGCGCTTGCCGTGTTCGGCGCGGCGCTGCTCTACGGCGATGGCGTCATCACCCCGGCCATTTCCGTGCTCTCGGCCATGGAGGGCCTGAGCGTGGCCAGCACGGCGGCGGAACCCCTGGTGGTGCCGGGAACCTGCGCCGTGCTGGTGGCGCTGTTCCTGGTGCAAAAGCACGGCACGGCGCGCATCGGGGCCATCTTCGGCCCGGTGATGGTCCTCTGGTTCGCGGTCATCGCCGGGCTGGGCCTGGTGGCCATCGCGCAGGAGCCCGCCGTGCTCGCGGCCATCAACCCCGTGCACGCGGCGGGGTTCTTCGCCAGAAACGGCCTCCACGGACTGGTGGTGCTGGGCTCCGTGGTGCTCTGCATCACCGGCGGCGAAGCCCTGTACGCGGACATGGGCCACTTCGGACGCGGGCCCATCCGCCTGTCCTGGTGCGCCATGGTCATGCCCGCGCTCGCGCTCAACTACTTCGGTCAGGGCGCGCTGCTGCTCTCTCGGCCGGAGACGGCCTTCAACCCCTTCTACGCCCTGGTGCCGGAAGTCCTGCTGTACCCCATGGTGGCCCTGGCCACGGCGGCCACGGTCATCGCCTCCCAGGCCATGATCTCCGGCGTGTTCTCCCTTACCCAGCAGGCCGTGCAGTTGGGCTTCTGCCCGCGCATCCGCATCGTCAACACCAGCGCGGAGGCCAGGGGCCAGATCTACCTGCCCGGCGTGAACACGGCCATGCTGGCCGCCTGCCTGGGCCTGGTGCTGGCTTTCAAAAGCTCCAGCGGACTGGCCGCGGCCTACGGCATCGCGGTGACGGCCACCATGGCCATCACGACGCTGCTTTTCTTTTATGTTGCGCACGTCCTGTGGGCCTGGCCCGTCTGGCGCACCATCCCGCTCATGGTTCTGTTCCTGCTCTTCGATCTCTCCTTCCTGGGCGCCAATCTGCTCAAGGTGGCCGACGGCGGCTGGTTCACCCTCACCGTGGCCGCCCTCATCATGACCGCCATGGCCACCTGGCGGCAGGGCAAGGCCGCCCTAGGCCGCCAGTTCCAATCCATGGGCCTGCCCATCGAGCTGTTCCTGCAAAGCCTGGCCGCAGGCACGCCGCCCCAGCGCGTTCCGGGCACCGGGGCGTTCCTGTCCGTGTCGCCCACGGGCACGCCCATCACCCTGCTGCACCACTACAAGCACAACAAGGCCCTGCACGAGCAGGTGCTGCTGCTCTCCATAGGCAGCGCGGACACGCCCTTCGTCCCTGCGGCGGAGCGCGTCGCCGTCACCCCGCTGGAGCACGGCTTTTTCCGCATCACCGCGCGCTACGGCTTCATGCAGACCCCCAGCGTGCCGGAAATTCTGCGCCTGGCCCGCGCCCGCGGCATCCACGCCGACATGAGCGACACCAGCTTCTACCTGGGCCGCGAAAGCCTGCTCACCAGCGGGCCGTCCAAAATGATGCGCTGGCGCAAGAGCCTGTTCGCCTTCATGTCGCGCAACGCCTGGAACGCCACCACCTTCTTCGGCATTCCGCCAGGCCGCGTGGTGGAGCTGGGAACCCAGGTGGAGTTGTAGGACCGGACGGCAGCCCCCTGGAAGCGCATGGCGCCGCTTCCGGGGGGCTGCCTTGACACCCCCTTTGCGCGGCGGCTATGAATGCCGTTGCCGAATTCCGGGTTTCTCCCTGGAAGCGGGGAACCCACTCCCTTGGGGCGCATCGCTTGAAAAAGCGTAGGACACCTTTCGGTCCGAGCCCGACAGCTAACCTCGCAGGCATCGACAGGGTAGCCCTCCGGCAAGCGGGCGATCCCGCAGCCCCCCAGTTCCGGAGGAAAACAATGCCGTCCGATTCCACCCCACAGCAGCCCGGGCAGCCCGAAACGCAGGCCCACGGGCATGTCCCCGACCAGACCGCCGCGCAGGCCCCCGCCCCGACGGACGGGCACGGCTCCGGCCGCAGGCTCGGCCTGGCCCTGGCCGCCCTGGGCGTGGTCTACGGCGACATTGGCACAAGCCCGCTGTACGCCGTGAAGGAATGCTTCCACGGCCCCCACGCCGTGCCGCTCTCCGCGGTGAACATCATGGGCGTGCTCTCCCTCATCCTCTGGTCGCTGATCATCGTAGTGAGCGTGAAATACGTGGTGTTCATGCTCCGGGCCGACAACAAGGGCGAAGGCGGCGTGTTCGCCCTGCTCTCGCTGTTGAGCGCCAAGAACGACACCACCTCCCGCGCGGGCAAGGCCGTCTTCGTGTTCATGGCCATGTTCGGGGCCGCGCTGCTTTACGGCGACGGCATCATCACCCCCGCCATCTCCGTGCTCTCCGCCATGGAGGGCCTGGGCGTGGCCACCGATGCGGCCCAGCCCTTCATCGTGCCCGGCACCTGTCTGGTGCTCGTCAGCCTGTTCATGGTGCAAAAGCACGGCACGGCGCGCATCGGCAGAATCTTCGGGCCGGTGATGATCCTGTGGTTCGCGGCCCTGGCCGCCCTGGGTCTGGCGGAAGTTGTGCGCGAGCCCGCGGTGCTGGCCGCGCTGAACCCCTGGTACGCGGCCCGCTTCTTCATGGAGAACCACCTGCACGGCATGGTGGTGCTGGGCTCGGTAATCCTCTGCATCACCGGCGGCGAGGCCCTGTACGCGGACATGGGCCACTTCGGACGCGGGCCCATCCGCCTGTCCTGGTGCGCCATGGTCATGCCCGCGCTCATGCTCAACTACTTCGGCCAGGGCGCGCTGCTGCTCTCCCGGCCGGAGACGGCCTTCAACCCCTTCTACGCCCTGGTGCCGGAAACCCTGCTGTACCCCATGGTGGCCCTGGCCACGGCGGCCACGGTCATCGCCTCCCAGGCCATGATCTCCGGCGTGTACTCCCTTACCCAGCAGGCCGTTCAGCTGGGCTTCTGCCCGCGCATCCGCATCGTCAACACCAGCGCCCAGACCAAGGGGCAGATCTATCTGCCCGGCGTGAACACGGCCCTGATGTTCGCCTGCCTGGGCCTGGTGCTGGCCTTCCGCAGCTCCAGCGGGCTGGCCGCGGCCTACGGCATCGCGGTGACCATCGACATGACCATCTCCTCGCTGTTCTTCTTCCTCATCGCCCGGATGCTGTGGGGCTGGAGCCTGTGGAAGGCCCTGCCCCTGGTGGCGCTGTTCCTGCTCTTCGACCTCTCCTTCCTGGGCTCCAATCTGCTCAAGGTGACCGACGGCGGCTGGTTCACCCTCACCGTGGCCGCCCTCATCATGACCGCCATGGCCACCTGGCGGCAGGGCAAGGCCGCCCTGGGCCGCCAGTTCCAGTCCATGGGCCTGCCCATCGAGCTGTTCCTGCAAAGCCTGACCGCAGGCACGCCGCCCCTGCGCGTTCCGGGCACGGGCGTGTTCATGTCCGTGTCGCCCACGGGCACGCCCATCACCCTGCTGCACCACTACAAGCACAACAAGGTGCTGCACGAACAGGTGCTGCTGCTCTCCGTGGGCAGCGCGGACACGCCCTTCGTCCCCGCGGCGGAACGCATCGCCGTCACAGCCCTCGACCACGGCTTTTTCCGCATCACCGCGCGCTACGGCTTCATGCAGACCCCCAGCGTGCCGGAGATTCTGCGCCTGGCCCGCGCCCGCGGCATCCACGCCGACATGAGCGACACCAGCTTCTACCTGGGCCGCGAAAGCCTGCTCACCAGCGGGCCGTCCAAGATGATGCGCTGGCGCAAGAGCCTGTTCGCCTTCATGTCGCGCAACGCCTGGAACGCCACCACCTTCTTCGGCATTCCGCCAGGCCGCGTGGTGGAGCTGGGAACCCAGGTGGAGTTGTAGCCGCACGGCGCATTGCGGCACGCCCGGCCTTTACCCCGAGGCCAGGACGCGCTATGTCCCCCTTCGGGGACACATCCCCGGATGAGGCCCATGCAGCCAAGCAGCCACCAGATCCCCTTTCAGGAGCGCTCATGACCCTCCGTCCCGCCGCGCTCGCCGCCGCGCTGCCGCTTTTCGCCGCCTTTGTGGCCGCACCTCTCGCCGTACTGGCGGGTAAGCTGAGCGGCCGGGAGGACGTGCTCCTGCATTTCGGGCCACGGGGCCTGGCACCCTGGCTCGTCCTCTCCGGCGGAGCGTTGGCCTACAGTCTGGTCATGGCGGCGCGCACGCGCAAGGCGGCGCAACAGCGCCTTTGGCCCGTAAGCGCCCTGGGCCTTGGCCTGGGCGCAGCCGCAGGCCTGCTTGCCGCGCTGCTGCCCCCCCTGCTGGAACAGGCCGTGGGCCTGGCCCCGTTGCTGGACGAACTGCGCCTGCCCGCGCTGGTCCTGTTCGCCGCCCTGTGGGCCTGGAGCTTCGGCACGCCGGAACGCGGCTTGCTGGCGCGCAGCGGGGCCGTGCTGGGCGCGCTCTGCGTGCTGGACTTCCTGCTCACGGCCATCATGGCCCGCAGCCTGGTGTTGGGCGGCGGCTTTCTTTTCGGCGAAGCGAGCGGCACGGCGGACATCCTGGCCTTCCTGCTCTGCATCGGCCTGGCCGCCACCCTGGACGACACCGTCGACCCCCGGCAGCCGAGGCTGGCGCGCTGGCTCATCCTGGCGGGCGTGCTGTCCACTTTCTCGCGGCCCGGACTGTGCGCGGCCGGGATCATGTGCCTGGTTCTGGAGCGCGGCCCGCTGAAAAACCGTCTCGCCGCGGCCCTGGCCTGCGGGCTGGCGGTCTGGGTCTCCCTGTCGCTGCCCCTGCCGCTTTTTGACGAAAGCGGAGACCTTGGACTGGCCTGGCACCTGACCGCCACCACGGAAGCGCTTGACCAGGAACCCTGGGGCTACCTGACGGGAATGCCCCTGGACCAGCCTTTGGCCCTGGCCGTGCCGGAATTCCAGGGACTGCTCTGGGAAGAGGATTTCCAGGGCCTGCCCGTGTACGCCTTCGACATTCCTTCCTCCGGGCTGCGCCTGCTGGCGGCTTGGGGGGCGGCGGGACCGCTGGCCGTGCTGGGCGGAGCCGGTCTGTGCGCCCTCAAGGGCCGCGGGCGCTTCGGCCTGGGCCTTCTGGTGGCGCTCTTCTTCTGCGCGGCGCTTTCGCCCGTGCTCCATGTCCCGGCCACGGCGGCGGCGTTCGCCCTGGCCCTGGCCTCCGCCACGCGCAAGGCCCCGGACCCGGCCGCCCCGGAGCAGGCGGCCTAGACACCTCCGACGTCGGCGTTCCCGGCGTCATCAAGCGGAGAGAGACCATGACGGCACCGAACCGGCTCACCGCAGCCTCACGCCCCCTGTCCCGCCTGGCCGCAGCCCTTGTCCTGGCCGGCGTCCTGCTCGCCCCCGCCTCCCCGGCCTTCGCCGTAAGCGACGATGCCGTGCTCCGGCGCATGGACGCGGTCATTGAGGAGAACAACCGCCTGCGCGACGAGGCCTGGAAGGCCAAAAAGCACGGCAAGGAGGCCGCCCGGCAGGCCCAGGAAGCCCTGGACGCCTCCGATGCGCGCCTGGAACGGACCCGCGCCGAGGCCCTGGCCCATGTTGCCGGCGTAAGTCCGGCCCAGGTGGAGACCCTGCGCCGAGACGGCAAATCCTGGGGCCAGGCTGCGGGTGAACTGGGCGTGCACCCCGGCTTCCTGGGCGTGGGCAAGACCCCGCTCTACCAATCCCTGCCAAAGGCCAAGAAGGCCGGCTCCAAAATCAAGGCCAAGGGCAAGGGCGGCAAGAAGCACACGCTCAAGGCCAAGGGCAAGAGCACGCGGAAGGCCGTCAAAAAGGCCCCCACGACCAAGAAAAACAACGCCGTCAAAAAAAAGGCCAAATAGCCTGCGCAGCAACGCAGCGCACGGCGTTGCAGTCCTTGACGCGCCCTTGATCTCCTGGTACGCAAAACAATAATACGTAGAGCCAGGACATGCGTTGCGCGCCCTGCCCCAATTCCCTGCGGCGACGCGCTGTCCTCGGACCACCCGACGCGAGGAGAGCAAGCCCATGGCGCAAAACATCGGCACCGCCAAGGCGATCCAGGGACAGGTGACGGCCACAGGGCCCGAGGGCGCGCGCGGCCTTTCCGTGGGCAGCCCGGTATTCAAGGGCGACACAATCTCCTCGGCCAAGGGGGCGGGCGGGTCCATCCAGTTCCTGGACAAGACCGTGCTGAACGTGGGCGAAGGCTCCAAGGTCAGCCTCGACCAGTACGTGTTCGACGCGAACAAGAGTTCGGGCCAGGCGCTGTTCAAAATGGCCCAGGGCACCTTCCGCGCCGTCACCGGCGAAATCGTCAAGCACAATCCCGAATCCTTCAAGATGCAGAGCCCGCTGGCCACCATCGGCATCCGCGGCACGGAAACGGCGCACACCGTTCCCGGCCCCGGCAACCCGGACGCCAGCGAAAGCCACCTCGTCATGGTCTTCGACGGCAAGCCCGTCATCGTGCAGCCCTTGGGCGGCGGGGCCTTCCAGGTTCTGTCCCAGGCCGGGGTGAAGGTGGAGGTGGGCAAGTTCGGGGCAGGCCCCGTGCTGGTGATGACCCCGCAGGAATTCAAGTACTTCCAGGCCCTCACCGAGACGGGCCTGCAGCAGGGCGTGCCCCAGGACGTGCTCTCGCCCACGGCGCCGCAAGGCCAGAAGGATCCAACCGTGCAGGGGGCGCAGGACGCGGCCAACAAGGCCACGGCCGAGGCCCAGGCCAAGGCGGCGGCGGAAGCCGAGGCCAAGGCCGCGGCGGAGGCCGCGGCAAAGGCCGCCGAAGAGGCCGCGGCCAGCGGCGATCCCGAAGCCAAGGCCGCGGCGGAGGCCGCTGCAAAGGCCGCTGCGGAAGCCGCCGCAAAGGCCGCGGCCGAGGCCAAGGCCGCGGCGGAAGCCGCTGCCAAGGCCCAGGCCGAAGCCTTCGCGGCCCAGCAGGCCCTCATCATGGCCCAGGCTGCGGCCGAGGCCGCCAAGGCCGCCCAGCAGGCGGCGGAGCAAGGCCAGCAGCAGGGCCAGGGCATGACCCTGACCCCCGGCTCGGTCATCACCCTCACCACCACCACAAACGCCCAGGGCCAGACCAGCACCACCTTCACCGTCACCAACCCTGGCGGCCAGGGCGGACAGGGCGGACAGACCACAAGCCCGGTGATCATCTCCGAGGTGGCCCAGGACCAGTTCAAGCCCATCGACACCCAGAACGACCCCCTTCCCGGCGGAGACACCACGCCCCCCACGCCCTCGGTAAACACCCTGGACCTCTCGGCCCTGACCTGCCCCGTGTACGTGGACCTGGGGATGGGCTACTATTTCAACGAACAGACCCACCAATCCGTCACCTTCGACTCCAGCATCGTCAACGTGGTGGGCACAAGCGAAAACGACACCCTGGTCGGCGATGAGAACGCCAACAGCCTCTCCGGCGGCGACGGCAACGACTCCATAAGCGGCTTGTGCTGCAACGACACGCTCAACGGCGGGGCCGGTTCCGACAGCCTGTACGGAGGCAACGGCGACGACGTGCTTCTCGGCGGGGACGGGGCGGACATCCTGGACTCCGGCATCGGCGTGGACAGCCTCTCCGGCGGCAACGGCGGCGACGCCTTTTTCCTGGGCACGGCCCTGAACGATACCATCGGCCTGGACACCATCCAAGGCGGCGCGGGAACGGACTTCCTCTACTTCACCGACAACGGGGCCGGGACGAACGACCTGGACACCACGCGCGGCGTGGAAGCCGTGGTGCTGGGCGACGCGGCCACGAACATCGTGTTCCCGTCCGGCTATTCCGCAAGCGACTGGGCCGCCGTGGGCGGCATCGTCAACATCGACGGCAGCGCCCTCACCAGCGACCACAGCATGGTTTTCGACGGCTCCTCGGGGAGCGCGGCGGGCAGCTTCATCATCCGGGGCGGCGCGGGTGCGGATTCCCTCTCCGGCGGGGCCGGGCACGATTCCATACGGGGCGGCGACGGCGACGACACGCTGTCCGGCGGCGCGGGGAACGACACCCTGGACGGCGGCGGCGGGACCAACACCGTAACCTATGCCACAGCCACAGCCGGAATCTTCGTCGCGCTGGACGACCACCTCGCCGAAGACGGCATGGGCGGCCAGGACCAGCTTGCGGACATCCAGAACGTCATCGGCTCCGCCCACGACGACACCATCTACGGCGACTCGCTCGACAACCGCATCGAAGGCGGTGCGTGCCACGATTCCCTGGACGGAGGCGCAGGCCACGACACCATCCTCGGCGGCAGCGGCGACGACTCCATCTACGGCGGCAACGGAAACGACATCCTCCAAGGCGGGGACGGCAACGACTCCATCCACGGGGGCGATGGAAACGACTCCATGGCCGGAGACGCAGGAGACGACTCCCTCACCGGCGGCGATGGAAACGACACCATTCAAGGCGGCAACGGCAACGACTCCATCATCGGAAGCCTGGGGGCCGACAGCATCGACGGCGGGGCCGACAACGACACCCTGAGTTACCAGGGCTTCGGCTTCAGCGTGGAGGTGAACGCCCAGAACCGCACCGTGGAGTACGTTGACGGCTCCCCCGTCATCCAGGGCTACTTCAGCATCGAAACCATCATCGGCAGCGGCCTGGACGACACTTTCAAGGCTTCCGCCGATGCCGACAAGTTCGACGGCGGCGGCGGCCGCGACACCCTGAACTATTCCCTGTCCACCGCCGCGGTCGCCGTGAACCTCGCGGCCGAGACGGCCTCTGGCGGCTACGCCCAGGGCGACGTCATCAGCGGCTTCCAGGACCTGGTGGGCTCGGACTATGCGGACACCCTCACGGCCCACGCCTCGGGAAGCGTCATCGACGGCGGCGCGGGAAACGACACCCTGCACGGCGGGGCGGGCAGCGACAGCCTGCTTGGCGGCGATGGCGACGACCTGCTCAGCGGCGGCGCGGGAAACGACACCCTTGACGGCGGCGGCGGCGCCAACACCGTGAGCTACGCAGCGGACACCGGCGGCGTCAACGTCCTCCTGGAGGACGGCTGCGCAACGGACGGCGGCGGCGGCGAGGACCAGCTCATCGACATCCAGAACGTCACCGGCTCCGCCTACGATGACACCATTTATGGCAACAATGTGGCCAACGTGCTGCAAGGCGGAGCGGGCAACGACTCCATCGAGGCCCGCGACGGCGACGACACCATCACTGGCGGCGCCGGTGCGGACAGCCTCTACGGCGCGGACGGCGCGGACACCTTCGTCTTCAGCACTGGCGATGGAGTGAGCGGCGAAATCATAGACGGCGGGGCCGGCGCCACCACCATCAAGACCTTGGGCTCCGTGGACTTCACCGAGGTGGGCGGCTTCGGCCTTGACCAGACCGGGCCGACACACACTCTGGACCTGGCCGCAGGCAGCACCACCCGCTTCGACTGGGACGCGTTCGAGGGGCTGGCAACGGGCAAGGTCATCCTGCTGGGTTCGGACGCCACCGCCGAGCGCATCGAATTCATCTCCTTCGACAACGGCAACACCTTCAAGCCGGGCGCCTTCGCCTACGGCCAGGGCATAACCGCCAACGACACCCTGTACTTCGAGGGCGACGACCAGCCCGACCCGGACATCATGGACTACTCCGGCCTCAGCTCGGCCTCCATCAGCCTTGAGGGCACGGGCGACGGCGCGGGGACCATCCTCTTCGACTCCATGACCCACAGCTTCGCGGGCATCGAGAAGATCAAGGGCACGGATCTGGCCGACGCCATGGACCTGACCCAGAATTGGACCACGAACGCCTGGCTGTACGGCGGCGCGGGAAACGACACCCTGCAAGGCGGCGCGGGCAGCGACGCCCTCTACGGCGAGGCCGATGGCGACCTGCTCTTCGCAAGCGAGGGCAACGACACCCTGGACGGCGGGGAGGGCACGGACACGGCCAGCTTCGAGGAATCCTCGCACGCGGTGGAGGTGGACCTGCAGACCGGCAGCGCCATCGTGGGCGGCGAATGGACGAACAGCCTCGTGAGCATTGAAAACATCGTCGGCTCCAGCCACAACGACACCATCGCGGGCAACGCATCCAACAATCTCATAAGCGCCGGGGTCGGCAACGACTCCATCATCGCAAGCATGGGAGCCGACACCATCGACGGCGGGGCCGGGCACGACGTGCTGGACTACAGCCCCTTTGTCAGCGACACCCCCCTGAACATCGACCTGGGCACTGGAATCGCCACCTACTTTGACGGCCAGCTCTTCACACAGACCATCAGCAACATTGAGGAGGTCATCGGCGGCCGGGGCACCGACAGCATCACCGGCAGCAGCCGTGCCGAGACCATAGACGGCGGCCTGGACGACGACACCCTCACCGGCGGCGATGGCGGCGACACGGTGAGCTACATAAGCGCTGAATCCAGCGTGACGGTGAACCTGACGGCGGGCACGGCCACAGGCGGCGCGGGCAGCGACAGCCTGAGCGGCTTCGAGAACATCATCGGCTCCGACCATGCCGACACCCTCACCGGCGACTCCGGCAACAACGTCATCGAGGGCATGGACGGCGACGACAGCCTTGTCGGCGGCGGCGGCCGCGACACCGTGAGCTACCTGCGCGCAAGCGCGGCCGTGAGCGTAAGCCTGCTGGCCGCCCTGGCCACGGGCGGCGCGGGAACCGACACCCTGAACGGCTTCCAGGACATCATCGGCTCCGGGCAAAACGACACCCTCACCGGCGACACGAACGACAACTGGATTCGCGGCGGCGCAGGCGACGACTCCATCACCGGCGGCGACGGCTCAGACACCCTGGACTACGCGGACGCCAGTTCCTCCGTCACCGTGAACCTCTCCACCGGGCTTGTTTCCGGCGGCGGCGGCAACGACTCCATCTTCGGCATGGAGAACATTGTCGGCTCGGCCCACGACGACAGCCTCACCGGCGATGCCGGGAACAATTGGATCACCGGCGGCGCGGGCGACGACCAGATATTCGGCGGCGCGGGCGACGACACCGCCGTATTCTCCGCCGCCGCCGGAAGCGTCACCGCAAGCCTGCTGGCTGGCACGGCCAGCGGCGACGGCCAGGACATCCTGGACGGCTTCGAGAACCTCGTGGGCTCGGCTTTTGCCGACAGCCTCACCGGCGACTCCGGGGACAACGCGCTCACCGGCGGCCTGGGCGACGACACACTCCAGGGCGAAGGCGGAAACGACACCCTGGACGGCGGAGAAGGGCACGACCAGATATTCGGCGGCCTGGGCGACGACCTCATCATCGGCGGCCTGGGCGACGACACAATTGACGGCGGCGACGGCATCGACACCCTGGACTTCAGCAGCCTGTCGAGCCTCATGGCGGCCAGCCTGTTCAATGGGCAGGCCGTCATCGGCAACGATTTCTTCACCCAGGTGCTCTCCGGCATCGAAAACCTCATAGCCAGCAATTTCGGGTGCCAGTTGTTCGGGTCCAGCGGGGACAACATCCTCACCGGCGGCACGGGCAACGACTTCCTCATGGGATACGGCGGCGCGGACACCCTCACCGGCGGGAACGGCGACGACCTCTTCTACTTCCTTACCCCGGGAGCGGCGGTCGCCATCGAGGACTTCACCAGCGGCGCCGACACGCTCTCCTTCTTCATCGAGAACGGGGGCTTCGAGGGCCTGGCGAGCCCCTGGACCTTCGACACGGTGGCGGGCGGCAGCCACTCCGGCTCCGAAGCCAAGGCCTCCCTCGTCTTCGACACCAGCGACTCGACCCTGTACTACGACGCCGACGGCAGCGGCGCGGGCACAGCCACGGCCGTGGCCGTGCTGCAGGACGGGGCCACCCTCTCGCAGTCGGACATCGTCACCCTGAGCGGCGGGCCGCCCGTCGTCTTCTAGATGATTCCGCCCTGAACAGCCACGGCCCGGCCGGGAGTCAGCTCCTGGCCGGGCCGCTCTCCATTTCAAGCAGCAACGCCTTCAATGCCAGGCCGTGGGGATTGGTGTAGCCGGTAAGCGCGCCGCCAACGCCCAGCACCCGGTGGCAGGGCACGACCAGCGGCCAAGGGTTGCCCGCCATGGCCCGGCCCACGGCCCGCGCCGCCCCAGGACGCCCGCAAAGCCGCGCAAGCTCGCCATAGGTCACGGTGGCTCCATGGGGCACGCGCGCAAGCAGACTGGAGAGCACCAGCCGGGCGAAGGGCGTCAGGGCGTCCCAGTCCAGCGGCAAGGGCGGGAAGTCCGCCGGGCGGCCCTGCGCCAAACGCGACAGGGCCTGAAACACGGCGCGGGCCTCGGGGCTCGCATCGACCGCCAGGCCGGAGGCCTGCGCCCTCTCCAGGCGCAGCGCCACGATGCGCCCGGCGCGCTCCCCTGTGCCCCAGAGGATATCCAATCCCAGCGGCGAAGCGGCCACGCGCTCCACCCGGCCGTCCTCAATGCGCTTCCCTTGGGCCATGGCTCCTCCTTGCGGGTTCAGGTCCAGTCCGGCCGGGCGTGCGGGCATTGCGCCCGGCCCTGCCAGGTGTCGCGCCGCACAAGCTCCCGGCGCAGCAGATCAAGATTCGCGGCCTTGTCCTGCGCCCAATCCGGGGCCAGCAGCTCGCCCGGCGCGGGATCGGCGAAGACCCGCTCCACGCGGATGTCCGGCCGCAGCAGTTCCAAAGCCCGAATGAGCGCCTCCAGGTACGCTCCCCGTTCCGGCGGGCGAAATGCTCCGGCGCGCCAAGCCCGCGCAAGGGGCGCGCCCCGGCACACCAGCAGGTTGTGGAACTTCACCGCCGCCACGGGCAGGGCGTTCACAAAGGCCACCGAGCGCTCCAAATCGTCCGCGGCCGCACTGGGCAGGCCATGCAGCAGGTGCGCGCACACCTCCAGCCCGCGCGCGGCCGCGGCGCGCGCCGCCAGGGCGAAGGCCTCCGCCCCGTGGCCCCGGTTGGCGCGCAACAGCACGGCATCGTCGGCGGATTGCAGGCCCAGGTCCAGCTGCAGAAACGGCTCGCCGCCGGTTGCGGGCAGCAGGCGCAGCGCCTCGGCCAGGATGTCCAGGCGCTCCTCCCCCGCGCCAATATCCAGGCAGTCCGGCCGGGTGCCCAGGCAAAGTCCGGCAAGGCCTGGCAAGGCGACCGCCTCGGCCATAATCGCCCGCAGGCGCTCGGGCGCGGCGTGGGTGTTGGTGTAGGCCTGCAAATAGCCCAGAAGCCGCACACCCGGCTGGCGGGAAAGCAGGCGCGGCGCGAACCGCTCCCACTGCTCCGCCAGGCCGACCCCCTGGGCGAAAAGGCCGGTTCCGGAGCCTGCGGGATTGCAAAAGCTGCACCCGGCGCGGGAAATGGTTCCATCGCGATTGGGGCAGGAAAGCCCGGCGTCCAGGGGCACCTTGCGCGCGCGCGCGCCCAGCCGCCGCCGGTAGTACGCCGATGCGGCGAACCAAAGCGGCGTGTTCAGCGGCGGGAAATGCCCAGGGTCCGGGGAGGGGCGCGTGCTCATGTATTGCCTGCCAAGATTTCTTTTGGTACGGGTGGCTGTTCCACGGCTGATGCGTTGATACACGCCGCCCGTCAAGGGTACGTGCGGTGAAGCAATATTTCAAGAACCGGGGGTCATATGGTCAAGTTGTTTGACAAATTCTTCGAATACCTTTCCACGGACCTGGCCATCGACCTGGGCACGGCCAACACGCTGGTCTACGTGAAGGGCGCGGGCGTCATGCTCTCCGAGCCTTCCGTGGTGGCCGTGAAGCGCGACAGCCGCGGCGGCAAGGTGGTGCTGGCCGTGGGCACCGAGGCCAAAAAGATGCTGGGCCGCACGCCCGGCAACATCGTGGCCATACGCCCCATGAAGGACGGCGTCATCGCCGACTTCGAGGTCACCGAGGCCATGCTGCGCCACTTCATCTCCAAGGTGAACAACTCCCGCCGTCTGGTGCGCCCCCGCATCATGATCTGCGTGCCCACGGGCATAACCCAGGTGGAGAAGCGCGCCGTGAAGGAAAGCGCCCAGAGCGCCGGCGCGCGCGAGGTGTACCTCATCGAGGAGCCCATGGCCGCGGCCATCGGCGCCAACCTGCCCATCACCGAAGCCACGGCCAACATGGTGGTGGACATCGGCGGCGGCACCACGGAAATCGCCGTCATCTCGCTTTCCGGCATCGTGTACGCCAAGAGCGTGCGCATCGGCGGCGACAAGATGGACGAGGCCATCATGCAGCACGTGAAGCGCAAGTACAACATGCTCATCGGCGAAAGCACCGCGGAAGAAATCAAAATGACCATCGGCAGCGCGTACCCGGTTGAGGGCGCGGGCGAGATGGAGGTGCGCGGCCGCGACCTGGTCACCGGCATCCCGCAGAACCGCGTCATCACGGCGGAGGAAGTGCGCGGGGCCATCAGCGAGCAGGTGGAAGGCATCGTGCAGGGAGTGCGCATCGCGCTCGAACAGACCCCGCCCGAACTCGCGGCCGACATCGTGGACCGGGGCATCGTGCTCACCGGCGGCGGCGCGCTTCTCAAAGGCCTGGACAAGCTCCTCCAGCACGAGACCCAGCTGCCCATCACCGTGGTGGACGATCCGCTCACCGCCGTGGTGCTCGGCTCGGGCAAGGCGCTTGAATGCATCGACCTGTACAGGGAAGTGACCACGGACTAGCGTGAATCTGAAAAAGATCGCCATCTTCCTCGTCGCCGGGCTCTTCGTCTACCTGAGCCTCTACACCTGGAACCTGCGCTCCGGCCACCTGACGCGTCTGAGCACCTATTCCGGGCTGGACAGCGTGGGGACGGTGTTGCGTCCGGGCCGGTGGGCGGGCTCGGTGGCGGACGGATTCGTGGACCGCTACGTGGACCTGGTGGGGCTGAAGCAGCAGAACGAGGCCCTTGAGGCCGAGGTGAAGGCCCTGCGCCTGGAGAACATGACCCTGCGCGAGCGCGCCGAGGCCACGGCCCGGGTGGAGCGCCTGCTGGCCTTCCCCGAGCCGCCCGACTGGCGGCGCGAGGGGGCGCGGGTCATTGCGCAGCGCGTGGGCCCCACCGCGATCCTCGAAACCATTCTGGTGGACCGGGGCAAGCTGTCCGGCGCTGTGGAGGACACCCCCGTGCTCTCGCCCGAGGGCGTGGTGGGCCGCATCTACCGCGCGGGACTCACGGCCTCCACCGTGCTGCTTTTGACGGACCCCTCCAGCCGCATCGCCGTTGTGGGGCGCGACAACCGCGCCGCGGGCGTGGTGTATGGCATGGGCGAGGGCGAGAAGCTCGTGGTCAAGTACGTGGGGCTCACCTCAACCATCGAGCAGGGCGAAATCCTGGTCACATCGGGCATGGACGGGGTGTACCCCAAGGGCCTGCCCGTGGCGCGCGTCACCAGCGTGAAGCGCGAGGAGGCCACCCTGTTCATGGAAGTGCGCGCGGAGCCCATGACCGACAGCGCCCGTTTGGAAGAGGTGTTGCTGCTCAAGCGCGCGGCGCAGCCGGAAGACACCCGCGCCCTTTGGGAGTAGCCCCATGCTCGCCGCGCTGTGGTGGACGCTTTTTACCGTCTGCGGCATATGGGGACAGGCGCTGGTCCCAGGGGTGGACTTTTTCGCTCCGGGCATGGCCATAAGCCTGCGCTGGCAACGGCCCGCCGTCACCGTGATCCTGGCCATCGTCTGGATGGCCATTCAGGAGGGCGCGGGCGGGCTGGCCTTCGGCTATGGCATTCTATGGTATTTCACCCTGTTCTCCCTGCTCACCCTGGGCCGCTGGCTGCTCGACCCGGACAGCTTCCAGTTCCAGGCGCTCATCGGCCTGGCCTTGGGCGCGGCGCACTTCCTGCTCCTCTACCTCATGGCCGTGCTGGAGCTGCGCGCCTTCCCCCTGAACCGGGTGCTGCTTGAGTGTCTGCTGCAGACGGCGCTCTACCCGGCGCTGTGGTACACGGCGTCCAACCTGTTTCCGGAACGCCTGAAGCGCGATGAAGAACCTGCTTAGCGGCTCCAGCCAGAACATGCCCCGCCACGGGGCCACGCTGCTCCAGTTCCTGGTGCTGGGGCTGTTCTGCCTGTTCCTGGTGCGCCTCTGGTATCTGCAAATCCACCTTGGGCCCGTGTTCACGGAAAAAAGCCGCAACAACCAGCTGCGCATCGAATACCTCTTCGCCCCGCGCGGCTTTCTGCGCGACAGAAACGGCGAACTGCTCGCCGTCAACGAGCCCGCCTTCGCCCTGGGGCTGGTGCGCGAGGACTGCGACGACATTCCCGCAACCCTGGCCAAGGTGTCCGAGCTCACGGACATTCCGCTGGAGCGCCTGCAGGAAATCTACGCCCGCAACAAGCCCAAGGTGAAAAGCTTCGAGCCGCTGGTGCTGGTGCCGGACCTGAATTTCGAGACCATCGCCAAGATCGAGGGCATGAGCGTGCGCTGGCCGGGGCTCGAAATCCTCTCCCGCACGCGGCGCAAGTACAATTACGGACACCTGCTTTCCCACGTCCTGGGCTACGTTTCCGAGGCCAACGAGTCCGAGATGCAGGCGGACCCCACGCTTTCCCTGGGCGACTTCGTGGGCAAGCAGGGGCTGGAGAACCGGCTCGACTCCCGTCTGCGCGGGGCCAAGGGCAAGCGGCTCATCGAGGTCGATGTCACGGGCCGCAGGCTCTCTGAGGAGCAGCAAGGCGAGCCCAAGGCCGGCGAGGAGGTGTTCCTGTCCATCGACCTGGGCCTGCAGCAGTTGGGGCACAAGATGCTGGAGGGCAAGAGCGGCGCGGTCATCGTCATGGACCCCGACTCCGGCGAGGTGCACGCCCTTGTCTCCGAGCCCAGCTACGACAGCAACATGTTCACCAACGGGCTTTCCAGCGCCCAGTGGGCCCAACTGCGCGACGATCCCCTGCACCCGTTGCAAAACCGCGCCACCCAAAGCGTGTACCCGCCGGGATCGGTGTTCAAGCTGATCATCGCGGCCGCCGGACTGCACTACGGCGTTGTTGACCCCAAGGACACCGTGACCTGTACGGGCGAGGTGGCCCTGGGCAGCCACGTGTTCCGCTGCTGGAAACACTCCGGCCACGGCACCGTGGACATGCGCCGCGCCCTGGTGGAAAGCTGCGACGTGTATTTCTACCGCCTGGGCATGAAGCTCGGCGTGGACCGCATGAGCGCATTCGCCAAGGCCTGCGGCTTCGGCTCGCCCACCGGCATCGACCTGCCGCACGAAAAAGGCGGGCTCATCGCCAGCCGCGAGTGGAAGCTCAAGCGCTTCGGGGTGCGCTGGACCAAGGGCGAAGACTTGAACATGTCCATCGGCCAGGGCTACACCGTCACCTCGCCGCTGCAGGTGGCCCGGTACATCGCCGCGGTGCTCAACGGCGGCAAACTGCTCAAGCCCTCGCTCATAAAGGGCGAGCCCGCGACCGTCACCGGCCAAATCCCCCTTACCCCGCAGCAGGCCGAACTGGTGAAGCAGGCCATGGTGGCCACGGTTGAGGATCCGCGCGGCACCTGCCACAGGGTGCTCACTCCGGGCGTCGTGGTGGGCGCAAAGACCGGCAGCGCGCAGGTGGTGCGCCTGACGGAAGAGCTGCGGCGCATGGGCGACAGCGTGCCCTACAAGTACCGCGACCACGCCTGGATGGCCGGATTCGGCGAACAGGGCGGCAAGCGCTACGTGGTGGTGGCCATGGTGGAGCACGGAATGCACGGCGCCTCGGGCGCGGGACCGGTGGTCAAGGCCATGCTCAACGCCCTGTTCCTGGGCAAGCGCGAACTGCCGCCGCAGGACATCGCCGGCGCGGAAAGTCCGGCCGAAAGCCCGGCCGCCAGGCTGGAGGCCGTGGAGACCCAGTTCCCCGAGCCGCCGCAGCCCATGCCGCCAAGCTTTGGCGGTGACCGCCCGGCGCAGGAGCCCCTCCGGCCAGGGCCGAGCGAGCAGGAGGCCCCCCAGTGAGCCCCATCGACCGGCGGGTCTTCTACCATGTGAACTGGAAGCTGGCGGGCCTCATGGCCGCGCTGTTCGCCATCGGCGTGCTGAACCTGTATTCGGCGAGCGGAGTGCGGCTTGACGTGGGGGTTCAGGTGGAGAACTACTACCAGAAGCAGCTCATCTGGGGCGCCATGGGCCTGCTCGGCATGGCGGTGTTCATGGCCTTCGACTACCGCCGCCTGCACGCCGCGGCTTGGCCGCTGTATACGGTGACGCTGCTGCTGCTGCTGGCCGTGCCCATAGCGGGCAAGACCGTGCTTGGCGCGCGGCGCTGGCTCGATCTGGGCCTGTTCAACCTCCAGCCCAGCGAGCTGGCCAAGTTCGCGATGCTGCTGCTGGGCGCGCGGCTGCTTTCCGAAGACTCCGAGCGCTTGCATCTCAAGGAACTCGCCTCGGTCCTCGGACTGGGCCTGCTCCCCGCCCTGCTCATCATCAAGCAGCCGGACCTGGGCACGGGAATGCTGGTGCTGCTGCTGCTCGGCGGTCTGGTGCTGTACCGCGGCGTGCAGCCGTGGCTGTTCCGCACGCTCTGCGTGCTGGTTCCGTTGGTCATGCCGCTGTTCTGGTTCGTGCTCAAGGACTACCAGAAGCGCCGCATCCTCGCCTTCCTCGACCCCGCCACCGACCCGCTTGGCTCCGGGTACCACATCCTGCAGTCGGAAATCGCCGTGGGTTCGGGCAGAGTGTTCGGCAAGGGGTTTCTGGGCGGCACGCAAAGCCAGCTGCGCTTCCTGCCCGAAAAGCACACGGACTTCGCCGTGGCCGTGTTCGGGGAGGAGTGGGGATTCTTCGGCATGACCGTGCTGCTCTCGGTCTTTTGCGCTTTCCTCTACCAGCTCGCCGTGGTGGCCCGCGACGCCAAGGACCCGTACGGCAGCTACCTGGCCGCCGGGGTGTTCTTCTATTTCTTCTGGCAAATCCTCATCAACATGGGCATGGTCATGGGGCTCATGCCCGTGGTCGGCGTGCCCCTGCCCTTCATCAGCTACGGCGGCAGCGCCACCGTGGTGAACTTCTGCCTGCTCGGACTCGTGCTCAACGTGTCCATGCGGCGCTATCTCTTCAAACAAACCTGAGCCCTTTCCCGCGGCCAGGCCGCCACACCCGCCCGGAGCATGGCACAGATTTCACAAAGCAGGGCTGCGGTTCCGCAAATTCGGCGCCTTGCACAATACCCCTACAATTTCGGCATATTGCAAGGGCTCAAGAACCCGAAAAATAGAAAAAAGGCTTTGACAGGGCCAAGGCGGTAGTGTAAGTCCCCTCTGACTTTGGACCAAATTTCACAATCCCAATTCCAAAGCGCTGGGGGCCGTCTATGATAGATCTCGACAAAACGTTCGCGATTCAGCTGGTCAATTTTCTGGTCACGGTGGCGGGGCTGAACGTGTTCCTGATCCGTCCCATTCGGGAAAAGATCAAGGAGCGCAACACGCTCATGGCCGATCAGACGGCCAGCATCGAAAACTTCAACTCCAGCGCCGACGAAAAGCTGAAAAGCTACCAGCAGGCCCTGGACACCGCGCGTCAGCAGGGGCTTGAACTGCGCAAGCAGCTGCGCGCAGAAGGCGCGGGAGAGGAACAGCTGATCATGGCCGCGGCCGGCAAGGAAGTGGCTGCGACCATGAAGGCGAACCAGGACGAAATCGCCGCGCAGGTGGCTGGCGCCAAGAAGGCCCTTTCCGCCGACGTGGAGACATTCGCGCAGAAGGCCACAGCCAAGATCCTTGGCGCGGCCTAAGCCCACAGGCAGAAGGAGGGGGAACACCTTGAAAGTTGCACGGCACACAGTACTGACCTTGATCGGCGTTCTTGCGTTCACGGCGCTGGCCTACGCCAGCGGCGGGGAAGCGGGCGAGGATCACGGGCTGCCCTGGGCCAACTTCGGCTGGCGCATCCTGAACTTCGTCATCTTCATCTTCCTGCTCTACAAGTTCGCCGGGGCCAAGGCCGCGGCCTTCTTCGGCGGTCGCCGCACGCAGATCAGGAAGGATCTTGAGGATCTTGAGCTGCGCAAGGTCGAGGCCGAAAAGAAGCTCAAGGACGTGGAGACGGGCATCCGCAACCTGGAGCAGGAACGGGCCGCCATCCTGGCCGAGGCCAAGACCCAGGGCGACGCCATCAAGGCCGCCATCCTCGAAAAGGCCCACAAGGACGCCGAGGCCATGAAGGCCCAGGCCGTGACCAGCGCCGAGAACGAGGCGCGCGCGGCCTTTGACCGGGTGCGCGGCGAAATCGCCGACCAGGTCATCGAGCAGGCGACAAAGATCGTGCGCGAGAAGCTCACCGAGAAGGATCATGAGCGCCTCGTGGATGAATACTTAACAAAGGTGGTGCTCAATTGAGCGGGAACATCGTCGCGCGCAGGTACGCCAAGGCGCTGTTCGCCGTGGGCATGAAGCAAGGCGATGCCGAGCTTGAGGCCTATGGGAAGCAGCTTGCCGGGCTGGCTGGGGCATTGGCGGAGTCGCCGGAGGCCTTGCGGTTCTTCAAGAACCCGGTCTTCAGCGTCGAGGAGAAGAAGGCTGTTCTCAAGCAGATAACGGATGCGCTGGGTCTTACGCAGACCATGGTGAACTTCGCGAGCCTGCTTGCCGACAAGAACCGCCTGGTCTCCCTGCCTGAGATCGCGGAAGACTTCGGCGCCATGCTTGACGAGAAAAACGGCATCGTGTCCGGCAAGCTCGTCACCGCCGTCGCGCTTTCCGATACCCGGAAGGTGGAATTGAAAGAACGGCTTGAGAAGCAGACCGGCAAGAAGCTGGTCCTCGGGTTCGACACCAACGCCGAGATTTTGGGCGGTGTGGTGCTGCAGATCGGGGACTCCGTGCTTGACGCCAGCCTGCGCGCTCAGCTGAACATTTTGAAAGAAACCATCAAGAGGGGTGAGTAGGGCCATGCAGATCAAAGCGGAAGAAATCAGCAAAATCATTGAGGGACAAATCCAGAATTACGAGTCCCGCGTGGAAATGAGCGAGACCGGCACCGTGCTCTACGTCGGTGACGGCATCGCCCGCGTGCATGGCGTCAAGAACGCCATGGCCATGGAGCTCCTGGAGTTCCCCGGCGGCCTCAAGGGCATGGTGCTCAACCTCGAAGAGGACAACGTCGGCGTCGCGCTTCTGGGCGACTGCACCGACATCAAAGAGGGCGACCCGGTCAAGCGCACCGGCCAGATCTTCTCCGTGCCCGTCGGCGAGGCCGTGCTCGGCCGCGTCATCGACCCCCTGGGCAACCCCATCGACGGTCTCGGCCCCATCCAGGCCAAGGAGACCCGCCCGGTGGAGCTGAAGGCCCCCGGCATCATCGCCCGTAAGAGCGTCCACCAGCCCATGATGACCGGCCTCAAGGCCATCGACGCCATGACCCCGGTCGGCCGCGGCCAGCGCGAACTGGTCATCGGCGACCGCCAGGTCGGCAAGACCGCGGTCTGCATCGACGCCATCCTCGCCCAGAAGGGCGGCGACGTGAAGTGCTTCTACGTGGCCATCGGCCAGAAGAAGGCCACCGTCGCCCTGGTGGCCGACACCCTGCGCCGCTATGGCGCCATGGACTACACCACCATCATTTCGGCCACCGCCTCCGAGCCCGCGCCCCTGCAGTTCATCGGCGCGTACTCCGGCTGCACCATGGCCGAGTACTACCGCGACTCGGGCCAGCACGCGCTGATCATCTACGACGACCTGTCCAAGCAGGCCGTGGCCTACCGCCAGATGTCGCTGCTGCTGCGCCGCCCCCCCGGACGCGAAGCCTTCCCCGGCGACGTGTTCTACCTGCACTCCCGCCTGCTGGAGCGCGCCTGCAAGGTGAACGACAGCCTCGGCGCCGGTTCGCTGACCGCCCTGCCTATCATTGAGACCCAGGCCGGCGACGTGTCCGCGTACATTCCGACCAACGTCATCTCCATCACCGACGGCCAGGTGTACCTGGAGCCCGCGCTGTTCAACGCCGGCATCCGCCCGGCCATCAACGTCGGCCTCTCGGTCAGCCGCGTGGGCGGCGCCGCCCAGATCAAGGCCATGAAGCAGGTCGCCGGCACCCTGCGACTCGACCTCGCCCAGTACCGCGAGCTCGCCGCCTTCGCGCAGTTCGGCTCCGACCTGGACAAGGCCACGCAGCAGAAGCTGAACCGCGGCGCCCGCCTGGTGGAGCTCTTGAAGCAGCCCCAGTACCAGCCCATGCCCGCCCAGGAGCAGGTGGTCAGCCTCTACGCCGGCACCCGCGGCTTCATGGACGAGGTGCCCCTGGACGCCGTGCGCAAGTTCGAGACCGAAATGCTTGAATTCCTGCGCAACTCCAAGGCCGACATCATGAAGGACATCATCGAGAAGAAAGCCCTGGACGCCGACCTCGAAGGCCGTCTGAAGGCCGCCATCGAAGAGTTCAAGAAGGGCTTCCGCGCCTAACCGGCGCAGGAGGGTGCAATGGCTTCCCTGAGGGATGTCAAAACAAAAATAGGCGCGGTCAAGAAGACCAAGCAGATCACCAAGGCCATGAACATGGTGGCCTCGGCGAAGCTGCGCAACGCCCAGAGCCGCATCGAGCGGTTCAAGCCGTACGCGCAGAAGTTCAACGAAATGCTTGGTGATCTTGCCGCCGGGGCGGATGAGTCGGTCCATCCGCTTTTGGCCAAGCGCGAGGACAAAAAGACCGTAGGCATCGTCATCGTCACTTCCGACCGCGGACTGTGCGGCAGCTTCAACGCCAACATCATCAAGGCCGCCCTCAAGCTGGCCCGTGAAAAGAAGGCCGAGGGCCTGGGCGTGAAGTTCTACTGCGTGGGCAAGAAGGGCCGTGACGCCATCCGCAAGGCGGAGCATGAAATCGTCGTCCAGTATGGCGATGTCATGAACCACTTCGACTTCACCCTGGCCAGCAAGCTGGGAGGAGAGATCATCAGCTCCTTCCTGGACGGCACGCTGGATGAAGTGGTCCTCTGCTACGGCGAGTTCATCAGCATGGCCCGGCAGGTTCCGGTGACCCAGACGGTGCTGCCCATCAGCGGCGCACCTGCTGGCGAGTCGAAGCCCTCCGGCAAGGAGTACGTGTACGAGCCCTCGGTCGAGGGTCTTCTGGCCGAACTCCTTCCCCGCTTCGTGAAGGTGCAGGTGTACCGTGGAATGCTCGACACGTCCGCCAGCGAACATGCCGCCCGCATGAGCGCCATGGACAACGCCACGCGCGCCTGCGACGACATGATCGGCAGCCTGACGCTTCTGTTCAACAAGACCCGTCAGGCCGCCATCACCAGGGACCTTATGGATATCGTCGGCGGCGCTGAGGCGCTGAAAGGATAATCAAGGGGGCGAAAGAAAATGAGTGCGAACGTAGGGAAAATCGTTCAGGTTATCGGCGCCGTCGTGGACGTCGAATTTCCTGAGGGACAGCTGCCTCAGATCCTGAGCGCGCTGCAAATCAACAATCCGAACAACACCGATGCTCCGGACCTGATCTGCGAAGTCGCCCAGCACCTGGGCAACAACGTGGTCCGGACCATCGCCATGGACGCCACCGAGGGTCTGGTCCGCGGCATGGCCGCCACCGACACCGGCGACTCCATCCAGGTGCCCGTCGGCCTTCCGGCCCTGGGCCGCATCATCAACGTTGTCGGCCGTCCCGTGGACGAAATGGGCCCGATCAACACCGACAAGCACATGTCCATCCACCGCTCCGCTCCGCCCTTCGTGGACCAGAACACCAAGGTCGAAGTGCTTGAGACCGGCATCAAGGTCGTGGACCTCCTGATCCCCTTCCCCAAGGGCGGCAAGATGGGCCTCTTCGGCGGCGCCGGCGTGGGCAAGACCGTTATTCTCATGGAGATGATCAACAACATCGCCAAGCACCACGGCGGTCTGTCGGTCTTCGCCGGCGTGGGTGAGCGCACCCGCGAGGGCAACGACCTCTACCACGAGTTCAAGGACGCCGGCATTCTGGACAAAGCCGCCTTGGTGTACGGGCAGATGAACGAGCCCCCGGGAGCCCGTGCCCGCGTGGCCCTCACCGGCCTCACCATCGCTGAGAACTTCCGCGATGCCGACGGCCAGGACGTGCTGCTGTTCATCGACAACATCTTCCGCTTCACCCAGGCGGGTTCGGAAGTGTCCGCGCTGCTCGGCCGCATGCCCTCCGCGGTGGGTTACCAGCCCACGCTCGGCACCGACCTCGGCGAACTGCAGGAGCGCATCACCTCCACCACCAAGGGTTCCATCACCTCGGTGCAGGCCGTGTACGTGCCCGCAGACGACTTGACCGACCCCGCCCCGGCCACGACCTTCTCGCACCTGGACGGCACCCTCGTGCTTTCCCGCCAGATCGCCGAGCTGGGCATCTATCCCGCGGTGGACCCGCTGGACTCCACCAGCCGCATCCTTGACCCGCTGGTTCTGGGCGTGGAGCACTACTCCGTCGCCCGCGCCGTGCAGCAGATCCTCCAGAAGTACAAGGAACTGCAGGACATCATCGCCATTCTGGGCATGGACGAGCTCTCCGACGACGACAAGCTCCTCGTCGGCCGCGCCCGCCGCATCCAGCGCTTCCTGTCCCAGCCGTTCCACGTGGCCGAAGCCTTCACCGGCAAGCCCGGCCGCTACGTCAAGCTTGAAGACACCATCAAGGGCTTCAAGGAGATCATCGACGGCAAGCACGACGAGATCCCGGAGAGCGCCTTCTACATGGTTGGCGACATCAACGAGGCCATTGAAAAGGCCAAGCAGGGATAGGTAGGACGCCATGTCCAAAAAGCTGCTGCTTGAAATCGTGACGCCTGACCGCAAGGTCCTCTCGCAGGACGTTGACTACGTCGGCGCTCCCGGCGCGCTGGGCGAGTTCGGTGTGTTGCCGAACCACATCCCCTTCCTGTCCGCGCTGGGCATCGGCAACCTGTACTACAAGGACGAGGGCAAGATCCACTACGTCTTTGTGTCCGGGGGATTTGCCGAGGTCAGCCCCGAGAAGGTCACCGTCCTGGCCGAGGCGGCGGAAAAGGCGACGGATATCGATCTGGAACGCGCCCGCAAGGCTCAGGAGCGCGCCCAGCAGCGCCTCCAGCGCGCCCAGGAGAAGATCGACCATGCGCGCGCCCAGGCCGCGCTGCGTCGAGCCCTGGCCCGCATGAGCTGCCGCAATTCCGGCGAAAAGGCTGGCACCTGCTAGCACGGCCGGTTACGGCGCAAGGCACCACCACAACCACGGCAGGCCGGACTCGTTCCGGCCTGCCTTTTCTTTTTTTTGAAATAATGCGAAAAGCGCCGCAGACATCACGGCTTCCACAGGAGTCCCCATGCCCAACCCGAACACCGTCGCCGTCATCCTTGCCGCAGGCAAGGGCACGCGTATGCATTCCGACCGGCCCAAGGCCCTGCAGACCCTGCTGGGAGACACCATGCTCGCCCACGTGGCCAGGACCGCCGCCTCGGTGGCCGCGCATGTGCTGACCGTGGTCGGCCACGGGCACGAACTGGTCCGCGCCACGCACCCGGACCTGGCCCAGGGCTTTGTGCTCCAGGAGGAGCAGAAAGGCACCGGCCACGCCCTGCAATGCGCCTGGGACGCCGTGCGCCAAAGCGGCGCGGCGCACTGCCTTGTGCTGAACGCAGACGCCCCCCTGCTCTGCCCCCAGGACCTGGACGACCTTCTGGGCTTTGTGCGCGAGGGCGCGGACATCGCGTTTTTGACCACCGTGCTGCCCGATGCCGGCTCCTTCGGCCGGGTGCTGCGCGGAGCGGACGGGCGGGTGACCGGCATTGTCGAGGCCAAGGACTTCGACCCCGCGCGGCACGGGACCGACACCGGCGAGGTAAATACCGGGGTGTTCTGCCTTTCCGTGGCGGCGGTGGAAGCCGCGCTCTTTTCGCTCACCAGCGCCAACCGCGCCGGGGAGTATTACATCACCGATCTGGTGGCCAACGGCCTGGCCGCCGGGTTGGCCGTGCGCGCGCACCGGCGCGACAACGCCCTGGACCTACTCGGCGTCAACTCGCCCCTGGAGCTGGCCCAGGCCGAGGAACGCCTGCGCGGGCGCATCGTGTCGCGCTTGCTCAAATCCGGCGTCATCCTGCACCACCCGGACAGCATCGTGGTGGGACCGCAAGCGCAGGTGGAGCCAGGGGCGGAGCTCATCGGCCCTTGCCGCGTGCTCGGCGCAAGCAGGATTGCCAGCGGGGCGCGGGTGGGAGCGTTCAGCCAACTCACGGACAGCGTGCTCGAAGCCGGAAGCACCGTCCGCGAGCACAGCCACCTGGAGCAGGCCCGCCTTGCCCCAGGCAGCGACTGCGGGCCCTTCGCCAGGCTGCGGCCCGGTGCGGAGCTGTGCGAACGCGCGCATGTGGGCAACTTCGTGGAGATGAAAAAGGCCGTGCTCGGGTCTGGGGCCAAGGCAGGGCATCTCTCCTACCTGGGCGATGCGGAGGTTGGCGCGGGCGCCAACATCGGCGCGGGCACCATCACCTGCAACTACGATGGCGCGCGCAAACACAAAACCGACATCGGCGCGGGCGCGTTCATCGGCAGCAATACGGCCCTTGTGGCCCCGGTGCGCGTGGGGGAAAACGCCCTTGTCGGCGCCGGTTCCGTGATTACAAAAGACGTTCCGGACAGGGCGTTGGGCGTGGCCCGCTCCAAGCAGATCAATCTTGAGGGGCGGGGCAAGAAACCTTGATTTCGCCCGCCGGAAGCGTTAGAACAAAACCATGGAACTTATCGAAAGGCTGGAAGCGCGATTTGAGGAACTCATGACGCGTGTTCGGCAGTTGGAAGAGGAAAATCTGACCCTGGCTGGACAGCTTGAAGCCGAGGCCGGAAAACGGAAGGAAGTGCAGGACCGCATCGAGGCCCTTCTGACGAAGGTGCAGGCGACCCTCGGCGGGCAGTAGACCGTAGAACGCCATGCCGAGCTACACCATAACGGTCAACGGTCTTGAAATTTCCTTCAAGACGGATGCGGACTTTGAACGCATCCAGGTTGCCCAGGCCCTGCTCGAAGAACGTTTCTCCGAGTTGAGCAAGGGCGGACGGTACATAAGCAGGGAGAAACTGCTCACGCTTCTGGCCCTTGGGATGGCGGACGACTATCTCGAAACGAGGCGGAAGCTTGCGGCCCTTGAGGCCCGAATGCAGGAGCTCTTGGAGAGGCGATAACAGGCTGGATAATGCAGCCTTGCGCATACGAACAGCGGCAAAACCCCTGGGGAGTTCGTGATTGTTTTTGAGTTCTTGAGCCAATACGCATTAAACGGGATCCGCCAGTTCCCTCCCGTGTGCACACCCGCCCTGGAGCGGGCAGCCTGACGGAGAGACGGAGGACCCCACCTCGTTAAACGAGGTTCAAAACTCCAAGAGCAACACGGCGCCCCGGGGCTAAATGGCCCCGGCGGCTGTTTGTATTTTCCGCAACGGACAAAAGTCCACCCTCCTCTCCAAGACACCTGCCCCAAACGGTTCACGCACGAGCTTGGCTGGCGTTTTCGCCCGCCGGCGCGCATCAGGCCAGCATGGCCTGTCAACATAACCGGCAAGGAGCAGCGCATGTCTGATTCAATCCTGTTGCTCATCGCCCTCGATGGCCTGGCGCTCATCATCGGCCTCGCGGGCGGCTACTATCTCAACAGCTACCTTTCCAAAAAACGCAACCAGGACGCAAGCGACCTGGCTGAACGCATCGTGGAAGAGGCAAGGAAGGAGGCCGAGGCCACCCGCAAGGAGGCCAGGCTGCAAGCCCAGGACGAAATTTTCGCCCTCAAGAAGGAGCAGGAGCGCGAGTACAAGGACCGCGAGCAGACCCTGAAGCGCGAACAGGGCCGCCTGCAGGAGAAGGAAGAGCGCCTGGAAAGCAAACTCGAAAAGGTGGCCCAGAAGGAATCCGGCGTGGTGGAGCTGGAAAAGCGGCTCATCAAGCAGGAAAAGAGCCTGGCTGAAAAGCAGGAGGCCCTGGACGCCGCCCACGACATCCACGAGCGCAAGCTGCAGGAAATCTCCGGCCTCACCGTGGAGGAGGCCAAGGAACGCCTCATGACCGAGGTGGAGTCGCGCACGCGCCACGAGGCCGCGCGCATGATCCGCAACATCGAGACCGAGGCCAAGGAAGTGGCGGGCAAGAAGGCCAAGGAAATCCTCTCCCTGGCCATACAGCGCTACGCGGGCGACTACGTTTCCGAGCAGACCGTCACCGCCGTGCCCCTGCCCAGCGAGGAGATGAAAGGCCGCATCATCGGCCGCGAGGGCAGGAACATCCGCGCCCTTGAGGCCGCCACAGGCGTCGACCTCATCATCGACGACACGCCCGAAACCGTGGTCCTTTCGGCCTACAGCCCCCTGCGGCGCGAGGTGGCCAAGCAGGCCCTTGAGCGCCTCATCCACGACGGCCGCATCCACCCCGCGCGCATCGAGGACATCGTGCGCAAGGTGGAGCAGGAAATGGACGTGAAGCTGCGCGAAATCGGCGAGCAGGCCACCTTCGACGTGGGCGTGCACGGCATCCATCCGGAGCTCGTCAAGCTGCTGGGCCAGCTGCACTACCGCACCAGCTACTCCCAGAACGTGCTCCAGCACTCCATCGAGGTGGCCTTCCTCTGCGGCATCATGGCCGCGGAGCTGGGCCTGGACGAAAAGATGGCCAAGCGCGCAGGCCTGCTGCACGACCTGGGCAAGGCCGTGGACCATGAGATCGAAGGCCCCCACGCCGTCATCGGCGCGGACTTGGCCAAGAAACACGGCGAAAGCCAGGACATCGTGCACGCCATCCAGGCCCACCACGAGGATGTGCCCCCGCAGACCGCCATCGCCACCCTGGTCCAGGCGGCGGACAGCCTCTCCGGCGCGCGGCCCGGCGCCCGCAAGGAGCTCCTGGAGAACTACGTCAAGCGCCTGGAGGAGCTGGAAGGCAT
Organism: Humidesulfovibrio mexicanus; assembly: GCF_900188225.1. Lineage (NCBI taxonomy): Bacteria > Pseudomonadati > Thermodesulfobacteriota > Desulfovibrionia > Desulfovibrionales > Desulfovibrionaceae > Humidesulfovibrio > Humidesulfovibrio mexicanus. The sequence goes on along the minus strand of NZ_FZOC01000008.1, from coordinate 69,941 downwards.
CGCCACCAGCTTCGGCGGCGTCAGCAAGGCTTACGCCATCCAGGCCGGACGCGAGGTGCGGGTGATGGTGGACGCCGAGCGCGTGCCCGACGAACAGACCTACCTGCTGGTCAAGGACATCGCCTCCAAAATCGAAAGCAACATGACCTACCCCGGCCAGATCCGGGTCACGGTCATCCGCGAAAAGCGCGCCGTGGGCTACGCAAAGTAGGCGGTGCCATCTGTTGTCGGCAAAAAAGGCCGGAGCATCAGTGCTCCGGCTTTTTTTTGCCCCCTTGCCCGCCGCTGTCCGCTGCCGTACACTTAAAAACATGAACACCTGCGCCGCCACACGCCTTGACGAGCTGCTCCAGCGCCTGCGCAAGGCCGGGCACAGGCTCACGCCGCAGCGCGTCGCCATCGTGCGGCAGCTGCTGGAACGCGACGACCACCCCAGCGTGGAGCAACTGCACACGGCCATCCTTGCCGAATTCCCCACCACCAGCCTGGCCACGGTGTACAAGACCATCCACCTGCTGAAGCAGCTGGGCGAGGTGCTGGAGCTGGGCTTCGGCGAACTCGGCAGCCGCTACGACGGTCGCCACCCGCGCCCGCACCCGCACCTCATCTGCACCCGCTGCGGCAGCATCACCGACCCGCCCTGCCCAGATGACGAAGTAGACGCACTGGCGTCCCGCATCGCAAAGCAGAGCGGCTTCGCCGTCAGTTCCCACCGCTTCGACCTCTTCGGGCTCTGCCCGGCCTGCCGCGCACGGTCCTAAGCTCTCCCCCTCAAGCCTTGCCTCGCCCTGCGCTTTGCCCTAAAGTGACAGGGAGTGGAAACCCTGTGGACCGACCCTCAACATACCCGGAGGTGCCAGTCATGGCAGTTGAAAGCAGAGAAAAACGCAAGGCCAAGGTGCTTGATGTCCTGAACAAGGCGCGCGCCATGGAGCTCACCGCCATCACCCAGTACATGAACCAGCACTACAACCTGGACAGCATGGACTATGGCGAAATGGCCGCCAACATGAAGCTCATCGCCATCGACGAAATGCGCCACGCAGAGATGTTCGCCGAGCGCATCAAGGAACTGGGCGGAGAACCCGTGACCGCAGGCGACGGCACGGTCATCAAGGGACAGGACGTGCGCACCATCTTCCCCTTCGACTCCAAGCTCGAAGACGACACCATCGACGCGTACAACCAGTTCCTGCAGGTCTGCCGCGACTGCGGCGACAACATCAGCACCACCCTCTTCCAGACCATCATCGACGAGGAGCAGGTGCACTTCAACCACTTCGACAACGTTGCCGGGCACATCCAGAACCTCGGCGATTCCTACCTCTCGCGCATCGCGGGAACGCCTTCCTCCACCGGCGGCACCACCAAGGGCTTCGCCCTGCCCGGCGCCGGGGCATAGCACCCGAAACGAACCGCAGGGGGCCCTCTCGCCCCCTGCTCCCACCAAAGGGCCACGGCCCGTGCCCCGCCATGAAGCCTCCGGACGGTCATGCATCCGCATGGCCGATTGGGGACCTTTCGCCTGTGCGCAGACACAATACTCCACGGCCTCGGCCATGCGAGGCGATCCCCCAGGCGCTGTTCCCGCAGCCCAAATGCGTGGCCCTGCTGCGGACGCCAGTTGACAGGAGCGACTCTCTATGGATAATAATTATCCAAACAAAGAGTCTTCTCCTGAGACGACAACTTGTATTCCGCAACACGTATGCTATGTACCTGCGTAATTCCCGGAAACAGCCCGCCTCTGGCGGAAACGGAGGAAAGCATGGTCAAGAAGAAGCTGACCACCAACGCTGGCGCGCCCGTGCCGGACAACCAGAACGTGCTCACCGCCGGGTCGCGCGGCCCACAGCTTTTGCAGGATGTCTGGTTCCTGGAGAAACTTGCGCATTTCGACCGCGAGGTGATTCCCGAGCGCAGGATGCACGCCAAGGGCTCCGGAGCCTACGGGGTCTTCACCGTCACCCACGACATCACCAAATACACGCGCGCCAAGATCTTCGGCAAGATCGGCAAGAAGACCGACCTGTTCGTGCGCTTCTCCACGGTGGCGGGCGAGCGCGGCGCGGCCGACGCCGAGCGCGACATCCGCGGCTTCGCCATCAAGTTTTATACAGAGGAGGGCAACTGGGACCTGGTGGGCAACAACACGCCGGTGTTCTTCCTGCGCGATCCCCTCAAGTTCCCGGACCTGAACCACGCGGTGAAGCGCGACCCGCGCACAAACCTGCGCAGCGCCAAGAACAACTGGGACTTCTGGTCCAGCCTGCCTGAGGCCCTGCACCAGGTCACCGTGGTCATGAGCGACCGCGGCATACCGGCCAGCTACCGGCACATGCACGGCTTCGGCAGCCACACCTTCAGCTTCATCAACAAAAAGAACGAGCGCTTCTGGTGCAAGTTCCACCTGCGCACCCAGCAGGGCATCAAGAACCTTACCGACGCCGAGGCCGAGGCCCTGGTGGGCAAGTGCCGCGAAAGCCACCAGCGCGACCTCTACGACGCCATAGAGCGGGGCGACTTCCCCCGCTGGACCCTGTTCGTGCAGGTGCTTACCGACAAGCAGGCCAAGGCCCTGCCCTACCACCCCTTCGACCTCACAAAGGTATGGAAGCACAAGGACGCGCCGCTCATGGAAGTGGGCGTGCTTGAACTGAACAGGAACCCGGAAAACTACTTCGCCGAGGTGGAGCAGGCCGCCTTCAACCCGGCCAACGTGGTGCCCGGCATCTCCTTCTCGCCGGACAAGATGCTGCAGGGGCGGCTCTTCTCCTACGGCGACGCCCAGCGCTACCGCCTGGGCGTGAACCACCACCTCATCCCCGTCAACATGGCCCGCTGCCCCTTCCACAGCTACCACCGCGACGGGTCCATGCGCGTGGACGGCAACCACGGCAGCACGCTGGCCTACGAGCCCAACAGCTACGGAGAATGGCAGGAGCAGCCCGAATACCACGAGCCGCAGCTGGAGCTCTCCGGCGCGGCCAAGCACTGGAACGCGCGCGAGGACGACGCCGACTACTATTCCCAGCCGGGCGAGCTCTTCCGGCTCATGAGCAAGAAGCAGCAGCAGGAACTCTTCGAGAACACCGCACGGGCCATGGGCGATGCGCCCAAGGAGATCAAGCTCCGGCACATCGGCAACTGCGCCAAGGCCGACCCGGCCTACGGCGCGGGCGTGGCCAAGGCCCTGGGACTGAAGGTTCCGAAGTAACAAAAAACAGGGGTCCCGCCCCCGCCCCCCGGTCAAGGGGAGAAATGTAACACCCGGCCGGGCGTATCCCAAAACGACGACGGGGCGGGGAGTTTGTGCGCTCCCCGCCCCGTTTGCTTTCAAATGGGACATGCCTTGGTAATCGCGGCTATGGTTTGTCCAGACTCTTTGCTCCATCTCGTTTGCGCAGGAATTCGCTGAAGAAGCCACGCAGGCCACCGAGGAGAACCACGCCGGCGATGATGCCGCCCAGGCCGAGAGCCGTATCTGCGGAGCCAGTGACAGCATAGGTCAGAGCGGCAATGGCGCTGGCGCCGAGAATGCCACCGCCGACCACCTGCTGGACTGCTCGGAAGGAATACGCATCACGAATTGGCTTCCCCGCCGCTCTTCTGCGTTCGATGAACGCCACCGCAGCGATAAGCATGGCGGCTATCCCGCCCATGAAGGCGACGTTTGTCCAGTCCATCAGCATGCTCCCTGTAAAATCTAATGGCGATTCCGTAAGTCCTCGGGCTCCTTGCCCCACTGGTCCCAGTACTCTTTGCTCTCCTCGTAAACATCATTGACCGGTGTCGGGTCGAGCATGTCGCCAAGCGGAGCGGTGAGAATTCCAACGCCTGTGGCGACCTTCGTGCCGATGACTTTCGCCTGCTTGAGTGCTTCTGTCGCAATGGTTGAACCATAGGAGGCAACGTCAGCCCAACCCCAATCCAGCCCCCACGCATCCACCCGGTTCACCGGATCATCCACGCAATAGCCGTACCAGTCGCTGTCGCCGCCTTTTGCGCCCATGGGGTCAAGCGCCGTGAAGCGGCCGGTGTCGGCGTCGTAGTCGCGCCAGCCGAAGCGCGTCAGGCCGGTGTCGGCGTCAAAGAGCCCGCCCGCGAAGCCGATGGGCAGGCGCACCACGTCACCCCGCACCTGCAACAGGTTTCCGAAGCTGTCGTATTGCATCGTCTGTACAACATGACCATCCGTGGTGGCAAGGGCCAACGGCGTGCCCACTTGGTCGCAGAGCAGCAAGTACGAGTCGTCGCCGTTCGTCACACCAACGGGCGTCCGGCCCTCAAGGTATGCCAGCCGCCACCACTCGCGTTCATCGTGGAATTCCGAAAGACGCAGCGGATCGAGCCAACGATAAGCCTCGACCAGCCGCCCGTTGATGCGCTTCTCGCGCCGCAACCCGTCGGCATCGTAGGCGTAGTCGATGCGCCTGCCGTCGGGCAGGTCCACGCCCATGAGCAGGCCGCCGGGCTCGTAGTGGTATCTCGTCTCGCGGCCGCCTTCGAGCTTCAGGTTGCGGAAGCCCGCCTTGTCGTGGCCGTATTGAGTGGCACCGGCCTGCCCCAACCGGTCGCCCGGGTTATAGCTCTAGCGCCGCTCGCCGCGGAAGCGCTGCGGGTTGATGTCGGCGAGGCGTCGGCCCTCGTGGTCGTACTGGTAGGACTCCAGCAGACCGCCGGTGCCATCGGTGACGCGGGCGAGGCGTCCGGCGGAATCATAGGCGTAGTGCCGAATTTCGGCCTCGCTGCCGAAGTTCAGAGTGCGTTCTGCGATGCGGCCCTGCGCGTCGCGCTTGATGGAAAGCAGTGAGGGCTGAGGCATGGGGGCTCCTTACGGTTGCGCAACGGGCGGGCTGCCCATCGCAAATTCCGCAAGGATACCAGTGGTTTTTAGGTCGGACAAAAAAGGCATGTTTTGGGCCGGGAAAAGGACAAAATAAGCAGGTTGACAGGGTTCGGAAAGATCAAGGGGTCCCGCCCCCGCACCCCGCCTCATGGATTTATTAAAAAGTGTGTAAGTACAAATTGTTGGCTTGTTTTATGTACAGCATGACACTGCCAATGCGTTCTGTGCGCGCCAACTTGAATGCCATCCAGCCGGCGGCATGGCGCATGCCCTGAAATCGTGGTTGAATTTTGCATACCAACAAGAAAACGACCGTTGGGCGACATCTGCTGTGTCGTTTTGGGCGTGCAGGCCAGCCCGTCGAGGCGGTTGTCTCGAACTGCCCGGACGGAGGGGCTCTCGTTCCCGGCAGCGATTGCAGGCGTGGCGCGGCGCGTGTGCTGCGGGGTCGCGCGGTTCAGCGCACCTCGATCTTGTGCAGGCCCTTCACCGTGAGCAGCTGCTGATAGATGCCCGCCGGCTTCTGCCGTGCGGAGAGCGTGACCTCAAGGGTCATCTCGCAGAAGGTGGCCTCGCCGTCGCAGTGCGAGATCGTCAGCGGTCCCGGCCGGATATGCAGCTTCTGCAGCGCCAGGAAGACCTCCGCGACGCTTTCCGGCAGCACGGAGAGCTCGATGAAATGGCGGCTGCCCATGAGCCTGTCGCGCAGCTGGCGCACCACCTCCAGCACGATGAGGGTCATCACCGTGCCGTAGACCCCGATCTCGTACATGCCGCTGCCGACCACCAGGCCGATGGAGGCGGTGACCCAGAGCCCCGCCGCCGTGGTCAGGCCCTTGACCACCTGCTTGTTGATCAGGATGGTCCCCGCGCCCAGGAACCCGACGCCGCTGACGACCTGCGCCGAGACGCGGCTGGGGTCGAGGGCGATGTGCTCCCCGGCCAGGATGTCGCCGAAGCCGTACTTCGAGACGATCATGAACATGGCGCTGCCGATGCACACCAGGACGTGCGTGCGCAGACCGGCCTCCTTGGCCCGCAGCTGGCGCTCAATGCCGATCAGGGCGCCGAGAACCCCGGCCAGGGCGATCCGCAAGAGAAAGTCCGTCGTCATCGCTGCTCCCGAGAGGTTTTTCCCGGCAAGCGCCCACCGCTGTCCGCGCAGCGTGGGCGTCCGGGGCTTTCCGCCATTGCCGACCCCCAGCCAAGCCAGTGCGTTCAGTCGCAGATTCGTTTGTACATGTCTACCTCTCCACATGTCGTTTTGAGGTGGGCGACCGGCTGCGGCGGAGCCCTGCGCAATGAAGAAGGCGGGACCCGGAGCGGCCATCGCCACCGCCGAGCCCCGCCCGTGGTTCAACGCGTGGTCCTTCAGCGCGATGCCCAGCCGGCCGGAACCCAGCCCGCCAGCGGTGCGCGCGGTCCCTTGGACGAGGCCACCTTGACCAGCTTCACCCGCGAGCCGGTGAACGCGCTGTCGCCCGCGATGGGATCGGTCAGGCACACGTCCTTGAGGTATCCGTCCACGGCGCTGGCGGCGTTGGTCACCAGCCCCTTACCGCGCACGGGTTCGCCGGGAATCCTCTGCCCATCGATCTCCACGTCGCGCGCGCCGTACGCCCAATGACCATAGTGCCAGGACACGCTCACCACGCCCGGCCGCAGGCCCTGCGTGACGCGCAGCTTGCCCTCGACCCTGGCCGGGGCCTGGCCGGAGCCGATCTCGAAGCTGCCGCCGAAGCCGGGACTTTCCAGGCGCACCACATCGCCGTCAGTCAGCTTCAGGCGGCTCGCGTCGAGCTCGTTCAGGAAGACGAAGTTCTCCGGCATGATCGCCAGGTGCCCGGCGTAGTTGCCGGAGGTCCTGGACTGCCCGCCGTGGATGTCCTTGTAGGTGATCATCTCGAACTCGTACTCCGCCGGAAACGCCACCGGCTTGCCGTCGAAGGACTCCATTTCCTCGTACACCGGCACGCCGGACAACCGCTTGCCCTGTACGGAGTGCTTTCCGCCCGCCACGGGCTCGACGTAGATGTTCAGTTGGTTGCCGTAGGCGTGCTTGGCGAAGCCCTCGTCATAGGCCCCCGAGGCCTTCTCGAACCGGCCGCCGCGGTTGAGCAGGTAGACCACGCGCCGCCAGAGGGGCCCCACGGCGGCCTGCCACTTCTGCTCGTCGAAGACGGCCTTGGGCAGGTGGCGGCGGGCCTTGCGCAGCAGCTCCAACTCCGCGTCGTCGGCCTCGGGCGCCTCGTCGCCGGCCTTGTTGCCCGCGGCGAGGTTGGCGACCATCTTCAGGTGGAAGTCCTCGGGCCGGTTCAGGCCCTGGCCGGGACCGAAGGCGTCCTTGCCGAACCCGGACAGCCCGAGGCGCTTGGCCACGGAGATCATGACCGACTCGATGCTGATGGGCATCTCCTCGCCGTCCACCGTGACGACCTCCGGGACCGGCGCGGCGGCTGGCTGCCGGAACTTGCTGATCTGCGAGAGGACCACCGGGCTCGTGCCCAGGGGGTTGGACCAGCGCTCCAGGTAGGACAGGTCCGGGAAGATGTAGTCCGCGTACATGCTCGTCTCGCCGATGACCACGTCGGTGGCGATGAAGAGCGGGAACTTCGCCGTGTCCTTGAGCATCTTGATCTGCAGATGACCCGCGGGCGCGGCCAGGGCGGGCGTGCCATAGTGCAGCCAAAGGATCTTGATGGGGTACGGATAGCCCGCGTTGGCCGCCGGGATTATCTCCTGGTACACGTCGTCGGTGAAGGGGAACCAGGGCCGCTTTGCCGGATAGCCGTCGCGCTTGAACAGGGTGCTGGTCTCGTAGGGACCGGAGGCCTCCCGCGTGAGCTTGACGCCAAAATGCGCCAGCGCGCCCGGGTGCATCTTGCCCACGGGGAAAGGCTGGTCCGGCTTGCCGCCGGAGCCGTCCCAGGCCCCGCCGCCCTTCATGAACCCGCCGACATGGTCCACGTTGCCGATGAGGAAGTTGAGCAGGATGATGGCCTGGGCGGAGTAGTAGCCGTAGGTGGTCTTGATGGGGCCGCGGTAGAAGTCGATGGCCGCCTTCTTGCCGTGGGCCGTGAACTCCCGCGCGAGCTTCTCGATCTCCCCAGGCTCCAGCCCGGCTATGCGCGCATATTCCTCAAAGCTTTTCGCGGCGGCGGCATCCTTGAGCATTCGGAAGCTCGACGCGACCTCAACTCCCTTCACGCTGCCGGCCACGTCCAGGTCGCCGACCACGGACTTCTTCTCGTCCGATGGATCCACCGCCACCGGAACCCCGTTGACCAAGGCCACGAACTGGTTGGCCGTGCCGACGCCGGCGTCGGCGGCGCGCAGGAACTTGCCCGTTGCAGTGTTCACCAACCAAGTGGCGTTGGACCAGCTCTTCTCGCCGCCGGCCTTTGCCGCGGCCTTGTTGGCGTTGCGCAGGAAGGCCTCGTCATAGCGCTTGCCGGCGATGATCCACTGGATCATGGCTAGGGCCAGGGCCAGGTTGCCGCCCGGATGCACGGGAAGCCACCAGCCCTTGGCCGCGCTCTTGGAGAGGCGCGGGTCGATGACGGCGATTTTGAGCTTGCCGTCGGTGATGGCCTGGGACACGCGCGGGCTCATGGGGGTGGGACCGAAGTTGGCCTCGTTGAAGCCCGTGCCCCAGAAGATGACGAACTCGGACTGGGTGTAGTCCGGCTTCATGTGGTTGGGTCCCTTGGCCCAGGAGAACTTGTCGTCCTTCTCCTGCCACTGCGCCAGGGAATACATGAAGGCCACGTGGTGCGCCTGCTCGCAGATGGTCGTGTGGCCGAACCAGTTGACCGAGCCCAGCGTCCCGAAGGTGAAGCGCTTGGTGATCACGTCGCGGTCCGGGCTGATGCGGCCGCCCTGCAGGACGAATTGGTTGTTCTTGGGGCCGAGGTCCGGGTGGTCGGAGTCAAGGAGCTTGCCGAGATGGGCGGCGTTCTTGGCCTTGAACTCGTCCACGGTCATCTCGCCCTTGCGGATGGCGCCGACGTCGGCCGCGAGCTGCTTGGCCAGCGCGGCGTCGCGCAGCGCCACCACGCTGTTGAACCCGGCGATTTCGCGGTCCTCTCCGATGTCGGCGAAGAGCTTGCCGCCGTCGCAGATTTCCTTGATGGCCTGGTCGAAGGGGATGGACTTCCACCTGTTCGCGCCGCGCGGTCCGGTGCGCTTGAGGACCTTGCGCACCCGGTAGGGGTCATAGAGCGTCTGGACGCCGGCCTGGCCCTTGGGGCAGATCGCGCCGTCCACGGCCACGGCTTCGGCCGGCGGCGTATCGTAGGGCAGATTCGGGTGAACCGTCATCGGGCTGTATGGATTGCCGTCGATCTTGACGACCAGGCCATCCTGGACCTTGACCTTCAGCGTGCACTGCGTGTTGCACTGCAGGCAGCTGGTATGGATGATGTTCTCGGCCTCGGCCATGGGGTAGGGACCCGGCGCGGTGCCGTCCAGCCCCTTGCGGTTGGCGCAGCCGCCCAGCACGCCCAGCGCGGCGCCGCCCGCCAGGGCTGCGCAGGCCCCGAGGGCCGCGCGGCGGCTCATCCCTTGGGTCTTGGATTCTTCGCTCATGACTTCACCTCGCTGGATTGGGAGGGACTGGGAAAGACATTCGGGAAGCGCTTGGTCCCCGCAAGCCACAGGGCGACGCCCACGGCGACGACGCCGATGAGGATCTGCCACTCGAACAGGCTCGGCAAATAGGCGAAGGAGAGCTTGCCGCCCACCGGGTCGGTGTAGGCCTGCTCCAGGCCGCGCAGCTCGGGCACGATGAGCCCGGGGATAACGAGGTTCAGGCGCACGGCGAAGAACATCACGGTCACCAGCGCCGCGGCCAAGCCGACGTCCTTGGGCTCGGGCCGCCTGGCCAGCAGGTACAGGGGCACGGCCACGCCGAGGCCTAGGTGGAAGATCCAGAACACATACCAGTACGGCCCGAACAGCACGTACCACACCAGCTCGAAGCCGGAGCCCACGCCGTACCAGGCTGGGATGGTGAACTCGGCGAACTCCAGCACGCACTCCAGCAGCACGAGGCCCAGGACGATGCGACCGAGCAGTTGGACCATCTCCTTCCAGGCCTCGTCGCGGCCGGGCCAGAGCCAGGCCGTCAGGGCGGTCACGAGCGCCGCGCCGGAGGTCAGCGCTCCCGCCAGGAAGAAGACCGGGAACAGCGAGGAATGCCAGTATTCGCGCGCCGCCACGGTGCCGAAGAGCGCGCCCACGCCGCCAGCGAAGCCTATGACCAGCGGGATGCCGGCGAGCATGAGGCCGGGCGTCTTGCCGGCGTCATCGCTACCCGCCGGGCCGGGCCGCAGGCTGCGGCGCAGCAGGAGTACGAGCAGGATCAGGTAGGCGGTGTACAGCCAGACCATCCAGGCCATCATGGAATGGAACTGCGGCCGCAGGAGGACCAGCAACGCCCGCTCCATGTGCCCCAGGTCCAGGCCGATGGTGATGAGCCCCAGGGCCAGAGTGATGAAGGATGCAAACAGGCACAGCTTGGCGATGGGTTCGAGGGCGCGGATGTTGAAGACCCTGATGCCCGCCGCGAGCAGGAACGCCCCGGCGGCCAGGCCGCTGAAGTAGGTGTACGCGGCCACCCAGAGCCCCCAGGGCACGTAGCTGCCGAAGCCGGCGGCCTGGTCGCCGTAGAATAGCCGCTGGAACAGCCCCAGCGCGCCGACGGCCAAGGCCAGGAGCCACAGCCCTTTCAGCAGCCGCGCCCGGTCGCCGTGTCGCAGATTTTCAAGGAACGAGGCGTTCATTCTGACCTCCTTAGACCAGGTAGAAGACCTTGGGGGCGGTGCCGAGCTCACCCTTGAGCAGGACGGCGTTGTTGCGGGCGACAAGGCCCGCGACCAGCGACTTCGGGTCGTTCATATCCCCGAAGAAGGTGGACCGGCCGATGCACGTGCTCACGCACATGGGCAGCTGGTAGTGCTCCAGCCGATGCGCGCAGAACGTGCACTTGCGGGCGTTGCCCACCGGGCTCTTGGGGAGCAGGCCCTCGCCCCTGGTCCAGGTCGAGCCGTACTCGAAGGACGGCTCCTTCTCGTACTTGCGGCCGGTGTCGAGCGCCAAGCCGCCGTCCTTGCCGCTGGCGGCGTTCTGGCTGAAGTTCTGGCCGAAGTCGTAGGTGCGCGCCTGGTAGGGGCAGGCCGTGATGCAGTAGCGGCAGCCGATGCAGGCGTCGTAGTCGATGACGATGATGCCGTCGGCGCGCTTCCAGGTGGCCTTGACCGGGCAGACCGGCACGCAGGGCGGATTTTCGCACTGCATGCAGGGCCGCGGCAGGAACTTGCGCCCGACGTTGGGGTAGGCGCCGCTCTCCATGTCGATGACCGGGCGGTACACGACGCCGGGCGGCAGCTTATTCTCCATGACGCAGCCCACGGTGCAGGAATGGCAGCCCACGCATTTGCGCGTGTCGATGACCATGCCCCAGCGCCGTTCGGCCAGGGGTTTCTTCATGGCGCGCACCAGCTCGCGCTGCATGCGGATGTGCACGTCCTCGCCGGGCGCGGGCTTCACGCGCTCCAGCACCGCCGGCGCCCCGGCCTTGGCCTCTGTTTCCCCGGCCAGGACGGCCGAACCGGCGGCCAGCTTGCCCAGGGCGACCGCCCCGCCGAGCACGGCCCCGGCCTTCAAGATGTCTCGCCTCTGCATGTCGTTCATATCCACTCCACGGTTGATGGCCGTTGCTCCACGCGTTGCGCCGGGGTTTCGCCCACCCGGCCGGGCCCTTGTCTTGGGCCTGAGCAACGTCCATGCCGTGGGGCAACGCCGCGTGGCGAGTGCGTAACATATCGAAATATTGGTATGTCTTGTGGCCGTGCGCGGCGCGGGGGAACAGTGGCACGCGTTTGCCTGTCCGCGTGTGTCCCTATTTCAGACATTCCCGTGCGGTTTTAATATAACATACTGAAAACGCAGTGGTTACTTTGTGTCCAAAAAGCGGACACGTTCCGGCGTCTCCAGCGCCCGCGGCAGGGCCTGCCGTCCGGGCACGGGCAAAAAAAAGCGGATTTTCGCGGAGGCGGGGGCGCGGCTACTGGACGCTGGAGTCCTTGATGCCGTGCTTCTTCATCTTGGCGTAGAGCGTGCTCCGGCCGATGCCCAGGCGCTTGGCGGCCAGCTTCTTGTTCCAGCCGCACTCCTCGAGCGTCTCCACAAGCAGGCGCTTCTCGTGTCCGTGCATGCTGCGCTCCGGCGCGGCCTGGGGCTCGCGGAAGCGGGTCGGCAGGTCGGAGGGGGCGAGCACGCCGCCGCGCGCCAGGATAGTGGCCTGCTCCAGCACGTTTTCCAGTTCGCGCACGTTGCCCGGCCAAGCGTAGTCCAGGAGCAGGCGCATGGCCTTGGGCGCGATCTCGTCCATGACCCGGCCCTGCTCGGCGGAGAAGCGGCGCAGGAAGTGCCGCGCCAAAAGCGCGATGTCGTTGCCGCGCTCGCGCAGGGGAGGCATGTGGATGGGGATGACGTCCAGGCGGTAGTACAGGTCCTCGCGGAAGCGCTTCTCGCGCACCTCCGCCAGCAGATCGCGGTTGGTGGCGGCCAGGATGCGCACGTCCACGCTGAGCGTGCGCTCGCCGCCCAGCCGTTCGAAGGTGCGCGTCTGGAGCACGCGCAGGAGCTTCACCTGGGCCGTGGGCGGTATTTCGCCGATCTCGTCAAGGAACACGGTGCCGCCGTCGGCCTGCTCGAAACGGCCGGGCTTCTGGCGTTCCGCCCCGGTGAAGGCGCCCTTCTCATGGCCGAAGAGCTCGCTCTCCAAAAGCGCCGCCGGATAGGCCGAGCAGTTGATGACCACGAAGGGCTTGCCGCTGCGCGGGCTCTGCTGGTGGATGGCCTTGGCCACGAGCTCCTTGCCCGTGCCGCTCTCGCCCTGGATGAGCACCGTGGCGTCGGTGGGGGCCACGTCGCGGATCAGGCCGTAGATGAGCTGCATCTTCGGATCGCGGCCGATCATGCCGGCGAATTCGGCCGTGGAATCGAGCCGCTGGCGCAGCTCGCCCATGGCGTCCTGGTGCAGCACGGTGCGCCGGATGCTGCCCGCGGCCTGGGTCATGATCAGGTCGAGCACGGCCATCTCCTCGGCAGTGCACGAACAGCCCTGCTGGCAGGCGATGACCATGGCCCCGCACAGGCTGCTCTCGTGGTGCAGGGGCAGCACGGCCTGGCGCGCCGCCTGCATGAACTCCTCGGGCACCAGCGGCGGGCGGAACACGCTGTCCTCGGACATGGTCATGCCCTCGACGCCCTCCAGGGCCGCCGCCGCGCGGCTGGCCAGCTCCCGGTCGCCCACCAGCCGCACCTCGCCGTCCTCGATGCGGAAGAGGCCGTCGCGCGCGGAGTTGAAGACCAGGAGCACCATCTGTCGGCAGCGGACGATCTCCCGCGAGCGCTCCAGGAGGTACAGGCCGATGGCGCGCAAATCCTCCAGGGCCGCGGCCCCCTTCACGATCTCGCAGGAGGTGCGCATCTGGCGGTGGGAGAGCTCCAGCGCCGCGGTCTGCTCCTCCAGCCGGCGCATGTAGTCCTGGATGCGCCCGGTCATGTGATTGAAGGACTCCGCCAGTGCGGCGACCTCGGCCTGGCCCTGGACGTTGACGCGCACGTTCAGGTTGTTCTGGTCCACGGCCTGGGTGGCCTGCACCAGCTCCGCGATGGGCCGCGTGATGCGTCGGATGAACAGCAGGCCGCCGGCCAGCGCCGCGGCGAGGATGCACAGGGAGATGAGCCCTATCTGGAGCCAGAGGTGCCGGACCCTGGCGTCGCGCTGGCCCTCGGAGATGCCCAGCCGGAGCACCCCGGCCTTGCCTTCGAGGATCGGCCAGGCGAAGTCGATGTAGCGCCCGCCGCCGACGGCGCGGATGTCCTGGGCGTGCGCGCGGCCGTCCTGCGTGGGCGCGTTGGCGTCGATGAGCGCCACGGGAATGCCCCGGTCGAAGGTGTGGGCGATGATCTGGCCGTCGCGCACCACGAAGGCGTAGCTCAGGTCCGGGTTGCTGCCGAGCTGGCGAGTGAGCGTCTTCTGCACCCCGGCCAGGTCGTTGACCAGGATCAGGTCGGTGAGCTGCAGGGAAAGGCCGTGGGCCAGGTTCTCCGCCTGCGCCGCGAGGGTTTCCTGAAGGCTGTTCACGTAGTAGCGCGTGGCCAAAAGCGTGGTGAGCAGGCTGCTGGCCATGACCAGCGCCGCCACCGCCGCGAGCAGCGTGCGCTTAAGGCTTCGCGCCGCCATGGCCCTTGTCCTGCGTGGCGGAGAGCATCGTGCGCTCCAGGTTTCTTATGGACGCGTACCATTCGTCGCTGGGCGCGATGAAGCGGTCGATGGACAGGTCGCCGAGGATCTTCTTGCCCTCCGCGTCCTCGTGCATGTGGAAGAGCACCTCCTGGATGCGTTCCTTGCTCCCGCGGTCCAGATGCTCGGACACGACCACCGGCGGGATGCCGAAGGGCTCGGACTTCAGGATGACCCTGGTCTGCGCGGTGAACTCGGGATTGCGCCTAGCGTAGAACTCCCAGATCAGGCCGTCCACGGCCGCGCCGTCCACCAACCCGCGCGACACGGCGAGGATCGAGTTGTCGTGGCTGTAGGTGTAGATCGTCTTGGAGAAGAAGCTGTCCGGCCGCTCGCCCAGGGTGGCGAGCCAGTGCAGCGGTACGAGCCGCCCGGTGTTGGAGTCCGGGTCGGTGAAGGCGAAGGTCTTGCCCTTGAGGTCGCGCAGCTCCTTGCAGGGGCTGTCCTTGCCGACGATGAGGTAGGCCTGGTAGAAGTGGCTGCCGCGAATCTCCGGCGTGGCCAGGAGCTCCAGGCCGTATTTCTGCTTGCCCGTGGCGTAGGGGCCGGAGCACACAAAGGCCACGTCCACCAAGCCTTGCCGGAGCAGTTCGCTGATCTCGGCGTAGGTTTTGCGCTGCACGAACTCCAGCTCCACGTCCATCCTGCGGCTGATGTACGTCAAGAGCTGGCGGTACAGGTCAAAGGTGTCCTTGGGCGAGATCATGGCGGCCACGGCCATCCGGAGCTTGCGGCCGCCGCGCTGGTCCTCGCTGGGCCGGTCGACCTGCACGGTGCGGGAGAAGTCGACGGTCTTGGCCGCGCCGCCCCCATCGCACCCGTGGACCGCCAGAAGGCACAGGATGACGAGGGCAAGCCGCGCAAGACGGTTGTGGAAAGGCTCAAGCGTCGCCCACATCATGGCTCCCCTGGTCGCAACCCCAGCTCCGCAGAACGATTCGCAACTACCCGACCATTATTGTCTTCTAATCTGGCACTTCGGCGAGAGGGAGTCAACCAAGGGGTGTGCGAGGGAGCCGCGTCGCCAAGCGCACCTAGTCGGCACCAGCCCGCGGATGATCATCAAGAACTACTACGAGCCGCATGCTTCGGAGACGGAGAAGGCGGCCGCGCTGCTGCCGAAGCTCGGGGAGGCGATGGACGCACCGTTGCGGTTGGTCAGACCGGTGTAGGTGGCGTGAGGAATCGACACGGGAAAGATGAAGGGGCTTGCCTTTGCGGAGGCAAACCCTTCATCTGGGCAGTGGGAAGCTCCCATAGAGCGGAAGGGGGCCCTCGTTATGATTGTTCTCCTTGGTCGTTCAAACGAGAAGGCATGCGAACGCCTTTGAGCCAGGGGGACAACAGACCGCCCACGAGGAGACAGACGTATGCGGGCAAACACATTTTGAAGCTCCGCACGACCCGATACATGGAGAATTTCGTTGGCGCCCCAGCCACCCAAGCGGCCTGAAACCACTGCATCACAAGAAAGAGCCACAGCAGGACTGTCACTACAAGGGCAGCAGTTCCTGCGCGTCGTTTCAGGATTAAAATCCGCGCTCCACTTTGATCCACCTTCCGCCAGAGCAGCCAAAACAGACAAAGACATACTGGACAGACAGAAAGGAAAATGTTTCTAGCGGCTTCGGGAGTTAGCGGGCGGCATCCGGTGGCCAACCTGTTGTGGGCCAGAGCCATGAGTGGACAAGCGTTTTGACCAGCAGGGTTACCCCCAAGAACGCAAAAGGCAACCAGCGCTTCATCGCCTTCATCTTTCTCTCCCAACGCTCACCATGGACGGTGTCTACCCTTTGGCAGGCAATAATCGCCTCCTGGCCAGACGTCCTGTCACGTATGGATTCTTGGCAGATAGTCATGTAGGTATTTTCTGTAACAGTGATCTGGCGAAGCGATGAGCGGGACCGAACTGCCCATGGCCGGAGACCGGTGAAGCGGTTCGAGTCCCTGTTGAGGGTCTTCCCGGGCATGCGAATACTCGCGTGTGGCAAAACAGCAGGAAGGGTTGACGATGGCACATACTCACAGCGCCCACTTCAAGGCGAGAGCCCATATCCTGCGCCTGCTCGGCGATCAGCTCATCGGCAATGATCGGTTGGCGGTCTTTGAGCTCGTCAAAAACGCCTATGATGCCGACGCGACAAGGGTGACAGTTACGCTGAAGATGGAAAGTGAAAAGTCATCCATCACGGTGGCGGACAATGGCTGCGGCATGACTCTCGATCAGCTACGCAATGGGTGGCTGGAGATTGGCACGGATGCAAAGCGAGGGGACAACAGGAGCGCCTGGAGCAGCAGGTTCAAGCGGGTGCCCCTTGGTGAAAAAGGCGTTGGCCGTTTGGCCGCCTGCAAGTTGGGGGATCGGCTGATTCTCACCACCCGAGCAAAGGGCCAGCCGGAATACCACATGCGCATCGACTGGGCCAAATTGATTGACGACCACGACTACATTGACAAGGTTGGGATCGACATCCTGCAAAGGGATGAGCCCGAGCTATTCATGGGGAACGAGATTGGGACCCGGATACGCATTCTGAAGCTCCTCCGGGCAGAATGGACACGCGGTGAAGTCCGCGCCCTCAAGCGGATGCTCACATCGTTGACAAGTCCGTTCCATGCGCCGGACAGCTTTGCCGTCCAGTTCAAAGTCCCTGGCTACGAGGAATGGCTGGAAGAACTTTTTGAACCAGAGGACATCCTTGCCCAGGCCGTGTGGGAGTTCTCATTTGGCATTGATGAACGCGGTTTCACATGGAATTATCGCTTCAACCCTCCTCACCGCTTCAAGAGTCTCAAACCGAAGGAAGCTTCCAGCGCTCCAGGTGAGCGTCTCGAAATGTCAGAAGACGATCCCTCGTGGGACCGAAAAAAGGTTCACCTGGACTCCGAGTATCTCAAGGGAATCGGCCCGATTAAGGGGCAGTTCCATGTCTATGACCGCCGCTCCAAGGTTCTCAATCTGACAGGGAACACAAATCAAGTTAAGCAGTTCCTCAACGAGCAAACCGGAGTCCGGGTATACCGGGACGGGATCCGAGTCTACAACTACGGGGAGCCCGACGATGACTGGCTCGGCCTCAACGCAAGACGCATCAACCGCCCCGCGTTGAAAATGGGGACCAATTCCGTCATTGCCGCAGTGCATATCCGCCACTCCAGCACATCGGAATTGCACGAAAAGACAAATCGGGAAGGTTTTGACGAAAACGACTGCTTCTTGCGGTTCCGCTCTGTCATGCAGAACGTCGTCGAATTTTTGGACCGTACGCGCCGAGAGGATCGCGAGAGTCTGGATCGAGCCATCAAGGGGGAGGCGTCCGCCTTGACGACAGGGACGGAGCGGTTCGAGCAGACCGTGAGCGCCCTACGTAAGACCCTGAAGAAGCATCATCTAGAGAATGAGCTCGGCCCCAAACTCGATGTCATTGAAAAGGAGTACGACAGCCTCCGCGAAGTTGCCATGTCAGCCGGTGC
The DNA here is from genome assembly GCF_900188225.1 of Humidesulfovibrio mexicanus. NCBI lineage: Bacteria > Pseudomonadati > Thermodesulfobacteriota > Desulfovibrionia > Desulfovibrionales > Desulfovibrionaceae > Humidesulfovibrio > Humidesulfovibrio mexicanus. The sequence continues at coordinate 52,302 of NZ_FZOC01000008.1, read as the reverse complement.
CGCTGGCATGAACATCGTCGTCATCTTCCATGAGGTCGAACGCGAGGTCCGTGACTTGGACGCCGCCATCCGGAACAGGCTCTCCGAGGAGCGCATCGCGCAGCACGCGAGGCACTTGGTCCAGTTGCTCGAAGGTTTCGCTCCCCTGCTGAAAAAGAACAAACAGCGCCGAGTGAAGGTGAGCGATATCCTGGCCCATGTCAAATTCCTCACGGAGAGGAGATTCAGTCTTCATGAAATCACGTTCAGTTGTCCTGTCCTGACCGGCGAGGATGTGGACTTTGAGGTGTCTGGTGCGGACAACCTCTACCTTGGGGCAATCATCAACCTCGTGGACAATGCAATCCACTGGTGCAAGAAGCGACGCGAACTGGACAGCCAGAAACGGCAGATGGCCATAGCCATCAGGACCCTGCCTGATTGGGCTGAGGAGGGACCATGCCTCGCCGTCATCGATACGGGGCCCGGATTTGAAATCGATTTCGAAGATGCCGTGAAGCCTTTTGTCTCGACCCGGGCGGGCGGTATGGGACTGGGATTGTATTACGCCCGTTTGGTCATGGAGTCGCAAGGTGGCGCCGTCATGCTTGCGGACCTCTCCGAGTTGGACCTTCCCAAGGTCTATGATGGCGCGGCGGTCATCTTGCGCTTCAGGAGGAAATGATCATGTTCCCCTCGGCAAAAGTCCTGGCAATTGACGATGATGAAAATGATCTCAATAATATCCGAGATGGATTGCATGCGGCAGGAATCGCCTGCGTTCCCATCCACTTTACACTCCCTTTGCCCGACTTGGCACCCGCCCAGGGGGTTCGGATCGTTTTCCTGGATCTCAACCTTGTGGGCGGGCACAGGAACGCTGCAGAACTCGCGGACATTGCTGGGCAGGCCCTGAAGAGATATCTCGCAACAGGTCCATACCTCCTGGTCTTCTGGTCCGTCCAGGCGGCTGACGTGGATGAGGTGGTGAGGCTCTTGAAAGTGCGGCATGCTGATGCCCCAGCCCCGCTCGCCGTTGGCGTCATGGATAAGGCGGAACTCAGGCTGCCCGAGCAGACTGCGGAGGATTACGACACTCGGCTTGATGCACTCAAGCAACGCATTCTCCGTGAGGTCGCAAAATCGCCCCAGTTGGTCGCCTTGCTGCATTGGGAGGCAAAGCTGGCTGAATCCGCGGGGAAAGCCTTTGGTGAGCTGTCTACGCTGGCGGCGGGCGCCAACCCCTGGGATTTTGACTCAGTCGAAGGGCGGTTCAGGACCATTCTGGGAAAAATCGCTCGCGAGTCTGGCGGAGTTCATGCCGACGACAATCGCGCCAAAGCCATGCAGAGGGGCTTGGCTCCGCTCCTGGATGACTTCATGGGGGCAATTCCAACGGACGAAGGCTATAATTCTGTGTGGAAAGCGGCAACACCTGAGCCCTTGGGGCCCTGCGGGCAACTCCCGGAGGGCGTGAGCAGTGCGCAGTTGAACACGCGGTATTTGTACGACCTCATCGTGCCGTTGAAGGATGAGCGAGGGGCGTTGGTTGAGATTCCAGAAGACGCGGCCTGGGAAGCTCACTTCGGCTATGGCCGCGAGCAGTTGGTGAGCCTGTCCCTCAACCTTGAGGAAATGACTGATGCCCAAGGAGCGTTGAGCAGGTGTCGCTGCTTTCTGCTTGAATGCAGCACAGCCTGTGACTACGCCCAAGGGAATGAGCGCCTGCTCCGTTACGTGTTTTGCACCTTGGTTCCATCAGGCAAGTTGAAAACCAAAAAGGGCAAGAGGGTCAAGGAATGCCACCAAGGCATCTACCGCTTCCCCATTTTGAAGATCGGCGACGAGGATGTCATCCTTGAAGCCAACTTCCGACATGTGCTGGGACTCCCCTCGGGGCACGCGATTCTTGGGACGCCTCTCCTCCGTGTTCGACCTCAGGCCTTGGATGCCATGCTACAGCAATACGCTCATCACACATCCAGGCTTGGCCTCTTGAGCTTTCATTAGCCACCATGTCCGGCATACCCAATCCCAGGACTGCGAGGCGGCATGCAGGCGACATCATGTCGCCGGAAGCCCGCAGCAAAGTCATGTCCAGAATACGTGGCAAGGACACTGCCCCGGAGCGGGTGCTGGCTTCGCTTCTGGAACCGCACGGGATACTGTGGGAGGCCCATGTCCGAAGCTTGCCAGGCCGCCCGGACTTCGTGTTCGCCGAGCAGAAAGTCGCGGTCTTCGTGGACGGGGACTTTTGGCACGGATGGCGGTTCCCGCTCTGGAGGCATAAGCTTCAGGAGAAGTGGGCCGCCAAAATTGCCGCAAATCGCGAACGCGACCGGAAGAATCATCGTCGGCTGCGGCGGTTGGGATGGACCGTGATCCGGATTTGGGAGCATCAGCTCAAAAAGGCCCCGGAGGCCTGCCGGGAGCGGGTGCTGCACGCCTTGGACACCCCCTATCTGTGAGCATTTATCGCATGGTGCTGGACATGGTGGCCACAACCTGGCAATGTCCACGCCATGCCAGTCAGGGTGCTTGATCTCTTCTGCGGCGGGGGCGGCAGCAGCCGCGGTGCCGCCATGGCCGGTGCTGAAATCGCTTGCGGAGTTGATGCGAACGCTCTTGCTGTCGAGGTGTATAACGACAACTTTTCCGGCTGCGGGGTGGTTGACCGGATTACCGCAGAGAGCGAGCCCCGACGACTGGAAGGCCACGGCCCCTTTGACATGATTCTGGCTTCGCCCGAATGCACCAGCCACACCTGCGCAAGGGGACGCCGCGCCCCATGTGACACCAGCCGCATGACTGCCTTGCACACCTTACGCTACGTGAGGCACTTCCAGCCTCGGTGGCTGGTGATTGAGAATGTCGTCCACATGCGCACTTGGGAGCGGTACGAAGAACTCCTGCGTGAGATCGAGGACCTCGGGTATGGGGTGACCCCCCAGGTACTCGACGCCTCGATGTTCGGCGTACCTCAAAGCCGACGCAGGCTGTTCATCCTCTGCGAATTCGGCAAGAAGCCCCTTGAACTTGCCCCGACGTGTCTACACCCTGTGCCCGCGCATGTGATTCTGGATCCCCCTGGAACATGGCGCTGCTCTCCGCTTGACAATGGACGCAGGGCGAAAGCCACCTTGGAAAGGGCTGCGCGGGCCATGCAAACCCTTCCTGTCGATGAGGACTTTCTTGTCGTCTACTATGGCAGTGATGCCGCCGGCGGCTGGCAGAGGCTGGATCGCCCATTGCGCACCATGACGACACTTGACCGCTTTGGGCTGGTGCAGCGCGCGCCAGGGGGGGCAACCCTGCGCATGCTGCAGCCGCGAGAACTCCAGCGTGCCATGGGCCTGCCGGATGAGCACCTGATCGCACGTGGATGTCGGCGGGACCAAGTCAGGATACTCGGGAACGGAGTCTGTCCTCCTGTCATGGCGGCGGCTGTGCGCTCCTTGGCTGGCGAGGAGATTGATCGCATGCGGCAAACCGACGGCGAAACAGGTCCGAGACTGGCTGTAGCCTTCTAGCTCGTTTTCGCCCCCTCCATCTTCTTTGTGGATTTGTCTTTCCACTGCCACGCCCTCGACAGCTTTGGGGCGTTTCTTTTGGCTTTCATTGCACAGCACCCCTGAGCCCGAGCGAAAGTCGCCGCTCCCCCTCGCCGTCGCATGAACACACTCCACGGCGCGCCAGGTCACGTGGTCACAGGAAGCGCAGGGCGCGACCTTTACCGCGTGACTTGGCGCGCGGTCGTCATCCCGGACGACGGCGAGAGGAAGTGTCCCGCGCTGCCTTCCCGTGCGCGCACCGGCCTGCGCACCATCCGCCTTACACTGACCCGCGCCCACTCTTCCCATTCGATCTGACGAGCGCAGCTCCCACACTACGATGGACTTCCCCCCGAGATGGCACAACGCGGCGGCGGCTTCCGACACGGCCTGGCCGCCATGGCCTTTGATGCCTGGAACTCGTGCCTCCGACCTGGAAGGGTTCTTGCCCTTCGCGGAACTGACCTTCAAACATTTGTAATAAATTTGGGGCGCAATTACGGCCATAAAAGCCGCCCAGTGACCATATCCTTTCAACTGTGAGTGGGGCCCAGGGGCCAACCACGCATGAGGCTTTCAGAGCATTCCAGCCCCCTTCTTGCTACCCATTTAGTGGACGCCGTATCTTGCCAGCTTGACGCGCGTCTCAATTTATTGTTTGAAATCAAATGTTTATTGACCAAAAATATAATGCTGCGTTATGCGGCAGCTGCATCTCACGGAAGCGGCAGCGGCGTTGCGCAAGCGTGCGCAGGAAAAGCGAACAGCCATTGAAAGGAGCCTTGAATATGGAAATGGGCAGAATGGTGATCATCGGAGAGAAGGACAGAAGCCTTACCGTCATGACCATTACTCAAGAACAAATCGACAGGGGCGAATTCTCAGCGTTCGAGCACGTGTCGCAGTTCTTCCAGCCGGATGTCTGGTACTGGAAGATTACGACGAGGGAAGGCAAGGCCGGGCTCTTCATGCTGTTCTGGGAGCTGCATGGATGCTTTGCGACAGACGACGGAGCGGTGATCTGGGGGAAGTGGATTCAGCGTGAGGAGGGGCTTCTCATTGACAACAATCTCCTCATCGATGCGGTCACCGGTGAGAAGGTCGTTCCTCTCCTAGACAGCAATCTAAAGCTGATGAATATCAAGCTTGACCCCAAGTACCGGGTGAAAATCCCGACGTTCGAAGAAAATCCTGGCGCTTGGCTTCCGATCGGTCAGACCCCCTTCAAATAGAACTTGGGTCGCGTCTAGCTGGCGACGGACGGGACTGAGCGCTGCAGGTTTCTTGCTCCGGTCAAAAAGAAAGGCGGCCCGAAGGGCCGCCTATTAAAATGGGGAGGGTGCTGCAGTTTCGCCATTTTCGCCAAGCAGCCGGTTTCAGGGGCCGGCTTGCCTGCGTGGCGTTCATGGGCCTTGCGGCCTGCCAATGAGCTTCAAGGAGCTCACACACATTGCGGCTGGTTTTCTGTTACCGGCCGCGCGGTCTCTCCACGCGAATCCTGGCATACGCCAAGCTCGGATGAAGAAAGCTGGTTTCGCGCCGAAGCACCAGCTTCCGGGCGAACAGTCGTTTCGAGATGGCGGCATCAAAATGTGTTGCCGCCGCGATCAATCGTCTGATCATGTTTGCGCCTCCTTTTGGGACTTTGTGGCCCTTGGTTTCATCAAACCACCTCGGGCTTTTCGTGCGCAAGGGCCTGGAGGACAAAGCGAAAAGATAACGGGAAGGTTTTCGTGGTTCAGGCTGGCACCGGCAAGCCGACGTTGCCGCGTCCGTTTCGAACCGGTCCTGCCGCCAGCCTGTTGCGAGCTAGGGTTCTGGCCCCCAGATGCATACGGGCGCCAGGGCCTGAAGGGCTTTTCCTACAGCTACCTCAAGCCGCGCGACATCGAGATGTGCGAGGTACGCCTCCTCGACCACACGGCCTGAGGCCACGCGTTGCATGTGCAGGTAGAGCACCTTGTCCTTTTGTTTGATCGCGAACCGTACGCATTCACCCCCAGTGCCGAGCAGGGGCTGCGGCTCGCCACGGGCAAGCTGGCCTCGGCGAAAGCAGTCCAGGCACGCCTTGAGCGCCGCCAAGGCTTCAAGGCTTGAACATGGGTACCCCATGAAGCTCGCCAGAACGCGCGTCCACCTGCGTTTTCCGAGCTTCTCGTCTGATACGCCAGCGTTGATGGCCAGTTTGAATCCCCCCAGGTCATAGTTCAGGCTCATCGCTTTCCCTCCCGCTATCTCCGCGGATTCCAGATGTTCAGCCAAGCCTCGTCCGTCACCCCTCTGTCCAGGAGATATGACGCACGGCCGAAGTGAAGTTGCGTGTCTCTGGGCGCTTGGCGCAGGTTGAAATAGCAAGCGGCAAGTGGCGGCGTATTCTGCACGATGTGCCGATTGACGCGCCGCCAAACCCACGCTTCGAGTTCCTGCGCTTGCTGCTGTGCGTCAAAGGCGTAGCGCGCCCAGTGGTGGAATGTTTTCGCCGCCGCATTGATCCGGCGTAGCTTGTGCTCAGGCAACGCGTCCGTAGCCAGGACCGCCTTGACGCTATCCTTCAGCCGCTGCACCACAGGTTGTGACAGCTGCGCGTGAAGCTTGCCGTCAGCTACCCAGACCGACCACGACAGCATATCCGCGGGCGCTTCGCGCAGGTCGGCCCAGACTACGCCATCCGCCAGGAACGGCTTCTGCGCCAGAAACCAGAGCTCCTGCTCATTCCACATGAATCCCGCCTGCTCCGCACGGGCTCGCGCAAGCGCGGCGTCGGCCTTCTCGCGCCAAACGAGCCCTCCCAGCACGTACCTGGCGAAGCCGGCGCGCAAGGTGTCGCCCAGAGCATGGTCGAGCAACGCTTCCATATGTGCGATGAATGCGGCGTCCTCGATTCTGCTCGCTGGGGCGCCAGGCGCAACCTGCGCCGTTGCCCAGTCGAAGGAGAGGCGGCCCAGGCACATACGCTGGAAGCGGTTGACCTCCGTACGCAGCCAACTCATCACCACACCAGGGCTCCACCAGGGCCGCCAGTAGCCTTGAGCGCGGTTCGAGATCGGCGCCAATACGAACCACGCGGAGTAGAGCTCTCGGAACACTTCAGATATCTCCAGCCGCTTGGCCGCCGAACGCGGCATGTAGCGCCCGACCAGCATGGCTGCGACGTTTTGGAAGCTGTCGCGCTCAAGGTACCTCATCAGATCCTTGTGCCGACTGGAGAGAGCGAGAGAGCGTTGCGCGCGGCGCACGAGCGCAACGTCCCCTGGCCCGGGCCGATGCAGCTTGTCGATGCCCAAGCTACGCGCTCACATCCGACTGGGAAGCCTGCTTCGCTTCGGCCTTCTCGGCGGCAGAAAGCTCCTTTTCCGCCGAGACCAGCTGCGCGTTCAGCCATTCCGTGAACTCGGGCTGCAAACTGAAGTCCCAACCCTTAAGGCGGCAGGCGTTCTTCACCTTCTGGTAACGGTCATGCGCCTGGCCGGTAATCTTGATGTTGACCTGCTTTCCCAACTTGCTGTTCTTCTTGACGATGCTCATGGCTATTTCCTTGTTGATGTTGCGGGCGCGGCCCGATTCACAACAAGGCTACGACCTCCGGGAGAATTTCTGCAAGGATCCCGAGGAGGGTATTTGCGCTTCAGATCATCTTTTTTGTGACGGCGCGCGGCTAGAGCATTCATCTCAACTGAACATGCCGTCGGGACAGGAGAAGCTGGATTCATATTTGAGGTGGATTTGTCTCGAGCTTTTCGCGCTTTTGCCCCTTGCGGAGCACCTGCCTTGAAGTGGTATGCTTTCCGTACACCCGCTCCCTGATCAGCCGACCGCCAAATCGGCACGGCCGTCGCGTCGCAATCCGCGGCAGCGAGAAAGGGCGCTCAAACCCTGACAGGAGGAAACAAAGAAAGGAGAGGTCGAGTCTCTCGGAGAGAAGCTGCTGCCACGCCGCGCCACGGCCGACAGCATGCAGGATGAGTCTCGATCAGCAGTTCAGCCAGGACAATTTCAACTGCCTGATGACCGAGGGCAATGACCGGCCAGCCAGCCGGTATCCGACGCCTAGCCAGCCGGATGTCTCATGTTGCCCGCCCTGGAAAGCCGTGTGCTACGGAAACGGGCCTGCACGGTTTGGGGACCAGGAGTACAAGCTACTTGGGCGGAAGCCTAAGGTGTGAAGTGCGCTTGAGTCCATTCTACCTGGACGGTGGTGCGACTGGATACTTTGAATGCCGCAAGCCCAGGAGACCTGGGCCACGGGACGATGCCTGCGCCTTTTGGGTATGGATCGTGACGTGAAAGGGACATGACGGCCGCGCGTGGCGAAACTGGTTGGCTACCAGAGATAAGCGCGAGGCGGTTAGAGCAGTCATGTTGAAGGGCGAAAGCCCGACCCCATTCGCTATGGTGACGAGAGAAACCCCCGACATAAAACCCGCGAGATAGCTTCGGAGTAACACTCTGCTGCGACACCTCGAGAGTTGAAAGATGCATAAGTCAGGAGCTACGCCCTGGCGGTGAATGCGCGGGCACAGGGGGCACCTACGGCGGATATCGGCATGTGCGGTAAGAGCGCACGATGGCGTACTGCCCGACCAGCTTGCTGGCCGGGAAAGTGCCGTTTCAAGGGAATCGGTGATGTAACCTGTCCGTACCTATACGGGCAGGACACAGAGCTTCCATAGTAATCTCCCGAAAGGGCAACGCTTGTCAGACCTCATGCGAACAGCATGGGGCGGATGCTGGTTGGCTACCGGCACGTAAGCGAATGACAAATGCGGCGAGGAAATGCGCCGGGACGAAGGGAAGCAGGGAGGTCAAGGCAGTGGATCTGGCTGAGCTGAACGTTGAATGAAAAGGGGGCCTTACGGCCCCCTTTGTCGCGCACAGAGGCGGAAAACACGATCCGCGGCCTTATGTAGGAAACTCAAAACAGAATCAAAACAGGTTGTTGCCGACAAGTCGGTCACTTGTTTGTTTTGATGTGGCCGGGGAGCTCCGCGCACCCCTGTCAAGAGGGAATTTTTGTCCTTTTAGCGGCTAAAATAGGTGCTTTTTGTCGGGCGCATAAAAGCCGTGCTATATTCCGTTGAAAGACCTTGGGAGGTCAGATATGGAAACAAGAAGCACGGACAATCGAATTTGGACCTGGGTGAGCGACGACGGCAAACACGCCGCCGCAGGCATGAGCCTGGGGCCGGTGGGCATGAAGCCTGGTGGGGGCGGCGAGGAGCAGCCCTACAACGGACTCGGCCAATATCTCGGGAAAGCGGGTCCGGACGGCATCTCGGGCGGCAGCGAAGTGCGTGGCAAGGCCACGCCGCCGCCAAAGCCGAAGTATCCTCCCCCGCCGCCAGCGCCCAGAGAGCCGCACCTGGTCTACAGCATCGAGAGCCACACCCTGCGCAATCCTGAAGGCGGGGTCATGACGGACGATGCTTACAGCGGCAAAGGCCAGCACAGGAACAAGGCCGCCAGCCAGGACATCGAGAACTTCGGCCCCATCCCGGAAGGCAACTGGCGCGTGCAGGAAATCACGGACCCGAAGTACTGTAAGGAGCACCATCTCACTCCCCCGGTCTTCCGCTTGGTGCCCGACGAGGAGACCGAGAAACGCGTGGGCAAGGACGGCATGGGGCGTAAGCCGAAAACGTTCCTCGTTCATGGCGACAGGCCAGATCGCAACGCCTCCCAGGGCTGCATCATCCTGAATAAACCGGCCAGAGAACGGCTCAGGAACTATGAGGGGGAATGGATTCGTGTCACGAAGTAATTGCGCTTTGGCGCTGATGGCCCTCTGCCTCTGCCTTGCACTACCTGGAAACGTCCTGGCCAAGCGGTACAGCTCGCGTATTTTGGTTGGCGAGGAGGTCTACGGATACATCGAGCCGCGGCATGAAAAGCCGCCGTATTCCGCAGTGCTCGACGACGCCCACTACGCCTTGGTGGGCCTGGGCGAAAATCAGGACAAGCGTTTCGAACTGGACCTGAAGTCGGCTCAAGACGTGTTGGCGTTTTTCGGCCCGTCCCCGCGAACGGACTTTGGCGAAAACGATAGCAAGCTCTACTGCTATCTCTCCTCCCGTCCCGGTGACAAGACGGCCGTGGTGTTCACCGTATACCCCGACAGCCTGTCCGTTGTTGATGTGCATGCCGACAGGTCGGCCATCATCCAGGCGAAGAAGCGCTGCCGGGAGACGCCCATGGTGAGCACCGCCGTGCGCACGCCCGGAGGCTTGCGCCTGGGCATGACCCGCGAGCAGGCCCTGACCATGTTTGGCGCCCCGCACAAGGCTGTGGGTCGTCGGCATATCGAATACTCGTCCATGCGGCCGGGGCGGCCGGGCGAGTTCGTCGGCAACTCGCTCTGCACCGATACCTGGCGCAACGTGGAGATCTACTTCGGCGAGGACGACCGCGTGAACGGCTTCGCCATCCTGGTCAACGGCTGTGACTGAAGATCGGAACAGAGCGTCCGCAGCATGGGCGTCAATTTCGCCGTATCCTGCTGCAACCATCTGAATCAAAACAATTTTGAGTTTCCTACATAAGGGCGCGATCCGTGAGCGCGCGGTCCCGACCCCCCCAGGATTGACTCCCGCCGGACATAGGCTATACTCTCCAACAAGGCGAAGGAGTTCGCCTCTAACCGCTTCCGCTGAAGCTGATGACTCCTGTCCAGGCAATGGGCGGGAGTTTTTTGTTTTTGCACTTCCCAAAGAAGCGGTGACGGCCATGATCAGCATCCTGTATCCGAATGTCCAGGCAGTGCCCCTGGAAGAGCCCCGCGAGTCGGAGAGCTTCCACGACCTCGGCCTCGACGCCCTGGAGGTCGCGCTGGTCAAAGGCAGGGCGCGGTACCGCCTGCACGAATACTTCCGCCGCAGCCTGGGCGACATCGAAACCATCCGGTTCCGTCAGGACGTGATGCGGGACATGGAGCGCGAGGCCGTATCCTCGGCGTTCCGGACGTTCTCGGAGCGCTTCAACGCCGTGCGCTTGGCGCTGGAGCGCATCGGAAAGATGGCCAACGCGCTGCAGAAGGATCGCCTGTTCCTCGACGCCGTGGCGGACTATTGCGGGGGCGTGCTGGAACTGGCCGAGCGTCTCGCCCGCGCCGGCTGCGCCTCGGCCGGAATGGCGCGGCTGACCGCCTACCTGAACGGGTACGCCGCCTCCGAAGCCTTCGTCGCCATGCACGACGATGCGCGCAGGATCCGCATGGCGCTGGAACGCATCCGGTACTGCGTCCAGACCGGCCACTACATCGTCGTGCGCAACGCCGCCGGCCAGCCAGACCTCACGCGCGAGGTCGAGGCGACCTTCGCCATCTTCAGGCCCTTCGGGCCGCAGCACAAGTACGAGTTCACGTTCAGCGACTTCGTGGAAGTGAACCACATCGAGGCGAGCATCCTGGCCCTCGTGGCGGCGAACAACCCGCGGGAGTTCCGGGACGCGGCCGAGTTCCGCGCCGGGCACGAGGAGTTCCTGGACGCCGGCATTGCGAACGTCGAACGGGAGGCGCAGTTCTGTCTCGCCTATGGCGACCTCGTCGCCGGCGTGCCCGGCGAGGACACCCCTTTCTGCTATCCCGTCATGACCGCCTCCCCGGACGGCTCGCGCTGCCTCCAGACCTTCGACCTCGCGCTCGCCCGCAAGCTCAAGGCCGAGGGCGGCACGCCCGTGTGCAACGACTTCCTGCTGCAAGGCGGCGAGCGCATGCTGGTGGTCACCGGCCCGAACCAGGGCGGCAAGACGACCTACGCGCGCACCGTGGGCCAGATCCACCACCTCGCGAGCCTGGGAATGCCCGTCCCCGGCCGTGAAGCCAGGCTTTGTGTCTTTGACCGCATCTTCACCCACTTCGAGCGCGAGGAGAACCTCGACACCCTGCACGGCAAGCTGCAGGACGACCTCGTCCGGGTCCACGCCATCCTGAAGGCCGCGACGCCCGGCAGCCTCGTCATCATCAACGAGATATTCGCCTCCACCACATTCCGCGACGCGCTCACGTTGAGCGGGCGCATCGCCGCAACGCTGCTGAATCTCGACGTGCGTTGCGTCTGGGTGACCTTCATCGAGGAGCTGGCGGAGCTGGGTGAGAAAGCGGTGAGCATGGTCAGCACAGTGGAGCCCGACAATCCTGCGCAGCGGACGTACCGGATCGTGCGCCGTCGCCCGGACGGCCTGGCCTACGCCGTGTCCATCGCGGAGAAGTACGGCCTGACATACACGCGCATCAAGGAGCGCCTGGGACATGGACGCGCACCTGCTCTTTCCTGACCGGCCCTTCGACCTCCAGGCCGAGTTGCCCTGGCAGGCCGACGCGCTGGTCAGCGACCTCCAGCTGGACATCCTGTTCGCCGCCATGGCGCAGGGCGACGAGCACATCCTGGCCGTGGCCAAGCGGGTGGTCCTGGCTGGCGTGGGCGCGACGCCGGACATCGTGCTGTACCGGCAGGGCGTGCTCGCGGACTGCCTGCGTCAGCCGGAACTTGCGCGGGAACTCCTCGCCTTGGCGGCGGAAGGGGTGGCGCAGTCCATGAAGCGGTACTGGGGCTACCTGCCGGGCTCGACGCGGCTCACCCTCTGGAGCGCGCTGGAGCACATGACGGAGTTCCTCGGCCTGCTGAAGAAGCTGCGGCTCTTCTCCACGGCGCATGGCGCGAAGTTCTCCGCGCCGGGGTGGCGGGCGTTCTTCCAGCGGGTGGACGCGGAGCTCGACGACATCTTCTTCGCGGCGGCGGCGGAACACCTGCGGCAGCTCAAGTTCCCTCACGGAGCATTGTTGAGCGCCGGCCTCGGCCCTGGCAACAAGGGGCGCGACTACGTCCTGCACAGGGCGCCGGGGGGGAACCGCAAGACGTGGCTGCACCGGCTGCTCGCCTGGCTTGTCTCGTTGTTCCAGGACATTCAGCCCCTGCCGAGCAGCTTCACCATCCACCCGCGCGACGAGGCCGGGCATCAGGCCATTGAGGAGATCCAGAGCCGTGCTGTCAGCCAGGCCGCCAAGGTTCTCGCGCAGGCCAGGGACAACATTTGCAGCTTCTATGTCTCGCTGCACGACGAGCTGGCGTTCCACGTCGGCTGCCTGAACCTGTGCGAGCGGCTCGCCGCCTTGGGTTGCCCCTGGCGCCTGGGCGCGCCGCTCGCGGTCGGCGGACGCGAGTTGTCCTTCCAGGGGCTTTACGATGTCTGCCTCGCGCTGCGCATGGGTCGGCCGGCCGTCGGCAACGACGTGAATGCCGGCGGCAAGGCGCTGGTGGTGGTGACCGGCGCGAACCAGGGGGGCAAGTCGACCTTCCTGCGCAGCATCGGTCTGGCGCAGCTGATGCTCCAGTGCGGCATGCCCGTTGCGGCCGAGTCCTTCGCCGCGAGCCTGTGCGACGGCGTGTTCACGCATTTCCGGCGCGAGGAGGACGCCAGCCTCGTCAGCGGCAAGCTGGACGAGGAGTTCTCACGCATGAGCGGGATCGTCGACCACATCGCCCGGCATCCCCTGATCCTGCTCAACGAGTCCTTCGCCGCCACCAACGAGCGGGAGGGGGCGGAGATCGGCAGGCAGATCATCACGGCGCTGGTGGTCGGCGGCGCGCGGGTGGTCTGCGTCACCCACCTGTTCGAGCTGGCGGACTGGTTCCACGCCCGCAACTCGGATCATTTTCTGTTCCTGCGGGCGGAACGGATGGCGGACGGGAGCAGGACCTTCCGCCTGCGTGATGGCGGGCCGTTGCGCACGAGCTTTGGCGAGGATCTGTACCGGCAGGTCTTCGGCGCGACGGGCGCGACGCCGGAGCAGACCGCCCCGGCCGGGGCCGTAACCAGCAGCGAGGCGGCAGATGGCGAGGCGACGAATGGCGGCGTCTGAACCGACACGCGCGCGGCATGGCTGCTCCGATGCCGAGGTGGCGGAGTTGGTGCGCGACCTGGACTCCTTGGCCGATGGCCCGCGCGCGGCTGAACTGCTGGCGGCCTGCGGCGAGCGCGCTGTGGCCCCGCTGCGCACCTTTCTCATGCAGGGCCGGCCCAGCGGCGTGTTCCAGCCCCGGCAGCGGGCCGTGGAGACCCTGGCCGCACTTGGCGCGAAGGACGTACTGATGGAGTACCTCACCGGCGAGATGGCCATTCCTGACCCCGTGGACGCCTACGGCGAGGAGGCGGTGGTGAACACTGCGGCGCGGCTGCTGGCGCGCTGGCGCGACGACAAGGTCTATCGAGTTCTTCTGGCGCTCCTGCGCCGCAAGGCCACGCCCGGAGCGATCGACGCGGTGGGGGAGTTCCGGCGCGTCGAGGCCATCCCCGTGTTCATCGCCGCCCTGGGCGACAGCATCTCCCGGACCTTTGCCGAGGAGGCCCTGCGCAAGGCCGGGGCCATCGCCCTGCCGGCCCTGCTGGAAGCCGCCCTGCGCCCCTGGCCGTCTGCCCGGGAGGAGACGCCAACCAGCCGCATCCGCAGGCGCGGCGTGCTGCGGCTGCTTGCGGAGCTGGGTCCGCCCCCGGGCGCGTGGGAGCAGTTCGCGCCGCTGCTACGCTCCAGCGACCTGGAGATCGCCGCGCGTGCAAGCCGCCTCTGGCTGGACAGCAAGGACGAGGGATTGCGCCGGGCCGCTGTGCGCAGGCTGGCCAGCCTCTTTCCCAAGGCCTCCTGCTTCCTCCAGTTCGAAATGGCGGATTGGCTGCGAGCGCGGCCATGAACCTGCGGGAATACGAGCGAGCCAAGTTCGAGCTGGCGGCCATCCTGCGGACGGCGCTGCCCTTTGCGCAGGCTGGGCCAGATGGGGAGGAGGCTTCGTTCCGCGAACTCTTCGCCCGCTTGGCCGAGGACCGCTTCAATCTGGCCGTGGTCGGCCGCTTCAACCGCGGCAAGACCTCGCTGATGAACGCCATGCTCGGCACGACGCGCCTGCCGGTTGGCGTGGTGCCGCTGACCTCGGTCATCACCACTATGGCCTACGGCAGCGGCGAGCAGGTTGTCATCGATTACGGCCGCGGTCGGCTGCCGCTGCGCATCAATATCGAGGAACTCCCGGCCTACGTCACGCAGTGCGGCAACCCGGAGAACGCGCGCGGCGTGCGGGAGGCCCGGGTGCAGCTTCCCTCGGAGCCGCTCCGCCTGGGCTTCCGGCTCATCGACACGCCCGGCCTGGGCTCGTCCGTGGTTGCGAACACGCGCACCACCGAAGCCTTCCTGCCGGAGGCGGACGCCCTGCTGCTGGTGACCAGCTTCGAGAGCCCGCTTTCCGAGGAGGAGCTGCGGCTGCTGCGGGCCGGCCCCTTGACGCCGGGCCGGGCGTTCCTCGCGGTGAACAAGCACGACACGGTGTCCGCTGCGGAGCGGGCGGAAATCCTCGCACACATCCGCGACCAGTTGGCCGGCGCGGAGGTTTTGCCGACGCCGCAGATATTCTCCGTCTCGGCCCGGCAGGCCCTGGAGGCCACGGCGCGGTCCGACGCGGCGGGGTGGGAGGCCAGCGGCCTGCCGGCACTCCTGGCGAATCTGGAGCGGTTCATGCTTGAGGAGCGGCGGACGGCCTTTCTCGACCGCATGTGCGCGCGTATCGAGTCCCTGCTCGCCGCGACGCCGCAGGCGGCGCCTGAACTCCGGCGGCTGCGGGAGCTGCGCCGGAGCCTCTTCACGGCCTCGACGGGGGACGCGCCCGCCGCCATGTCCGCCGTTGGCTCCGCTGCGGCCCTTGCCCCGGAACGGCCGGGCTGGTTCGCGGCGTGCGCGGTCTGCCAAAGGGTGGAACGGGAGGTTTTCGACTTCCTTTGCGGGTTCCAGAACGCCATCGCGTCAAACCCGGACGCGCGCGCCGACCTGGCCGCGCGTGGCGGCCTGTGCGACTTCCATACCTGGGTGTACCAGGCCATGGCCAGCCCGCAGGGGACATGTCTCGCCTATCCCGAGGTGCTGGAGCGCCTCGCGGCGGGGTTGCGTACGGCCGCCACCCTGCCGGAGGAGGGCGCTCCCCTCTCCGAGGCCGTCGAGAGGCTCCGCCCGCGGGAGGACGCCTGCGAGGTCTGCCGCGTCCAGGCCTTGGCGGAGCGGGCCGCCGTGGAGGAGCTTCTGGCCATGATTAAGACGGACGACCGCTTCGTCCCGGATGTCTGCATGCCCCACTTCCAGCTTGTGCTCCGCCGTTTAGAAGACCACCACGAGGCCGCCCACCGTCTGCTGCTCGGCCAAGCCGGGAGCCTGGACCGGCTCGCGGCGGACATGCGGCGCTACGCGCTCAAGGTCGACGGCGTGCGCAGCGCGCTGGTCAGCCAAGAGGAGGATCGCGCGCACATGCGGGGCCTGATGCTGCTCGCCGGTCATCCCAGCGTCACCGGGCCTGGCCGGCGACGCCGTTGATGCGACCTCCTCGCCTCACGAGCGCAGGGTCGCCGTGAGCCGCAGCGGATGGGTGAACAGCCCCAGAGCGGACAGGATGTCCGTGACCACGATGTCCGCCGCCGACAGGGTCTCCACCGCCGCGCCCTCGCCGCCCAGGACGGCGATCCCCAGCCGGCCCGCCGCGAGCATCAGCCTGTCGTTCCGGCCGTTGCCGACGCAGGCCGTCACGGCGTTGCCCAGCGTGTGGACATAGGCCGACTTGGCCTTGTCCTGCGTCTCCGGGGGCAGGATCGAAAGCCGGCACGGAACGCCCTTAAGCTGCGCCGCGGCAAGGCCGAAGGTGTCCGCGGTCAGGACATGCACCGTGACCAGCCGGGCCAGCTCCTCCAGCGCTTCGGCCACGCCGGGCAGCAGTTCGCCGTCCACGGCGAGGGTGCCGTTGTAGTCGAAGACCACATGCTCGATTTCCAGCTCCCCGTATCCCGGTATCCGTAGCGTGAACATGGAGTGCCTCCTGGTGACTGGCGCCGGACCGGCGCCCTCGCGTGCCGCACGGCGCGGCCGACCTGGGAGCGTGGCGCTCCCCTTTCGCCTTCAGCCAATCCGCCGTTTGTGTTCAGCGGACCACGGACACGGTGCAGTTGGCGTAGTTGATCACCCGCCGGCACACGGAGCCGAGCATCCACTTCTCCACGAGTGTGTTGCCCCGGTGCCCCATTACGATCATCTGCACCCCTTCCTCCTCGGCCAGGAGGATGATTTGCTCCGCCGGGTGGCCTACCTTGAGCTCAAAGCGCGGGGTGATGCCGCCCGCCGCTGCTCGGGCCGCCAGCCGGGTGAAGTGCTTCTTGTAGAACTCCTCCGCGTGGTCCAGCACGGCCGATATCTCCACGCTCACCGGAGGCTCGGGCAGGGTGGCGACGGAGCAGACGATGAGTTCCGCCGCGAACTTCGCGGCGAGACCCAGGCCGAAATCGAACGCCTTTTCGGACTGGGGCGAGGCGTCGTAGGCGACAATCAGCTTTTTGATCATGGGGTGTCTCCTTGCGCGGTGAGGGGTTGCTGCGGGGGAATGACGATGGTCCTGCCAGCCCCGGCCCGGAGCAGGTGGCGCGGCAGGAAAAACTTGTTGGCGATGAGGGTGGGCACCACGGCGCTGGCGATGACCGTCGCGACCAGATAGGAGTACTGGGCGTCGTCGATGATGCCCTTGTTCAAACCGAAGAGCGCCGCGATGCTGCCGAATGTCAGGCCGGTGGACATGAGCATGGTCGAGTACATGCCTTCCTGCCTGGAGTTCTGAAAGAACCGGGTGATGGGATATACGGAGGTCAGCTTTGTCGCCACCTTGACGAGTAGCAGCGCCACGAAAATCATGGGCGCTGCGGCCAGGGCGGAAACCGAGACGAGTGAGCCGGCCCGGATGAAGTAAAACGGCGTGAGCAGGCCGAAGGTCAGGGTGCGCAGCCGACGGATGAGCGCGTGGTCCTTGCCCACGGTTCCGGCCAGGACCATGCCGATGAGGTAGGCCGGAAGCACCGCCTCGCTCTCGGCCCAGGCGGCAAGGCCCCCGAGGCCGAAGAGCAGCAGGAGCAGGTACTTGGCCTCAAGTTCGGATGGCCGCCCGCCATACCTTGCGAAGAACCGGACCGTGACCCACGGCAGCACGAGGAACACCGCCGTGCCCACCCCGGCGAAGGCCAGCGTGCGCAGGGTGAAGGGGGCGAAGATCAGGCCCAGGGCCACCACAGTGCCCAGGTCCGTGACGAAGCACGCGGCCAAAAGCGTCTTGCCGAATTCGGTCTTGTTCAGGCCGAACTCCAGCATGACCGCGTAGACCACTGCCACCGAGGTCGTGGACAGGGCCACGCCGGTCAGCCAGCTCGCCGTGGCGCTCCAGCCGAGAAGCCAGTGGGCCGCCGCCGCGCAGCCGAAGAACGGCGCGAGGAAGCTCAGGAGCCCCACGGCCGTGGCCTCCTTCCATTTCTGCCGGAAGATGGCCGGGTCGAGTTCCGCGCCCGCCAGGAAGGTCAGGAGGATGGCCCCGGTGCCGGAGAGGAACCTGATCCAGGAATCCCCCACGCCAAGCGAGGAGCCGAGCACGGCCCCCAGCACCATCTGCGCCACGGTGCCCACGACGATCTCCGAGAGCGCCGTGGCGACGCGGAACCAGATGGACAGCAGGGTCGCCAGCAGGGCGAGCCCGATCCAGATCGTGGCCAGAAACCAGGTTTCGGTCATGGCGTGCTCCTAATCTTGAGGTGCGTGTCCGTGGCGGCGGCGCTACCGTCCGAACTTGGCCGCGCCGCCAAGCTCCCGCTCGATCTCCAGGAACCGGTTGTACTTGCACAGACGTTCGCTGCGGCACACCGAGCCGGACTTGATCTGGCCGCCGTCCATGGCCACGGCGAAGTCAGCCAGGAAGGAGTCCTCGGTCTCGCCCGAGCGGTGGGACATGAGAGTGGTCCAGCCAGCCTTTCGGCAGAGCTGCACGGTCTCCATGGTCTCGGTGACGGTGCCGATCTGGTTCAGCTTGATGAGCACGGAGTTGCTGGCCTTCTCGCGGATGCCGCGCGCGACGAAGCTCGCGTTGGTGACGTAGATGTCGTCGCCCATGATCTGGATGCGCTCGCCGAGCTCCCTGGTCAGGGCCGCGAAGCCGCTCCAGTCGTTTTCGTCCAGGCCGTCCTCCAGCAGGATGATGGGATACGTGTCCGCCCAGGCCTTCCACAGCGCCACCATCTCCGCGCTGGTCTTCACCCCCTGGCCGGACTTCCTGAGGTTGTATGCGCCGTTCTCGGCAAAGGACGAGGCCGCCGGGTCGATGGCCAGGGCCACGTCCTTGCCCGGCGTGTAGCCGGCCGTCTGGATGGCCTCCAGAATGACCTCGCAGGCCTCCTCGTTGCTGCGCAGATTGGGCGCGAAGCCGCCCTCGTCGCCCACGGAGGTGGCGAGGCCTATCTTCTTCAGGATGCCCTTGAGCGCGTGGAAGGTCTCCGATCCATAGCGCAGGGCCTCGGCGAAGCAGGGAGCGCCGATGGGCGCGATCATGAACTCCTGGAAGTCCACGCTGTTGTCCGCGTGCTTGCCGCCGTTCAGGACATTCATCATGGGGACCGGGACACGCACAGCGCCGGAGCCGCCCAGGTAGGCGTAGAGCGGCAAGCCGCTGGCCTGGGCTGCGGCGCGGGCCACGGCCATGGACACGCCCAGGATGGCGTTGGCTCCGAGCTTGGCCTTGGTCGGCGTGCCGTCCAGCTCGATCATGAGCCGATCGATCTCTGCCTGCTTGGCGCTGTCCATGCCGAGCAGCACGGGAGCGATGCTGTTGCGGACGTTGGCCACGGCCTTTTGCACGCCCTTGCCGCCGTAGCGCTTGGGGTCGCCGTCGCGCAGCTCCACGGCCTCGTTCTCTCCGGTGGAGGCCCCGGAGGGCACGGACGCCGCCACCCGCACGCCGCCCTCCAGCTCCACGAACACGCGCACCGTGGGGTTGCCGCGCGAATCCAGAATCTCCATGGCGTCGATGCTCCTGATACTTCTGTTCATGCTCCGCTCCTTGAGTTGATTGTGAGAATTCGGGTGAGCCGTTTTCACGCCCATTCCTTGCCCCGCGACCGGGGCCGTCTCGCCGTTCATCCCCAGCGGCAGCGCGGCTGGACGCTTCCGGGCGTTCCGAACACGACCTGCCAGAGCTGGATGTCGCGCGCGCGGAAGGCCCCGGCGCAGCACTGCAGGTAGTACTCCCACATGCGCCGGAAGCCCTCGCCGTACGCCTCGCGCAGGCGGGGCCAAGCGGCGCGGAAGTTGTCCAGCCAGGCCATGAGCGTGGGATCGTAATGCGGCCCCAGGTTGTGCCAGTCCTCCATGACCAGCCGACCTTCGGCCGCGCGGGCGATCTGCGCGATGCTCGGCAGCATGCCATTGGGGAAGATGTACTTGGCTATCCAGGGGTCGCAACTGTGCGCGGAGACGTTGCCGCCGATGGTGTGCAGGAGAAACACCCCGCCGGGCTTGAGGCAGCGTGCCACCACGTCCATGAAGGTCTTGTAGTTCCTGCCGCCCACGTGCTCGAACATGCCCACGGACACGATCTTGTCGAAGGGTTCGTCGAGTTCGCGGTAGTCGCAGGCGCGTATCTCCACCGGCAGGCCGGCGCAGAACTCCCGCGCATAGGCGATCTGCCGCGCCGAGATGTTCACGCCCACCACGCTCACGCCGAATTGTTCGGCCGCGAACTTCGCCAGACCGCCCCAGCCGCAGCCGATGTCCAACAGCCGCTCGCCCTGCCTCAAGCCCAGCTTGGCGCAAATGAGACGCAGCTTGCGCTGCTGGGCCTCGGCCAGGTCGGCCGTGTCCTTGAAATAGGCGCAGCTATACTGCAGGTAGGGGTCCAGAAAGGCGGTGAAGAGCTCGTTGCCCAGGTCATAGTGCCGCCGGGCCACCACCTGCGCGCGCGCCGGGGACTGCAGGTTCAGCACGTAGGCCGGTAGAAGCGAGCAGGCCAGGCGCAGCCCGCCCTTGACGCGCATCGCCGCGCCGCTGGCGAGCACGCGTTGGATGAATTCGTCGATGCGTTCGCAGTCCCACCAGCCCGCCGTGTAGGCCTCTCCCAAGGCGAGGTTCCTGCGCGCCAGCACGCTCGGATACAGGCGCTCGTCGTGCACGTGGATGTCCCAGGGGTTGGGGCCGTCCACCGTGACGCCGGCGCTGGCCAGAAGCCCGGTAAAGAACGACTTGGATTCCGACATGCGATCACCTTCCCGGATGCGGGCGTCCGCCTGGGACGCCGAGAATCGCTCAGCCGTGCCCTTTACCGCGGCGTGCCCGCAGCTTGGCGCACGTAGTTCCAGAAGCTCTTGTCCATGGCGTCGGTGTTGCTCCAGAGGTAGGGGAAGTGCCCGTAGCGCAGGGATAGCTGCTTGTAGGCCTCCTCAGTCGGCCGATGACCGCGTGAGAAGACCCAGGCAGCGATGACCAGCCCCGTGCGGTCCGAGCCTCCTTCGCAATGGACCAGAAGCGGCTTGGGCGCGCGGTCCATAAGCCGCAAAACGTCCTCCAGCTCGTCGGGCGAGACCTCGCGCTGTGCCGAAAGCCCATGATTCAAGAGCAGCACGTCGGCCGCTTGCGCCGCCTCCATCTCCTTCCTGTACCAATTGGAGCCGGGCTTCTCTCCGCGGAGGTTGAGGATCGCCTTGATTCCCTTTTCCCGGATGGTGTGGCGGAGCGTGGCCGCGTCCATCTGGGCAGAGCGATAGACCATCCCGTCCGCCACGGCGTGGAGATTGTCCGGCCCGCGCACACCGAGCCAGAACCCGCCGCACAGGACCAGGAGCAGGGCCGTGGCGATGCTCCACGCCCTCCAGCCGCGGCGAGATCTGCGTCTTCGTCTCACTGCGTTCCCCCGATGACCTTGAGCACGGTGTCCCGGTCCACCATGCCGCGCAGACGTCCGTCGACGTCGAGCACCACGAGGCGCTTGCCGCCGGTCTCCACCATGCGTTGCAACACCTCGGTGAGCGGCGCGTCCTCCTGCACCAGGAACACGTCGGGCCGCATGGCCTCGCGTACGGTGACCCCGGTGATCCGTCCCGTGGTCGCCCCGGGCGTGAGGAGATCGGCCAGGGTGCGCAGGAGTCCTGGCTTCTCCTGCTGGCTGAAGCGCCGGATGAGCTCCCGGTCCAGCACGATGCCCACCACGCGGCGCTCCCCGTCCACCACCACCACGCGGCGCAACGGAGTGGCCACGAGCTTGTTCAGGGCCTCCTCCAGAGGCGTGTCGGGCGTGGCCGTCGGAACGTCCCGGATCATCACGTCGCCGGCGGTGAGGTTCAGTCCTTGCGGCAGTTGCGGGTGCAGCTCGTCGGACACGGCGGTGGCCGTGGCGATGGTCTTGAGGATGTCGACGCGGCTCAGGATGCCGCACAGGTCGCCGGTGTCGTCCACCACGGGCAGGCGCTTGAGCTTCTTCGCGGCCATGAGCGCGGCGGCGTCGGGCACGCGGGCGCGGATGTTCACCGTCACTGCGGGGAAGCTCATGACGTCGCGAGCGGTCTTGCCCAGGACGTTGAGCTTGCGGACTTGCTCACCCTGAAGTTCTTGGGGCAGTTCGCCGTGCAGGCTGACCCGCAGCCCCATGCCCGCCCGCTTGAGCAGGTCTCCGCCGGTGACCATGCCCGCCACCTTGTGTCCCTGGACCACCGGCACGGCCTTGATGCCCTTGTCCAAAAGCAGTTGCAGCACCTCGGAAAGCGGCGTGTCCGGCGTGACGGTGGCCACGTCGGAGGTCATGACCTCGCGCACGCGCATGGTGCAGTTGAAGACGGCCTGCACCGTGTGGCGGGTGATGGTTCCCTCGCCCACCATGTCCTCCAGGATGGGCACGAACGCGGCGATGCGGTCAGGTTTGTCCACGATCTCGACCACCACGGGCAGGTCCTCCGAGAGCCGCAGTATCTTGGCCGTGTGCACCAGGCTGTTAGCCCCGAACCCGATGACGCCGTGCATCACCGTTGCGCCGGCCATGCCGCGCCGGCGGGCCTCCTCCACGATGGCCTCATGCAGGAGCCGTCCGCCCAGGCGGTCGCTGTCCCCGATGTAGACGCGCAGCACCTCGGCCTCTCCGCGAATCTTCATGTTGTCCCTCCTTACTGTGGCGCGGGCGTCAGATGACCCGGCCGATGACGGCCCCGATGGCGAAGGCCACGAAGCCAAGGATGTTCTGCCCCACGAGGTTCAGGGCCGCCCTGGCCCATTGCGCGCTGCGCATCAGCTCGCTGGTTTCGAAGACCAGCGAGGAGAAGGTGGTGAACGCGCCCATGAAGCCCACCAGGATCACCACCCGCGCCTCGCCCCCGATGACCTGCCGTTCGTCGGCCATGACCCAGGCCAGCCCGAAGAGCAGGCAGCCCAGCAGGTTCACCGCCGCGGTCCCCCAGGGGAAATCGCGTCCCATGACGCCGTACACCGCGCCCGACAGCCAGTATCGGGCCAGGGTGCCGAGCGTCCCGGCCACGGCCAGCAGCAAGATCTTCTGCATCTACCTCATTCCTCCTGTTTGGCGGCGGAAGCGTCCCCGTCGTCCTGGTCTTGCAGGACCGCCTTGTTCCGCTTCCGCAGTTTCCCGAGCGCCGCCAGCAAATCCGCCTCGGACACCTTGAGCTTGCGCAGCGTCGCCTCGGAAAACGCCCCGGCCTCCCGCAGCGCCACCCCCAGCGGCATGGAGCGGCGCAGGCAGGCGTAGGCCGCCTCCCGCACCACATAGGCCACGTCCGCTCCGGTGAGCCCGGCCATCCGGCGCGCCACCTTGCCCAGGTCCACCCCTTCCGCGAGTGGAAGCCTGCGCGCATGGATCTCCAGGATGCGTTTGAGGCCCGCCTGATCCGGTCGCGGAATCTCGATGACCGCATCGAAGCGGCCGGGCCGCAGCAGCGCCTGGTCCAGCAGGTCCGGCCGGTTGGTGGCGGCCAGGATGAACACCCGCCCCAGGTCGTAGATGCCGTCCATGAGCGTGAGCAGTTGGGCCGTGAACCGGGCGTCCAGCCGCAGGCTCTCGGACGACGAGCGGGCCTGGGCGATGGCGTCGATTTCGTCGAAGAAGATGATGGTCGGCTGAGCCTCCTGCGCTTGCTGGAACAGTTCGCGCAGCTTTTCCTCGGACTCGCCGTGCCACTTGGTGATGAGCTCCGGCCCGCTCACCGGCAGGAACCGCGCCCCGCTCTCGCAGGCCACGGCCCGGGCGAGCAGCGTCTTGCCGCAGCCCGGCGGACCGAAGAGCAGCACGCCCCGGTGCGGCGTCACGCCCAGCCGCCGCAGCACCTCCGGGTGGCGGATGGGCAGTTCAATGGTTTCGCGCAGGGTCGCCACCACCTCGTCCAGGCCGCCCACGTCGGCATATGTCGTCATCTGGATCGTCCGGTCCGGGGCCGAGGGCGGCGCGCCGGGAGCCGACAGCACCAGTTTCACCGGCTTCGCCGCAGCCGGCCTGTCCTTGGGCAGGGAGTTCAGGGCCGCGTCCGGCAGGGCATCCACCTTGCCCGCCACGCGGGCATGGTCGAAGTGCGGGCACAGGGTGAGCCAGCGGGTCTCGGCTTCACGGTCCAGCGCCTCCTTGAACGCCTTGCGGTCGACGCCTTGCGCGCCGGCCTGCGGCGGGACATCGGCGAGGTACAGGCAGCCCCAGTCCCAACCACTGCGCGGGACGCAGTGGGCATCCCCGCGCCGCTCCTGGTCGTAGGCCCGGCCGCAGTCCAGGATCTTCAGCGCCTGCCGCAGATCGTCCGGGGCCATGGGCCGGGAGTCCAGCAGCAGCTTCGCCCCTGGCCGCGCGTGAATCTGCTCCCAGAGATCGATGACCACGTCGCGCAGAGCCGCGGCCTCCTCCAGGCCGCAGCGCACCCGGCAACGGCCGGACTCACCGGCCTGGGCGTCGAAGCCCGGCAGGAGCCGCGCCGTGCGCAGGGGGCTTTCGTCCTGCTCGGGATCCCGGGACAGGGGGAATTCCAGAAGCACCATTTTCTCAGGCGTCTCCATGCGTCGTCTCCGTCAGTGGTTGCCGGTCCTGAACCTTTTGTGGCCTCCCGTCATGTCCCGATCCGTGCGCTTGCGCGCGCCAGCAGAGGGACCGCCAGCGCCTGCGCGGCGACGGAGAACGCCACCAGCCACGGGATGGAGGCGTCGTACAGCACGCCCATGAGCGCGCTGCCCGCGAACCAGGCGATGCCGAAGCTCATGTTGTAGACGCCGAAGGCCGTGCCGCGCCGTTGCACCGGAGCCATGGTCGCCACAGCCGCCTTGAGCAGGGATTCCTGTGCCCCCATGCCGAGGCCCCAGATGGCCGCGCCGACTGTGGCCGCTGCCGGGCCGCCCAGAAAGACGAGCGGGGCCATGGGCACGGCGACCAGGGCCGTGGCGACGACGCTTCTGACACCCAGGCGGGCGTACAGCCAGCCGCAGAGCAGGGCGCCCAGCGCGTGCGCGCACATGGCCAGGGCGTAGAGGACGGGAATGAGTTCCGGCCGGATGCTCGCGGTCTTCTGGAAATGGAAGGCGATCAGGGGATAGTCAGCGAACCCGGCGGCCACGCAGCCCGTCGCCGCCAGGAAGAGCCAGAACGCCCGCGGCATTCCGCGCGTGTCGAGTTCGGGAGTGATGGTCTCAAGCTCCCTGGGCCGGGGAAACGCCTGTCGGGCGAACAGCAGCGCGGTCAGGGACAGGATCGCCGGGATGAGCAGCAGCCCGAAGCTCAGCGGATAGTCGCTGCGCCAGTACATCACCGTGGCCATGAGCAGGGGGCCGATGGTGGCGCCGGTCTGGTCCATGACCTCATGCATCGCGAAGGCCCAGCCCACGCCCATGCGCCTGCCTGCGAACGAGAGCATGACGTCGCGAGGGGGCTGGCGCAGGGCCCTGCCCGTACGCTCAATGAACAGGAGCGCTGCCGCATATTCCCAGTTCCCGGCCAGGGCCAGCAACGGGACGGCCAGAAGATTCACGAAGTAGCCGACGATGGCCAGGGTCCAGTATTGCCCGGTCCTGTCGGCCAGCCGGCCGGAGAAGAAGCGCACGGCGTAGCCCAGGAGCTCACCGAGCCCGCTGACTACGCCGACGACCGTGGCGCTGGCGCCCAGGACCGCGAGGAAGGGGCCGACGATGCTCCGCGCGCCCTCGTGCGTCATGTCCGCGAACAGGCTGACGATGCCGATGGCGAGAACGAAGTGGACGGCCTGCGCCTTGGCCGTGCCGGGAGTTGGCGCGCCATGCGCTGATTTTACTTCGGATCGCATTGCTACTTGCCTCCCTCGGCTGCCGCCGCCTTGCCCAAGCGTGGGGCAAGGAACAGTCCCATCACCGCGGCGGCCAGGGCCACGGCGCCGCCCAGGCGGAACGGCGCGGACGGGCCGACACGGTCCCACAGCAGGCCAGCCACCACGCTGCTCACCAGGGCCGTGAAGCCGAGGCCCATGTAGAACACCCCGAGCGCCGTCCCTTTGCGCAGCACCGGCACATGGCCGCTGATGAGCGCTTTGCCCACGCCCTCGGTGAGGCCCATGGTCAGGCCATAGAGCGGGAACAGCCACCAAGCCGCCTGCGCGTCCAGCGCTGAAAAGCCGAAGTACACAGCGGAATACAGCGTCCAACCGGTGATGATCATGCGCCAGCGTCCGATGCGGTCGCTCAGGACCCCCAGGGGATAGGCGGATGCTGCGTAGGTCAGGTTGAACAGCAGATAGCCCAGGATCACCTGGGTGTCGTCCCAGCCCAGGTTCTTGGCCCGCAGCAAGAGCAGCGCGTCGCTGGAGTTGGCGAAGGCGAAGAGCATCAGCAGGCCCAGGGTGCACCAATAGGCAGGGGAGAAGCCCAGAGGTCCGGCCTGGACAGCAGCTTCCTCGCGGGGTTGCGGCGCATGCGCCGGCGCGGGGCAGACCATACGATGTTCACCGGCCTTTTGTAGCTCCCGCAGCCGGAAGGTAAGCCACACCGCAGCCAGCCCCGGCACGCCGGCAATCAGGAAAATGAGCCGGTACTTGCCCGGCAGGAACTTGAGCAGCAGCAGGGCGAACAGCACGCCGACGATGGCTCCGCCGGTGTCCATCATGCGATGGAAGCCGAAGGCCCGGCCCGCGATCGAGCAATCCACGGCGTCCGCGATCATGGCGTCCCGGGCCGTGGTGCGCAGGCCCTTGCCCAGGCGGTCCACGGCGCGGGCCAAGAACACCACGGGCCACGCATAGGCCAGGGCCAGGAGGGGCTTGGACAGGGCAGCCATTCCGTAACCCAGGCGGACGTAAGGGACTCGCTTGCCGACCTTGTCGCTGTGCCAGCCGGAGAGGCCCTTCATGACGCTGACGATGGCCTCGGCCATGCCCTCGATGAGGCCAAGGACCGCAACGGGCGCGCCCAGAGCCGTCGCAAGAAACAGAGGCACAACGGGATAGACCATTTCCGACGCGAAGTCGGTGAAGAAGCTGATCCAGCCCAGGTTGCGGACTGGTTTGGGAAGCTTGTGGGGCATATGTCGACTCCTCGGAGTGTTGCACAACAAAAAACCCACGCTCGTCTGGCGTGGGTTTCACAAAATGATCCTACCGCCAGTATCGGGCAGCAGGAGTCATCAGCGTCTGTCGCGGTTCAAGGGGAACTCCATCCCCTCTGGTCATGGGTCGGGATCGTCTTGCGCTCTTCTCTCCGTAGTGCCGGAGTCCGGCGATCCCCTATGCGCTGCCCTTGGCGTGGAGGTGGTCGAAGACCATCTGGGAGAAGTCCTCAAGCGCCTTGTCGCACAGGCGGATCTTCTCCATGGTCACCTTGCGCAACGGGGCATCGCAGACGCTGCGCTTCTCAACCTTCGTGAGCCATTTTTTGATCTTGGCGAGTTCTTCTTCGTTTTCCTCCACCTCGGCGAAGATGAAGTTCTTCCTCTCAATTTCCATCTCGATTTCCTTGAGGAAGTCCTCCGCCACGTGGAGCAGTTCGCCGTACTCCTCGTCGCTCGCCGCAGACGCCGCGGCCAGCAGCCGTTTTTCGTCGTCCTCGGTCAGCGGCTTGCCGACGGTCAGGAACGCCTCTCCCTTCCAGGTGCGGATGTCCTCGGCCAGCCGCTCCAAGTCCTTGAGCTTGTCTGCGGCATGGGGGATGGCCCAAACGTTCTGGAAGTTCACCGCCCCCAGGCGCTTGAGCTGCCGCCACGCCTGCACCCGGTACTTCGAGGGCTTGGTCGGCATACTGTAGGAGAGGAATATCCACTTCATAGTCGGCCTGTATGTTCATCGTCCGGCGAACTCGTCTGCATGAATGAATTATGCCTCCAACCGCGCTGAAAGTCCACCCTTGGCCGCCATGTTCCGCGCGATTCCTCCGCCGCTTCGGCAAAGCCCGGCGAGCAGCAACGGCTACACTTGCGCCCCCTCGCCATACACGGATCGGATGAAACGCTCCACATTGGTTCGCAGGCGGGCGACGCGCTCGCCCACAGTGATGGTTTCGCGCATCTGCCCGACGCCCGTGCGCAACAGCCCGCGCACGTATGCGCTGCACCTCAAGTCGTTGCACACATAGTCGCCATGAACCCTTGCCGCGTTGTCCCCTATCTGCGCGGTGAACAGGTTGACCCCGCAGCCCTGGTGCGTTGTCAGGCACCAGGAGCACAGCTTGGGGCGCTGCGCCCCGGTCAGCTTCGTCCGGCGCAGCACCAGTCCCACGGCGGGTCGCTCGTGGTTGTACACGACGTAGGCCATGTGCCCGGAGGCGTGCGCCCAGCCGAGGTAGTCGAGCCTCTCCCAATCCACGCCGCCAAGGTCCGGCAGGACCACATATCGGCGCTGCCGCCTGGTGAAGGCTGCGAGGATCGTTGCTGCGGTCATTGATTCCATTGTGTCCTTTCATGGTGCTGCGGTTCTGCCCGATTTTCCCCCGGCCGTCGGGGCGAAACACGGGCGGGGACGCCGGATGGAGCCTGCGGACGGCGTTCTGGCGTTCCCGCCTTGCGTGCTTCAACGGACCACGAACACGGAACACTGCGCATGGGCGATGACCTTGGCCGTCACGCTGCCCAGCAGGAACCGGTCGAGCCCTTTCTTCTCGCGGTGCCCCATGACGATGAGGTCCGCGTCCTCCTCCTCGGCCCAGTCCAGGATGTTCTGCGCCGGGGAGGGGCCCGCCTCCACGATGACGGTCGGGGGCACGCCATGTTTGATGGCTTCGAGCTTCACCGCGTCGGCCTTTCGTCTGACCTGCGTGAACAGCGCCTCGTTCGCCCCGCTCAGGCCGGCGTAGTCGTGTTCGGTGTCCCGGAACGTCTCCGCCACCGCCAGGATGGTCAGCATCGCATTCAGGCTTTTGGCCTGCCTCACCGCCTCGTCGAGAACCTTTTTGGAATCGCCGAACGGGTCGAGCGCCATGAGAATCTTCATAACGACCTCCTTGCGTTGTTTCGCTTGGTCAATGGACGTGCAGCAGCATGGACAGCAGATGGTAGAGCAGGAACGAGATGAGCCCGGCCAGGGCCGGCGTGAAGAACCAGGAGAAGACGATCTCCTCCAGCGCCTTGCGGTTGAGCGTCTGCATGCCGCGCGCCGTGCCCGCGCCGAACACCCCGCCGATGAGCGCCTGGTTCATGGACGTGGGGTAGCCCAGCGAGGCAGCCAGGTGCGCGGTGAGGCTCTGGCCCAGTTTGGCCCCCACGCCCATGTTCAGGTCCAACTGCACGATGCCCTTGCCCACCTTCTCCAGGATGGGCTTGCCCCAGGTGAGCGCGCCGATGGCCATGATGATGCCGCCGACGAACCCGGCCTTCATGGGAGTCATGAGCTTGAGGCCGAAGAACACGCCCACCGCGTTGCCAGTGTTGTTGGCGCCCAGGGTGTAGGCCGCGTAGCAGCAGGCGGCCAAGAGGCCCCATTCCAGCGCCTTGACGGCGGCGGCCGAGCGTCCCGCCATCACCGAATCGGTGAGCTTGGTCAGGAGCCAGCCCAGGGCGGCCGCCAGGATGGGCGTGCCGATCCAGGTGGCGAAGAGGAAGACGATGGTCGACTCCCAGAACACCGGCGCACCCATGGCCAGGGCCGCGCCCACCACGGAGAAACAGGCCAGCTGCGAGGTGGACACCGGCCACTTGAACCAAGTGTTCGCGGCCGTGACCAGCGCGGCCGTGAACATCATCACCATGGCCCCCAGCGGGGTCATGTCCTCGCCCCGGATGATGCCAGTGCCCACGGTCGTGACCACGTTGTGGCTTTCGAAGGTCGCCCCCAGGATCACAAAGAACGCGATGAGCAGACAGGCGTGCAGCGGCTTCTTGATTATGCCGGCTCCATACGCCATGCCCATGGTCGCCCCGGTGTAGTGCGACCCGATCGTCCAGCCGAAGAACAGGCCCGAAACGACCATGCCGATTGTGAGAAACTGTTCCATGCTACCTCCCTTTTGCTTTTCGCAAAATGATGTAGCAATTGCTACAATTTTATCTTGAATAATGTCAACACAAATTTGTGACGCATGTGAGCAGCGGGGATTTCTCTCATATTTCGGTGGTCTCGTTGTGGGCAATTTCCCGCGATAGAGGGGCGCGGCTATCCGGCCATGAACCGGAGCACTTCCGGGTCGATGATCAGGTCCTGCGGTCGGATGGGCGCTGTCAGGTAGATGTCGGCAAGGCTCCTGGCGCGGCTCAGGGCCACGTAGAACTGGCCGTGGGCGAAGCAGCGGCCGCCCAGGTTCAGGCAGACGCACGGCAAGGTCATGCCCTGGCTGCGGTGGACGGTGAGCGCCCAGGCGAGCCGGAGCGGGAACTGGACGTAGGTCCCCACGACCTCGGCCACCATGCGCCGCTGCGACGCGTCGTACCTGTACTCCTTCATGGACCAGGCGTGCCGCTTCACCTCCACCGCGCCGCCATCCCTGTCGAGCCGAACGCGGATGCAGCCCGAAGGGCCGTCCGCGTCCTCGATGTCGGTCACGCTGCCCGTGTCGCCGTTCACGAAGACCGATCGTCCGTCGGCGTATTCGTTGACCAAGCAAACGACCCGCGCGCCAGGCTTCAGACGGAGTTCCTCGGGCGCAGGATAGTCGCCCTCCCTGATGCGGCCGGCGATTTCCGCCAGGAACACCCCTTCGTGGGTCGGCAGTTTGGCCAGGTTCATGGCGTTGGTGTCGTCCGCTGCCCTGTTGGTGGCGCAGAGGAAGACCACGTGCTCCGGCGGCCGAAGGCCAAGGCGCGCGTTGACCGGCGCGAGGGCGGCGAGGTCCCCGGCGCGGACGTGGCGCAGGATCTTCTGCAAGGCGCCGTCGCCCGCGTGGCGGTGCGGAGCGGTGAGCTGGTGGTTGTGGAAGCCGCCCGCCCGCCAGGCCTCGGCGTTGAAGACGAACGCGCCGCCGAAGCGGGTTTGCAGGTAGTCCCGCTCCTCGGCGCGGACGACCGGCGGGAGCTGGGCGAAATCGCCCACGAGGATGAGCTGCTTGCCGCCGAAAGGCCTGTCACGGTCCTGCTCCGTGGCGGCGAGGCGCCGGCAGCGGGCGTCCACGCAGGCCAGGAGATCGGAGCGGAGCATCGAGACCTCGTCGATGACCAGGACGTCGGCGTGGCGGACGGCCAGTTCCCGGCGGTTCAGGCCGTCCTCGCCGCGTACGGGGTCGGCCGACCCCGGGTCGTCCGGCTCAAGCAGGCCGACGCCAAACCCGAAGAAACGGTGGATGGTCGAACCGCCCACATTGATGGCCGCCACCCCCGTGGGCGCGAGGACCGCGAGCGCGCCGCCGCCCTTCCTGGCCATGAACTCCCTGACCAGCGTGCTCTTGCCCGTGCCTGGATCACCGGAGAGGTGGACATTGCGGCCAGCGAGCATGTCCCGCAGGGCCGCCTCCTGCCCCGGGTCGAGGCGCACGCCGGGCGTGTCTTGCTGGAATGTTCCGCCCAGGTGGCGTCCCTGACTCGCTGCGCGAAATTGTCCGTCATGATCCCGTTGCATGCTGCCGCCCTCCGCTGCGCAAAGAAAAACCCACGTCCGATCCGGCGTGGGTCATGCATGCCCCCACCGCCGAGGTCGGCGGCAGGAGTCGTCAGCGGTTGTCGCGGTTCACGGGGGACTCCATCCCCTGAGCCATCCAGGCTTGTCCAGTCTTGGCCCAGAATCGGCGAAATGTCCATCAGTCGAGCTCTCGCCAAGGTCGGAGGTATGGCTCGCTTGCCTGAACCGGGCAACATGAGCATCTGGCAGTAGCAAAAGGAGAGGAGGCTTTCGCCTCCTCCTTTTCAGGCCGTGCGGTTTCGCATCCGAAGGTTAGTCGTTGAAGCTGCTGGACGAGAAGGAGTCGCTGAAGCTGCCGCTGGACCAGCTGTCGTCGCAGCTGCTCGACGAGAGCGAGTCGTCGAAACTTGCCGTGCTGCTCGACCAGTCGTCGGAGTTGGACAAGCTGTCGCCGAACGAGCTTGAGCAGCTATCGTCGGAGCTGCTGGTGCTGCTCCAATCCGTGTACGTCGGGTCCATGAATGTGTTGTGGTAGATGTTCCCTGCCATGAAAGCGTAAGCCGGGTTCGTCCACCAGTCGGTGTCGAAGCTTGAACTTTGCATGCTGCTGGCCGGCCACTCGTCGTCGAACAACGAACTGTTGCTGGCGCCGGAAGCCCCATCGGTGTCAGAGACCTTGTGAACCGCCACGCAGGCACTAGGCTCCTCCTGATGCCCATGACGGCGGAGGGAGACGATGGCGATGACGAGGGCGATGCAGACGAGAATTCCGTCCATGGTTTCTCCGTTGGTTTTGTGCGTTTTGGGAATCAATCTATAGCACAAACCGAGAGAAGAGCCCAGGGAAAAGTGATCTACTTCAGCTGGTTAATGAAAATTGTATACGAGATGGTTAGCCGCCCAGAACTGGGCGCAAGCGCCTAGGTACTCCGCTGCCTTTCAGCGCCCACAAGCCTTGTGGAAGATGACCTCACCCTTTCAAAGTGGACTGGTACGCCCCCCCTACAACATCTATGACCCGAGCCCCCCGCCTGCGGCGAGACATCTTCGACCGTCGCCCCATAGCGACGCGTTGCACGAGCAAGCGGCGGGCGGCAAGGCGCGGCGTAGCCGCCCCCGAAAGGGGTTGCCTTGCTGCGCGCCGTGCTCGTGCTAATCTGCCGGTAGCGATGGTCTAGTCGAAGGAAACAAGGAAACAAGGAAACAAGGAAACAAGGAATGGGGAAGCACATGGAGCGGCTCTCTCCGGCTAGGCTGACGGGCAGCGCGGCAGCCTCTGCAAAATTTCTTCATCTCGCCATGGGCCGGTAGGAAAACGGTCAAGGAATTCAACGACTCGAAGATCTCGAATATTGAATGTACTGGGCTGGACTACCAGGATATTTTCTGGGAGATCATGATCCCTTTCAACTCCAACCCGGAGGGATCATGAGCCAGAAACTCACGCTCACCACACTCGCGCAAGCCATCTTGTTGCCTTGCCTGTCTCGGCGGACAGGCAAGCCATGCCGCTCCATCATCACCCGGCAGCTCCTTCTCGGCCAGGCCGAGGACGGCATCCAGTTACTTGGCTGCCTCGATCCAGAAGGCCACGTCCAACGCACGGCCGTCCGCGATGTGCTCTCTGTGCAGCGCCGACTCGTCATCTACGCGGAAGCGCTTGGTGGGGCTGGGCGTATCTGGCGTGAACTCGAAGCCATGCCGCCAGCCTCATTCTCTCTAGACGCCACCGGCTCGCCGTACACCTTCGTCTCGCTCGGCTCCAGGGAGGCGATTGATCTCATCGGCGCATGGCCGTCGTCCTGCGGCGACATCACTGCGATGTTGCGGCCGGTGTGCGGCATGCTCATCTCGGCGGCGGACTCCGTCATGCCGCCGTTTCGGCAGATCGGACATCTTTGGCCGAATGGCGGCTTTGCGAGGCCGGCCGGGTCGCTCGTGCTGTCGTTCGCGCGCCGTCCTGGCGTGCTCTTCGCCGCGAAGTATCCGCTCGAGTTGGCCGCCAAGATCATCGTCCGCAACAGAACGGCATGGGGCGAAGCATGGGAGCCCGAAGCGCCAACAGACACGAACCGCCGCTCGGCGGAACTCATGGCTGCGCAGTTCAAGCCGCGTCCGCAAGTGCCGCTTACTGACGAACTCCTCCGCGAAGCCGCGCTGTCGAAGCCGGTCGAAGACCTTGGTGATTGGTGGCACGAGTGTTCCCTCTGGCACGCCAGTGGCTGGCCTCGCTGGCGCAATGGCCGCAATCGCTCCGGCGTTCTCGTTTCGAACGATGATCCGGGGCTGCGGCATCTGTTCGTGATCAAGGGCGGCGAAGACTCTGTGCCGTCGCGGGTGCGATAAAATGTGGCGCCTCGAACGAGGCGCTGCGAAGTGTCGCCGCCGGGCTTGATGCCCGGCGGCTTGCGTTTGATGTCATGCGGTCACTGCAAGGAAATGAAGGAAAGGACAAGGAAACGGAGAAGGAAAGGAGGATGTCGGCTACTCCGCATTTTCGTCATCTTCCGTGCCGAGCTGCATGACCGCACGACCGGCATAGCTGCGGGCAACCAGCGTGCCCTTGGCGCCGATGCGCTTGCTCTTCTCGATGCGCGTCCATTCCCGGTTCACCAGTTCGTAAAGTGTGCCTGCGCGCGTCTTGATGCGGATGAGGTGGTCTTCATGGAACGCCACGTCTTCAATGACTGCGCGCATCTGGTCGGCGATGCTGACGCGGCGTGAGTAAACGGCTGCGTCGGACATGTCGATGCCCTCGGGCATTTCCTCACCATAGGCTTCTTCCACGAGGCGGAACAGATCCGCGGACTGCGCGGCACCGCGGGCCTCGGCTGCTGCCGCCCGCGCCGTTGCAAGCTGTTCTTCAAGCTCCCTCTGCTTCCCGCGGTTTCTCGCCAAAGCGTTCAGTATTGCCGGCATGCCTTCAAGATCATCTTGCTCTAGGGCTTCAACAAAGCGTGAGATATTGGCATTCACCCGGGTGAGTTGGGCGTCCAACTCTTTCACCCGCTCAAGGTGCTGCTTCTGACGCTCGACGTGCACGCCAGCGGCCTCGATGATGTCGATGTCCGACATGATGCCGGACAGGATGAAGTTTTCCATATGCAAGTAGCTGTAGTACTGCTTGTTCTTGCACCCGTTCTTCTTGAGCGAGTCGGAGCAGGCGAGGTAGAGCGCCCAGGGCCGCAGTCCGGTCTTCCGCGTGACGTCTTTGGTATGGTTGAGGTAGCGCATCCGCGCGCCGCACACGGCGCAGCGGGTCATGCCTTGGAAAAGGTTCGCGTACTTCTTGCCTTTCCTACCGGCGTGGTTCTCGCGACGAAGCCGGGTCTTATCCTGGATCAACTCGAAGGTGTCTCGGTCGATGATAGCCGGGTAGTAGTTTTCGACTATTTCGGCTGCGGTTCTCTTGCTGTCGAGGGTCACTTCGGGCTGGTACTGGCCGATGACCGCGCGGTTATGAAGGAGCTTGAAGATGTAGCTCTGGTGCCATACCGGCTTGCGTCTGTTCCACGGCGTCACGCCCTGCTCCGTCAACAGGTCGGCGATTTTGCCCTGTCCTTTGCCCTCCAGGTACCAGCCAAAAATCTGCTTCACGATTTCGACCCGTTCTGGAATCAGCTTGAACTTGCCGCTCTTGACCTTCATCCAATGCGGACACTGACGGGTGACGGGGATCCCCTTCTTTGCTTTTTCGCGCTTTGTCTCCCAGTTCGCGAGAGAGCGTACGGACTTCATGACACTTTCTTTGTTTGAGCGCGACATGTCATTGAGCAGCTGTAGGAAATCATCGAAGTTGATTTCGCTGAAAATCTTGTCCTCGGAGATGATGCCGAGCAATAGACCATAATCAAATATATTGAGCAAAAGCCGTATGGAGGGTTGTAGCTCGTCTCGCGACAGGCGATCCACTGACTCGACAATCAGGAGCGTTCCCTTTTCGAGGGTCCCTTTTTGTGCGATCTTAAGGAACTCGGCCAATTCGCCGTGTAAGGCATTTGAGCTTCGAAACGCAGACTTGCCGATATCTTGGAGGTACTCGACAATCGTGTACCCGTGCCGACCAGCGAACTGCTGCGCAGATTCACGCTGGCGGCGCTCGCCATCGCCGGCGGCTTGCGCTTGGGAGGAGAGGCGGATGTACGCGTACGCCTTGTCCATGGAGCGAGGGGCTGGAGCGGGTGCGGTGGGTTTCTTCATGTACCCATTATAGCGCCCCACGAGGCAGGCAGCCAGGAAAATTTTCAGGGTGCCAAAAGGAGTCTGCAGACGACAAACATAATCATGTCTGGTGTTTGGTTATGCGACGGAAAATAAATTTAATACATCCATTGAGCCCCGCCGGGGGGCTACGCGCCCCCCGGAGCCCCTGCTCACGGCGCGATTCCTGCGGGCAGCAGCCCGCAGGAATCGCGCCGTGAGCAGGTCCCCTTCCATCTTCCCTCCACTCCGCAGCGGGGACTGCCAGGACATCCCCTTTAAAAGTCTTTGGAAAGGGGGTCCGGGGGGAGAACCTTTCTTCAGAAAGGTTTCCCCCCGGCTCGTCTTCTATCCCAGCCGCACCAGCCCATAATTCTTCTTCCCCTTGCGCAGCACGGAGAACGCGCCAAAGGTGGCGTTCACCTCGCCCAGGAAGTCGTCCTCGGTAAGGTTCCGGGCCTCGGCGACCTTTTGGCCGTTGATGGAGATGGCTCCGGCCTGGATGTCCTTGCGAGCCTGCCCCTTGGACGGGCTTAGGGAGAGGTCCACCAGGAGTTGCGGCAGGTCGGGCAGTGCGTCGAACTGGTAGTCGCGCGCAGGCGCGGACTCCAGGGCAGCAGCCAGTGTGCCGTGGTCGATGGCGCGCAGGTCGCCCTTGCCGAAGAGCGCCTCGGTAGCGGCGAGGACCTTTTTCAGCTCATCCTCGCCGTGGACCATGATGGTGGTGGCGGCGGCGAGGGCCTTCTGGGCGGCGCGCTCCTGGGGGGCGCGCTCCACCTCCGCGGCCAGTGCGGCGACCTCCTCCTGGGAAAGGAAGGTGTAGTACTTGAGGAAACGGGCAACGTCAGCGTCCTCTGTATTGATCCAGAACTGGTAGAAGGCGTAGGGGCTGGTATGGCTGGCGCTCATGAAGATGGCGCCCTTCTCGCTTTTGCCGAACTTCTTGCCGGATGCCGTGGTGATGAGCGGGAAGGTGAGGGCGTAGGCCTCGCCTGCGCCTTTTTTGCGGATGAACTCGCAGCCGGTGGTGATGTTGCCCCACTGGTCGCCGCCGCCGATCTGCAGCCGACAGCCGTATTCCTTGCAGAGGTGATAGTAGTCGTAGCCCTGCAGGATCATGTAGCTGAACTCGGTGTAGGAAATGCCCACCTCGTCGCGCTCGATGCGGCCGCGCACGGATTCCTTGGCCAGCATCCAATTGACGGTGAAGTACTTGCCCACATCGCGCAGCAGCTCGATGGCGCTCATGTCTTTGACCCAGTCGTAGTTGTTCACCACGGTGGGCAGAACGCCGGTGTTGCGCTCCACAAAGGCCTCAATCTGGGCCTTGATGCGGGCCACGCGGGCGTGCACGGCGGCGGTGTCGGAAAGCTCGCGTTCCTTGTCCTTGCCGGATGGGTCGCCGATGAGGCCCGTGGCGCCGCCCAGCAGGAACAACGGTTTGTGCCCGGCGCGCAGCATCCGCACCAGGGAAAGAAGCGGCACCAGATTGCCGATGTGCAGGCTTTCGGCCGTGGGGTCGAAGCCGCAGTACATGGTCTGCCCCGGGGCATCGAGGTATTTGCGCACGCCATCGGCGTCCGACACCTGGTGCACCAGCCCGCGCCAGGAAAGCTCATCGAAAATGTTCATGCTCGCTCCACGTTTAGTCTGCGTCAAAACGCCAGGCCGCGATGTTCCGCGCCTGACCGCTTTCGTCGTCGATATCAAGGACAGCCCCGCACAAGGCGACAGGGCCGCTGGCCACTTCAAACCGTTCCGGCGCGGCAGTCAAGAACTTCCGCAGAATGGGCGCAACGCTCATGCCCAGGCAGGAATCCACCGGTCCGCTCATGCCCAGGTCGGTGATGAAGGCCGTGCCCCGCCCAAGCAGCCGCGCGTCCGCCGTCTGCACGTGGGTGTGCGTGCCCAGCACCGCGCTGACCCTCCCGTCCAAATGCCAGCCCAGGCCCGCCTTCTCGCTTGTGGCCTCGGCATGGAAATCCACCAGCCGGATGCGCACATCCGGTCGCGTGGCGTCGAGCTCCGCCAAAATGGCGTCGGCCATGCGGAACGGGCAGTCCAGGGGGGCCATGTATGTTCGGCCCATAAGGTTGATGAGCGCCACGGGCGACAGCCCCGGATTCTCCAACACGGTCCAGCCCCTGCCGGGCAGCCCGGGCGGATAGTTGGCGGGCCGCACAAGCCTGGGCTCGCGGTCCATGAACGAGGGCATGTCCTTGAACTTCCAGATGTGGTTGCCGCTGCTCAGGGCATCAATGCCCGCGCTGAACAGTTCCTTTGCGCCCTCCGCCGAGAGTCCGAGCCCGCCGGAGGCGTTTTCGCCGTTGGCGAACACAAGGTCCACGCCCAACTCCGCGCGGATGGCCGCCAAATGGCGTTTGACCGCCGTGCGGCCCGGTCGGCCCACGATGTCGCCCAAATACAGGATTCGCATGGGCGGAAGCTTACGCGAGCCCGCCCGGTCGGGCAAGTGGCCCCAGACGGACCCAGACGGACGCCTGACCTGTCCAGCCAAAGGTCACACGACCGCCAGCCCTCCCGTGCCCCTGTCCGGTCCGGGCAATTCGCAAGAGAGAAAAAAGCAGTGTTTTGTCTATGGCTTGTGAACGTAGCCCAACGGCTGCTTCTGGATGGCCTCCCAATACCTGTCCACCCACCGGACCACGCCTTCCAGGCCCTGGTCCAGCCCGACACGGGGGGCCCAGCCCAGTTCAGTGCGCGCCTTGGTGGAGTCGATGATATAGGCCTTATCCTGTCCAAGCCGCTCGGTTACGGTCTTCACGCTGGAGTCGAAGTCCTTCCCCATGCGCTGGCAGATGGTCGCCACAACGTCGCGAACGGCCACGCCGCCATCGGGGGAAAAGTGGTAGATATCGCCGTTGTTGCCCCGCTCCATGACCTGCAATTCGCCCTGGGACACGTCGCGGATATGCACGTAGGACTTGACGGCCTTTCCTCCTCCGTGCAGTTCGATGGTGCGGCCGCTCTTCAGGTAGATCACCGTGCGCGGGATGATCTTGAACAGCTGCTGGTGTGCGCCGT
Organism: Humidesulfovibrio mexicanus; assembly: GCF_900188225.1. NCBI lineage: Bacteria > Pseudomonadati > Thermodesulfobacteriota > Desulfovibrionia > Desulfovibrionales > Desulfovibrionaceae > Humidesulfovibrio > Humidesulfovibrio mexicanus. The sequence goes on along the minus strand of NZ_FZOC01000008.1, from coordinate 13,741 downwards.
ATACGTTCGTGGCGCGAACGGTGGAGACCGGGAAATTGAAATTCTTGTACAACGTCAGCAGCATCAAGTCGCTTGCGGCCTTGGACGCCGCATAGGGCGTGCTGGGATTGTACCGGGCGTCCTCCTTCACCACTCCTTCGCAGGGGCCGTAGACCTCGGGCGAGGATATGTGCACATAACGCTTGATGAACGGCATGTCCTTCAGGCGGATGGCGAGGTTCGCCAAAGCCACGGCGTTGGTCTGGAACCACTGTCCAGGATTCTCCCAACTGGGGGCGACTTCGCTCTGGGCAGCAAAATTGACGATGTATGCTGGCCGCTCCGCCTCAATAAGGGACAACAGCGCCGCCAAGTCGTGATTCAGGTCCACCTGATGAAAACTGAACCGGGCGCGGTTGGGATTGCCCTTGTAGGACAGAAAAAGGTCGTCCTTCTCCGGGGAACGGCTGGCGCCCAAGACCTTGTACTCGCGCTCGGAGAGCAGCAAGTCGATGAAGTCGCTGCCGGAAAAAGAATTGCTCCCGATGACCAGAACCGTTTCCATGAGGACTCCATGATTTCAGGGTTGTACTGTCGAAGGCCGTAAGCTTCCGACCCTTCCGGCTCAAAGGCCGAACGTGAAAAATATAATGGAGTTCCGGACAACGGTCAAACACGCCTCCGCGTGGACGTCCGGCCCCGGGTCACTGTGCCGCGGCAGGCCGGACGCGCTCCAGCACCAGCCAGCCCCCCTCGCTGCCCACCGTGCCATACTCCTGCCCCAGCGAAGCGAGAACCTTGGAGATGAAGGCCTTGCGCTCCAGAAACACGAGTCGCGACCCGCCTCCATCGGAGAGGAGCACCACATCCGGGGCATATGCCCTAACGGCCGCGACATTACGCGCAAAGCCCTCCGGGGAGAGGCTTTCCGTCAGCAGGTCCTGTGCGGGCAAAGGGAAAAACACCCCGCTCTCCAGTTGCAGCAGGAACATGTTCGGGCCGACGAAAAAGAGGCGCTTTTCTGCAGCCAAGCGGCGGACGACCAGACTTCTCTCCCGAATGTCCCGGGCCTCCTGCGCGTCAAGCCAAAGGCCGGACAACCGCTCCTGCCCCGAAGGATTGCGTTCCAAAGCAATGCGCTGCGCCAGCGCGCGCCACACGACCTTGACCTCGGACAGGCCGTTGTTCATGAAGGTCGGCCCCAATATGAACACCAGCACCAGGGCCATGGCCGGGACCTCGGCGCGTTTCCGGCGCAGGCCGCTTTGCAGCCGAGCCAGGATGTTCGTCGGGTTCGGCAGCAGGTCAAGCAGCAGGTACGTCAGCAGGAATGTATGGGACCACAGATTCTGGCGGTGCACCCTGTTGAAGTAGTAGGCCAGCCAAAGCAGGATGAGAAACGAGACACAGAACTTGAACCGCATCCGTTCCGAGAGCCCCGCTCCGAGCCAGACGCGGGTCAGCCGCGCAATCAGGCAGGCGGGGTACAGCAGAACCAGCAGGGCGAGCGGGTCAAAATACAGAGGCAGCCCGGCGAAGCCCGACGAGAAGAGGCGGATGAACTGAAACAGGTCCGCCGAGCTTGCCGTGGGCCAGCGGTCCAGCCCCAGGTGAAACAGGAGAAGAAAAGCCGCAAAAGACATAAGACATCCGGCCAGAAGCAACAGTTCGTCCCGCAGCATTGCCAAAAAACGGCTCGGAGGCCGTGAAATCACGTTGTACACGGCAAAGCTCAGGAAGACGCAGATGCCCGTTTCCAGGTTGTGCAGAAGCGCAAAACCGGCGGTCAGCCCGAACACCAGACTTCTGATGCGGTCAGGCAAACGTCCGGCGCAGAGCAACACCAGGATGGCCACGGGGAAATTCATGAAGCGCAGCCCGGAAGCGGTGGGGCCGAGGATGGCGACCCCCGAGGTGCTGATCCAGGGCAACCAAAGCCCCACGCAAAACAGACTGGCCAGGGGACGCGAGGGGGCCAGTAGACGATAGCCCAGCACTCCAAGCAGGGTAAAAACCACCTGGGAGGCCTGGACGAACAGGACATAGCCCCCCATATCCATGTGCGCGCCCATGCGCTGCGCGGTGGCCAGCAGCGTTTGGGGCAGCAGCCCGTAGAACGCCTGCTTGTTGGCGAGGACATCGCCGCCAGCGGCCAGCAGAGGGGCCAGGCCAAGTTGGCCGAAATAATGCATGAGCGCAGGCTCGAGAGCCGCGCCAAAGGTGTACGTTCCCCAAAACCCCGGCAACAGCAGAAAAAGCGCGTAGATGACGAGGCCCGCCCCGCACAGACAGCGTGCAGTCCGGTTGGCGGCCAAGCGACCGCCAAAGAAGTACAATCCCCCAAACACGGCCAGCCCCAGCAGGTTCTGGTCCTTGTCCACGCCCTTATAGACCCAAAGCGCCAGCAGCAACACCGGCAGAGCGAACAGGGCCGGAATTCTCCGAAGACGAGCCGCGAAGCGGTTCACCGCGGCGGTCTTCGCCGGGCCGAGCAAACCGCCCAACGCCCCAGCCAGCCAGGGGCTCAGCAGCCCCAGCGCGGCGAGAAGACAAAGCAGCAGCTTGTGCGCGAGCCGCTGGGAACTGGTGTCCGCTGTGGAATAGGAGATAAGGTAGCCGCAGGGACCCTGCGACCCATGTGCGGCGGGCAGGAGCAAGGCCAGCGCGGCGAGGCATGTCGCCGCGAGGGCGATGACCAGTCCGAGGGCGTTAGGATTCACGCTGGGCCGCATCGTCGACGGTGTTGACACCTCATCCTCCAGAACCGGCAAAGCAGCGGGCTCCGGTCCCAGCTTGCCTCAAGCGAAATTCTATAAACCAAGGGTCGGCCAAAGTACACCAGAAAGCGTGGGAAGGCGCAGCGCGTCACGGCGGGGGCGGAACCCGCGCGCGGGCACCAGGTTGCAACACGGCACGAAATCGAGTAGTCGTCGCACACTCGTATTGCGGCAAAGCCGCAGGCAACCACCATCAACGCATGGATGCAGGTCGAATGCACACAGTCAGCTGGGAACAATACGTTTGTGATCTCTCGGCCGTGATGCGCGCGCTATCGCTGCGCGATGCAAACGGCCAAGAGCTTGGCTCCGCAGGGTTGGACGCCTGGGTGGAGCGCACCGTGGACCTGGCGCATGGCGGCGGTTGTGTGTTTTTCGCTGGGAATGGGGCAAGTGCTTCCATGGCCAGTCATTTTTCCGCGGACATCGCAAAAAACGTCCGGATCCGCTCCATGGTGTTCACCGATGCCGCGCTCATCACCTGCGTCGGCAACGATCTGTCCTACGAAGACGTCTTTTCCGAGCCCCTTTCCTGGCAGATGCGCCAGGGCGACATGGTCGTGCTCGTAAGCAGTTCGGGAAATTCTCCGAATGTTGTCAAGGCGGCCAAGCGCGCCAGGGAACTGCGGGGCACCGTGGTCACGCTCTCGGCCATGAGCCCGGAGAACACGCTACGGAGCCTGGGCGACCTGAACATCTATGTGCCCGCGCAGTCTTACAGCCACGCGGAAACCAGCCACGCCGCCATCCTGCACCACTGGATCGACGCCGTGCAGCGGGCACGGTCACTTGGCTAAAGCCGCGCAAACGGCTGACGTCAGGGGCCTTGTCCGCCGCTACATCCCCCCGGCCCTGCTGCTTGCCGGGCTGATCGCCGCAGCCTGCGCGGTCATTGACCTGCGCCGCCTGGGTGAACTGCTGCTCGCGGCGCGGCCCTGGCCCCTGGTAGCCCTGCTGGCCTGCCACCTGGCAAACATTTTGGCGCACGTCTTGCGGCTGTATGTGCTCATGGACCGCGCCGTTCCCCTGCGCGCGCTCTACCACGCCAACAATGTTTGCAACATGGTCAACAGCCTGCTGCCCTTCCGCGCCGGCGAACTGGCCATGACCCTGCTTTTGTCCCGCCAGGTTCCGGGCGGCGGGGCGGAAGTCCTGTCCTGGCTCTTTGTCGACCGGCTCATCGGACTCATCGCCATCCTGCTCGTCTTCCTGGCCGCGCTGCCGGGATTCTCGCCCCACGGCGCCGCCGCCGTAAGTCTTGCGAACAGCTGGGTATACTACGTGGCGGCCTTCGGCGGCATTGTGTTGCTTATGCTTGTGGCGGTGCTCTTTGAGGAGCCCCTCATGTCGCTTGCGCGCAAGATCCTGGACCGCCTCCCCCTGGGCACGGAATCCACCCTGGCGCGGCTGCGCGCGGGCATCGGCGGGCTGAGGTCGCTGTTCCGGCTGCGCACTTCGCTCCCGGTCTTTCTGCTGGCGCTGTGCTGCTGGGGCTTCATCGTGGCCTTGAACTACTTCGGCATGCTCTCGGTGATCCCGGACCCGTCTCCCACGGCCGCAATCTTCGTCACCTTCCTGACCATCGTCGGCATTATGCTCGTGTCCACCCCTTCAGGCGTGGGCACTGTGCACGGGGCCACGGTGCTGGTCCTGTCCATGTTCGGCATCGGGGCGGAGCAGGCCCTTGCAGTGGGCATCCTCGCCCACGCACTGGTCACTGCGGCGAACATTGGCCTGGGGATGCTGAGCGCGCACAGCCTGCAGTTCAGCATCGGCCGGCTGCTGCGGCGCGAGCAGATGTAGAAGCGGCTAGCCGCGGCGTCGGCGCGAGAGCGGATCGCCGCAGCCAAGCAGCGCACGCCAAAAATCAAACAGCCGCGCCACCACCAGAAAAACCCCGCCAGTGGCATAATATCGGCCGTTTTCTTCACGAATCTGCCCCAACTCGACCAGCCGCACCAGGCGCACGGCCATGGCCTCGCCGGTTTCGGCATGGGCGTCCATGGCCCGGCGCTCGGCGTCGGCCTCGGCGTCCATTTCCGCTCCAGCCCCCAGATGCACCTTGACAAGGGCGTGGATGTGCAGGGAGTTCTCGCTCAAGGCAAAGCATTGGTAATAGAAGCAGCCCAGGACATTGTGCAGGCACAGGGCGAAGGCCATGCCAAGGGCCTGCTCCATGCCGCCTTCCATGCGGCAGACGGCCAGGAGCCAAGCCGCCGCCAGCACCGGGACGTTGGCCCAAAGGGCGCAAAACAACACCGTGCGCTGTGGCACGATCGGCCGTCCCAGGCGGCGGTAGACCCGGTGTACAGCGATGTTGATGGCGAACACCAACAACGGCGAGGCCAGCAGCACAAGAATCAGGGACAGGCGCGGATCCATCAGCCGCCCCCCAATTCGGGCAGGGCCAGCATCCTGCGGAAGGACACGAAGACCCTGGCGATGCGCGCGCCCTTGACCGTAGCCGCCAAACGCCCGTCACGGCGCTCAATCATGCCGGCCTTGAGCAGGTTCTCAATGCGCATCCCCACCATGTGCTCGGCCCCGAACAACGGCATGTCCAACTCGGCGGCGCGAAGGCCGCGGGTGCCGCTGGCGGCGATGGCCTTGGCGATTTCCGTGGTGGGACTGAAATGGATGACGCCCGGATAGGCGATGGCGTAAACCCCGCTCAACCCGCCGTGCAACACCCAGGCCCCAAAACACTGGATCAACAGCCCGGGGCCGAAAAGCGCACTGCCTGAGGCGGCCAGCCACAGCAGCCAGCACGCCAGACCAACCGTGGGCAGGACCACGAAGATCCCCAGCAGCCAAAGCGGATAGGCCTCTGGGATGCGCACGCGCCACACGGCGATATGCACCAGCTGGCACAGGGCGAACAGCCCCAGGCCGCCCAGGAGCATCCCGGTCATCGGTCCGGACCTTGCGGCTTTACGCCCTGCACAAGCACGCTGGCCGGCATTCCCGGAAACAGGATGCGGTTCACGGGCTGCGCGTACCGGCGCTTTTCGTCAAAGTGGATGGTCTTGACCAGGCGGGCGATGGCCAGACACACGCTGACCACGTTCTTGGGCTTGAGGGCCGTGGACCGCCCGCCCAGGCGCGGCCGAAGGTACATGGGCACCTCGATGAACGAGCGTCCGCTGCGCACAAGCCGCACCAAGAGCGTGGACTGGAAGGCGAAGCCGCTGGTGTTGATGGGCGTGGACATGAGCACGTCCCGGCGGTGGATCACCGGGCCGTTGTAGTACTGCAGCTCGCAGGTGAAAAGCATGTTCATGATCAGGGTGTAGAGCCGCGAAAACAAACGGCGCGAGTACGGCCGCACTTCCATGTTCATGGTGAAGGGCACGATGATGTCCGCGCTTCCCACCAGATCCAGAATGGCCGCGATGGAATGCCCCACGATCTCGTTGTCGCCGGGGATGATGCCCACGTAGTTCATGCGGGCCAGGCTCACGCCGCGCTTGTAGGATGCGCCGAAACCCATGTTGTGCGGGTTGTGCTCGGCCCGGATATGCCGGTTGGAAGCGGCCAATTCGTCGATGATCCGGCCCGTGGCGTCGGCGCTGCCGTCGTCAACGATGATCAACTCGAAGTCGTGAAAGCGGTCGCCGATGGCCCAGAGGATGTCCTCCACCGTGGCCCGGATGTTGGCCTCTTCGTTGTAGGCCGGTATCACAATGCTTAACGTCTTCTCCATCCGTCTAGGCCTTCATTGTCTCGCGCACGGCAGCCGCGATGTGGGTATGATCAGGATAATAGGCGGCCTCCAGCGGCGGACTGGCGGGCGTGGGGGCGTCCGGAAAGCACACCCGGCGCACGGGGGCCTTCAGCTTTCTCACCGCGCCGGATTCAGCCACGCTGGCGACGATTTCGGCCGCAACGCCGCCGCCGGGACAGGCCACGTCGGCCACCACCAGGCGTCCGGTGCGCTCCACGGACCCTCGGATGAGCTCGACATCCAGAGGCCGCACCGTGCGCGGGTCGATGACCTCCACGTCGATGCCCTCCTCGGCCAGGATGTTTGCGGCGCGTATGGCCGCCCACGCCATGTGCGACACGGCAACGATGGTGGCGTCGCGCCCCGTGCGGCGCACAACGCCCTGGCCCAGCGGCACCTCGTACATTTCCTCGGGAACGTAGCCCGTGTTGGCGTAAAGCCAGCGGTGCTCTATGGAAAGCACCGGGTTGCCATCGCGCACAGCCGCAATGAGCAGGCCCTTGGCATCATAGGGCGTGCTGGGCAGAACGACCTTGAGGCCCGGAATCTGTGCGAACAGGCCGTGCAGACCCTGGGAGTGTTGCGCAGCCGAACCCCAGCCCCGGCCGATGATGCTGCGCACCACAAGGGGGACATGGGATCTGCCTCCCGTCATGTAGCACCACTTGGCCGCGTGGTTCACCAGCTGGTCCATGCACATGGGCACGAAGTCCACGCGCATGTGAATGAAAATGGGCCGCATTCCGGCCAAAGCCGCGCCAATGGCGACTCCGGTCATGCCGTTTTCGGCCAGGGGGATATCCATGACGCGGCGCGGGCCGAAGCGCTCGGGCAGGCCCAGCACGGTGCCGAAGGCGCCGCTGGGTTCAAGCAGCCCTTCTCCCAGAAGAAACACGGACGGATCGGACTCCAGAAGCTGGGCGTGCGCCTCGTGCAGGGCCTCGCAGTAGGTCGCGGCGCGCAGCCCGGCCTGGCCCAGTTCGGTCAAGGCCTCGCCCTTGTCGAGAATGATTTTCGTCCAAGGCATGGCTTACGGCCTCTGGTGGTAAACGTGGGTGAGAAGGGAATCCGGGTCAGGGAAAGGCGCAACCCTGGCCTTGGCGATGTCTGCGTCCAGGCGGGCGTCGATTTCGGCCATGCGCGCGGCGTATTCCGCCTCGGCGACACGGCCCTCGGCAAACAGCCGTGAACGGTGCAATGCCAAGGGACAGCGCTCCATCCAGGCCTCCAGCTCGGCCAGGGGCCGCACCCCCCGGGCGCAGTCGCAGTCCGGTCCGACATGGCCCTTCCAGATGTACGTCTTGCAGTCCAGAAGCGTTGGGCCGTGGCCTGCGCGGGCGCGGGACACGGCTTCGGCCGCGGCGCTGAACACCGCCCGCGCATCGTTGCCGTCCAGCCCGACGCCGGGGATGCCGTATCCTGCCGCATGGCGCCACACGTCCTGATGGGGCTGGCGCAGGGCGATGGGAGAGCCCGCGGCATAGGCGTTGTTCTCGCACACGAACACCACGGGCAGCCGCTTCAACGCCGCGAAGTTCAGGCTCTCGTGGAACACGCCCTCCTCGGAAGCGCCATCACCAAAAAACACCACGGATACGCGATCTTCGCCGCGCAGGAAGCTGGCCAGGGCCGTGCCCACCGCCGTGGGGATGCCGCCGCCCACAATCGCCGAGGTGCCCAGGATACCGATATCCGGATCGGCCGGGTGCATGGAGCCGCCCTTGCCCCCGCAGCAGCCGTCGGCGCGGCCGTAGAATTCGGCATAGAGCCGATACGGGGCCATGCCCTTGGCGAGGCAGTGGCCATGGCCGCGGTGGGTGGTGGAGAGGTAGTCTTCCTGGCGCAGATGGGCGCAGACACCGGCGCACACCGCTTCCTGGCCGATGCACAGGTGCACCGGGGTCTTCATGTCCTGCGCGGCGTACACCTCGCAGATCTTCTCCTCGAAGCGGCGGATCAGCAGCAGCATCCACAGCAGGTCGAGGTCGGCTTGGGCGGGAATGGTCTGCACCGCTGTCCCCTAGATGAAATTGACGTGCGGCCCGGGGTGCTTGAGTTCCCACAGGTAGCGGTTGATCTCGTCCATGCGGCAGTTCACGCGGCAGCCGGAGCAGTCGAACTCGGCGTCGAACCACGCCAGGGACTTGCGCCGGGTCTCGCCGGACCAGATATCCGCAAAGCCCGTCTCGTTGATGTTGCCGTAGAGGAAGCGCTCCTCACCCAGGAACACGCTGCACCCCCACACCCCGCCGCGCGAGTCGACGTAGGACCAGAAGGGCAGGGCCTGGCACTTGCCATAGGGCCGCGACTTCTCGTCCCACTTGCGCATGGCGCTCTGGCGCACCACCACGTTGAAGCTGTCGGTGGACAGGGCGCGCAATTCCTCGGCGAATTGCTCGGCGTCCTGGTAGCTCACGTCCTTGTAGCGGTCGGTGACGCTTGACGGATGCTGCGAGTAGGGCTTGACCACCAGATAGTCCAGGCCGATGTCGCGGGCGGTCCGGGCCAGCGTCGGCAGGCTGGCGCGGTTCTCCGGCAGCAGCAGGCTCTGCACGCCAAGCGTGCAGGCGCTGCCCAGTTCGCGGCGCAGCTCCACGGCCCTGGCCATGTTCTTGACGGCAAGGTCGAAGTGCGCGGCCTTGGTGCGGTGCACGGCGGCATAGGTTTCGGCGTCGCCAGCGTTGCAGCTCACCTTGATCCAACTGGTCACCGGCAGGACGCTCCGGGCCGCATCCTCGGTCATGAGCGTGCCGTTGGTGGTGAGCGCCACGTCTATGCCGACGGCCTTGGTGTGCAGGACGATATCGACCATGTCCGGATGCAGAAAAGGCTCGCCCTCGCCCGCGTACATGACGCTTTTCAGGCCCATGGCGCTCATTTCCGCAAGCCGGTCCTTAAGCATGGCGGTGTCCAGGCGGTGGGGGCCGTAGCCCATGAAGTCCAGCCCGCAGAAAGTGCAGCGGTGGTTGCACGCGCCCGAGGGGCTGATTTCCATATAGATTGGGGCGATACACTCGCCGTCGGCCCAGGCGGCGACCCGCGCCGGATGGTAGTTGAGTTTGTGGCTGTCGATTTTGAACTTGTCCATGAGCGATAGTCCCTGCTTGCACCGGCGCTGGCGACCGGGAACGTCTGAATTACCCCCTGTCCAGCGGGGGGGATGGAAACAAAAGACCGGCCACTCAGGCCGCGCCGGAAGGCGTCGGGTCCTTCCGCTGCAAAATCACGGAAATGAACTGCAGCAGCTCGTGCTTCTCCACGGATTTCTTGTTGCAGACGATCTGCACGGCCAACGCTCCCACCACGTTGCCGATGAACTGGATCAGCTCCAGGGGCAGGCCGCAGGCAAAGCAGATGGCGGCGTAGGAAAACACCGCATCGCCCGCGCCGATGGTGTCCACCACGCGCGAGGAGAAAATGGGCGTGAAGCGCGGCGCGCCGCCCTGGGACATGCCAACGGAACCCTTCTTGCCGAGAGTGATGATGACTTCGCGGGCCGGCACCGCTGCGGCGAGGCTCTGGAGCACATCGGTGATGTCGCCGAAACGGTTCTGCATGGCCAACCGCGCTTCGGGTTCGTCCAGACAGATGAAGTGGGGGGCGCTGTACTTGGTGACCATGTTGAAGCCGGTGTTGGCCGCGTTGGTCTGGGTGTTCACGCACAGCAGCTTCGCGTGCTCCTCCAGCGTGCGGATGATGCGCGGGCTAATGAAGCCGTGGCCGAAGTCGGAAACCAGCACCACATCGTACTCGGGCAGCACCTCGACCAGATGCCGCACCACGGCGTCCTCGCAGTCGGCGTCGATGTCGCGCTCATTCAGGTAATTGACTTCAAAGACCTTCTGGTTGGAATGGATGTCCAGGTAGCGTTTCTTGATGATGGTCGGCCCATCGGCGCGGTGGAAAAAATCGGCCTGAATGTTCGACTTGAGGCTGGTGGACACGAACTCCTCGTCGGGGTCGTCCTGTCCGAGCACCGTGACCAGCCGCACATGGTCGCAGATGCAGGCCACGTGGTTGGCGATGGCGAACACCCCGCCGGCGAAGCGCTCGTGGGTCAGGTACTTGTTGACCACCAGGTTGGACTTGCCGGCCCGGCCCATGGCCGTGCAGTAGTGGTACTCGTCGATGATGCCATCGCCGATGATGAGGGTCCGCGCCCCGGACAGGGAATTCACCGCAGCGGCGATATCCTCGAAGCCGTGCCGTTCGGCCATGCGGTGCAGATACTGCTTGGTCTCGTCAGGATAACCGTCCCAGTTGTTGCTTATGTACTGGGTGGAGCTGAAGGACACGCCGCGCGTCTCGAAAATCTGGGTGCGGCCGAAGTAGAGGTGGCGCTCGGTCTCGAAAATTTTGTCGTGGATATGCTTGTCACGCTGCTTATGGTCGTGGCCCTTGGCGAAGAAGCTCGGATTGATTCGCTTGACGCATTCGAAGGGGATGTCCTCGGGCACGATGGCGACCATGTCCACCATCTCCAGCGAGGCCACGTTCTCAGCGCGCAGGCGGTCGGGGAACACGGGGCGGCCAGGTCCGCGCCGCACGTCGGCATCCTGGATCACCGTCACAACCAACACGTCGCCGATGCCCTTGGCCTCGTTGAGGTGGGAGATGATGCCAGGATGGATGAGGTCGAACACGCCGTGCGACTGCACCACAATACGTCCGGCCTTTTTGAGCTCCTCGACACGCTGGACCATCTCGTCCAGCCCGATGATCTTGTCGGCTACAGGCATCACTCTCCATGTCCGTTTTCCGGCGTGGCGCGGAAATAGGCGTTCAAAAGCCGGGTAGAGGAAAAAACGATTTCGTGCGTGAACGCCATCTCGATGCCAAGCTCGCGTGCTACGGCATATTCCTGCTGCAGCTTGCCGGTCCTGTCCTCAAGCTTTTCGAACTCCTGCCCCTTGACGTAAACGTCCGGACGCAGCAGGCGCAGCGTCTCCACGGCCGTGGGCCACTGGTTGACGGCCACAAGGTCCACGCACTCCAACGCGGCGATGCTCTCCGCGCGCAGACTCTCGGAGTATGCTGGCCGCCCAGGCCCCTTGTCCACAAAGCGGTCCGGGGAAAGCGTGACCACAAGGGCGTCGCCCATGCGCCGGGCGGCCTGGAAATACTTGATGTGCCCGGGATGCATCAGGTCAAAACAGCCGTGGCAATGCACCACCTTGAGCCCGTGCGCGCGCATCTGCGCCACGCGTTCGGCCAGAACGCGCACATCCAGCACCTTCGGATTCTCAAGAACGACGGCTCCAGGCTCGACGACCGGAGGCGCGGGTTCGCCTCGCTCCAGGGCGCGCAGTTCGGTCCACAGGGCCGGAACGGTGTCGGCATGGCGGCCGCGCACGTAATAGCCTTCGCCACCCTCGCGCACGGTTCGCGCGAGCATCGTCTTCCACGGCCGGAAATAATAGGCCGGGGTTGTTTTGAGCGGCTCGACGCGAGGGTTTTCTGGCAAGTCGTGGAGGTCGCACACCAGCGTGGTGAACCGCGTGATGCTGCGCCCGTCGGCATGTGCCGTGTTGCGGACCATGCTCAAGGCCTTGAGGTACACCTCCGGGGCCATGACGGCGGAACCGAAATTCATGAGCACTCCGCCCTCAAGTCCCTGAAGCTGCGCCGCAAAGGTCAAAAAATCATTGTAGGACATGGCCCCGGTGGCCGCAGCGTCAAAGTTCGGGTGCTCATGCACGATATCCTGGCCAATGGCCACATGGACTGTGGTTGCAACCCCAAGGCGGTAGGCCCATGCAAGCAGACTGTGCTCCTTGTGGGGGTAGTCGCCTTCGGCTATCGCCCGGCCGAGGGCCAAACCCATGCCCTCTCCGGGATTGGCGGCGTACGCCGCGTTCACCACGTCGTTGAGCTGTCCGGTCTCGCACCAGAGGCCGAACTGGCCGCTGGCGATGTACCGGGCCACGCTTTCCGTGGTGGCTCCGATAAGCGCGAACTCGAAGTCGTGGATGGCGCAGGCCCCGTTCATCGCGATACAAGAAATCAGGCCCCGTCGCATAAGGTCCACAAGATACGGCTGCACACCGGAACGGATGACGTGGCCGCCCATCATGAGGACGCGGGCCGCGCCATTCTCCCTGGCCTGGGCAAGCCTTGCGGCGATAGGCCGCATACGGTCTCGAATGGGGCTGGGCCCCACGGGGGACAGCTCCATGATCACCTCAAGGGTCAGATCATGGCGGCGCTCGTGGAGCGGAAGCAAGCGCAACTGGCTGCGGTCAAATCTACTCATGGCCCCGGAGCGCTCTCCTTGTCTTCCACATCATATTGAAACGATGATTTCCATAGGGGAACGCTTTTGCAACGTCAAGCGCCGCAGCCCTTGCCCCCAAAGCTGCGCGGCCAACACGGCCCCTGTCGCCCGCACGATGCCCCGGAAACGGGCCATGACGGCCGCCTCCTGACGCGGGGTGTTCGCCCCAGGGTTGCGCGCATAATGGGTCTCCCGAAGAAAAAGAGACTGGACAGGGGCAACACCGTCATATAATTTGCCACCGCCCTGAAAAAGCGCCAACCCCTTCTGGACGGAACACGATGAAGACAACGCTTCTGGTCATGACGCTTAATGAAATCGATGGCATGAAGGCCATCATGCCGCGCATCAAGCGCGAGTGGGTGGACCAGATCATCGTGGTCGATGGCGGCTCCACAGATGGCACCATTGAGTGGGCCAAGGAGCAGGGCTATCAGGTGTACGTGCAGAAGAAGCGCGGTTTTCGCCACGCCTACGAGGAAGTCATGCCGCTTATCGAAGGCGACGTGATCGTCACCTTCAGCCCGGACGGCAACTCCGTGGCCGAAATCCTGCCCGACCTCATCGCCAAGATGCGCGAAGGCTACGACATGGTCATCGCCTCACGCTACCTTGGCCCGGCCAAGAGCGCGGACGACGACATCGTCACCGGCTTCGGCAACTGGCTCTTCACCAAGACGGTCAACCTGCTGCACGGCGGCAAATACACCGATGTCATGGTCATCTACCGCGCCTATAAGAAACAGCTGGCCTACGACCTGGAGCTGATGGGCGATTCGGCTTTCGCCCTGCCGGAAAAACTCTTCGGCACCAAGATCAGCTGGGAGCCGCTGCTCTCCTGCCGGGCGGCCAAGCGCAAGCTCAAAATCGCGGAGATCCCCGGCGATGAGCCACCACGCATCGGCGGCGAGCGCAAGCTGCAGGTCCTGCGCTGGGGCGCCGCATACTACTTCCAGTTCCTGCGCGAAGTGGTGTGGTGGAAATAGG
>NZ_FZOC01000007.1:0-197500 GCF_900188225.1 Humidesulfovibrio mexicanus | reverse complement strand
AGCTCTTCACGCACGCGGCGGACTCGCAGTGGCGGCAGTACACCGGGGCCATGATGCCCCCCGCCGTACGCGTCATGTTGATGCGCGGCTGCCCGTGCACAAAGCGGCACGCGGCCTCGCAGGACTCGCAGCCGATGCAGCGGGAGTAGTCGATGAACAGGATCTTCTCGTGGTCGCTCATGGTATGGTCCCCCGGCTCAACGCAGGTCTTCCCTGCCGATGGGTTCGTCCTCGCGGTATTCGCGCTCGCGGCTCATGGCCTTCAAGGTCAGCCAGCGCGACAGGGACTGGGCCGCGCGCAGGCCGGAATACACGGCCTTGCCGATCTTGCTCGGCCCGGTGAGCGCGTCGCCCGCCACGAACACCCCGTCCATGCGCGTCATCTGCAGCCAGTGGATCTCGTTCTTGCGCACGCTCTCCAGGCCCAGGCGCTCGGCAAAGGGCGGAGAGGCGGTCTCGCCGATGGCGGCCACCACGATGTCCGCCGGGAGCACCGCCTTGGCGCAGGAATCGGGCACGGCTCCGCGTCTGCCGTCGGCGTCGGGCTCGCCCAGGCGGCACTGGATGCACTCCACCCCGGCCACCTGGCCCTTCCGCTCGCCCTCTCCCTCCAGAATGCGCAAGGGGGTGACCAGCTCCAGCCACTGGCCGCCCGCGGCCTCGAACTGCTCGATCTCGTGGGTGCCGCAGGGGGCCTCGCGCCGGGTGCGCCGGTACACCAGGCTCACCCGCGCCGCGCCCTGGCCAAGGGCCCCGTGGGCCACGTCGATGGCCGAAAAGCCCGCCCCGATGACGATGACGTTCTTGCCCGCCACATCGATGCGGCGCATGGCGTCCTTCTTGTACTGCGCGGCGCGGATGGGAAACAGGAAGGCCAGCCCGGTGTACACCCCGGCCAAATCCTCGCCGGGCACGTTGAGCTTGCGCGGCTTCCACGACCCGGTGCAGAGCATCACCGCATCGTGCCCGCGCACCAGTTCATCCAGGTCCATGCAGCGGGTGGAAAGCTCGTCGCCGGTGTCGTCCACCTGCCTGCGGTCGCAAATTTTGGTGCCGGGATGGAAGCGCACCCCGTAGCGCCCGGCCAGAACCTCCACCCCTTCCGCGATGCGCTCGGCGGGAATGCGCTCGGCCGGGATGCCGAAGACCATGAGCCCGCCCGGCTTGGGCAGCTTGTCGTACACGTCCACCGTATAGCCCAGGCAGGCCAGGAATCCGGCGGCGGCAAGGCCCGACGGACCGGCCCCGATGACGGCCACGCTGCGGCCGTTGCCGCGCGCCGGGCCGGGCCCGGCAAAGGCGAAATTCAAGGGCGTTGTGCTGATGGGCATGGGGTCCTCCCGTTGGTGTGGCGCCGAAGATAGGAACGCTGCGCGCGAACGCAAGGGGCTACTTGCGGGCTGTGTCCGCCTCGGGAACAACCTGGGTGTAGGCGTCGAAGCTGGGGAGCAGCAGCCCGGAACGCACCACGTCTGGAATCTCCGCCCCCGGGGTGAGGCCGGTGACGGCCACGCGCCCCACCACGAAGCGGCCCTCCTCGCCCTTGTGGCTCCTGGTGCGCAGGCCCCACAGGTCGTGCAAAATCACCGCGCGCCCGTTCCTCTGGCCCAGGTAGAGCATGATGTGCCCCGGCTTGTGCACCAGCGTCAAAAGGGGGCGGCCGCGCTCAAGGAGCAGGGCCTCCTTGGCCTCGGGCGAAAGCCCGTCCAGGGGGATGCGCTCGCCCTGGCGCGACTGCTGGCGCGAATTGCGCGGCAGAAAGATGCCGAAGGGCGCGTACAGGTCGAGCAGCAGCGCGGAGCAGTCGCGGTTCTCCAGAAACCCGCCCCAGCCGTAGGGCTGTCCCATAAGCTGCGCGACCAGGCCGGAGTAAGCGCGCGGGGTGAGGGGCAGGGGCAGGGGCCGGGCCTCGTCAGCGGCCAGGCCAACGGCCAGGCTCACGGCCTGGCCCGTGGCCTCCCGCGCCGGGGCCAGCAGGGTCACGCCGCCGGGGCCGAGCTCCAGAAGCGGCAGCAGCATCCCGATGCGCCCGGTGAACAGATGTGGGGCGGGGGTGGCCTCGTCGGCGAAGCGGGCGGAGACCGGCGCGCCCTCGCGGATGACCGCGCCCAGGGGCAAGCCCTCCCACTGGGCCATGAAGGCCTCGTCCACAAAGGCGATGTCGCGCACGGGCACCCAGCCCGCGGCCACGCGGCCCTCCACCAGCACCCAGGCGCCGTCGGCGCTCATGTGCGTGGCCAGAAGCGGCGTGCCCGCAAGCAGGGCAGAATTCTGCCAATAATCGAAGGGGTAGCCCTCGCCGGGCTTGTCCGGCTTGAGGAAGCCGGGGCGATGGGTGGGCAGCACGCGCAGGGAGGTGTTGGCCGTGGCAATGGCCGGACGCATGAGGTTGGGATAGCCCTCGCTCTGGGCAAGGGCCTCCATGCGCGCGCGGAACGTCGGCTCCAGCGGGCGCAAGTTCTCGCCGTAGTGGCGGCCGGGCTTGAGGGCGGCCAGGCCCCAGAGGGCGTCGGCCCTGGCGTGGGCCGGTGCGCTTCTGTGCCAGGGCGCGAAGTGCAGCTCGCGCAGGCGCGCGGCAAAGCGCCGCTGCTCCTTGCTGGACAGCAGGGGCCGGTCCAGGCTGGCGGGGTCGAAATAGGCGGCCACGTCCTGGGGCAAGGTCAAAATGTCGCGCAGCTCCGCAGGCGGCGGGGGCGGCGGCGGCGCGGGCGGAGGCGACACCTTGGCCGCACAGCCGACCAGGCCGAGCAGCACGGCAAGGGCGGCCAGACCGGCCAATCGCGCCAAGGACAGGCGCAACGGCCGCTGCGCGCTCCCCTTCCCACGCCAGAACGCCACGCGCACCTATTTTCCCTTGGCCGAAACCGTGAGGGCGTCCTTCAGCAGCCGGGCGGCGGGCACGTCGGCGCGGCGCTCCAGCACGATTTGCCTGGGACTGAGGGACTGGCCGTAGTAGGTCGTGTTCAGGCCCTCGCGCACATGCACCACCCCGCCCTCAAGGGAGATTCCGGCGAACAGGCCGCCCACGTCGGCGAAGTAGTACACATCCTTGAAGGCATGGGTGCTGGCCACCTCGCCGGTAAGGCCCTCGGTTCCGGCGGCCACGGTGGCGTCGGCCCCCAGGGTCAGGCCGGTGTCGATGGCGGCCTTGAAGGCCTTGTCGTTCATGAACACGAGCACGATGGCCGCCTCCTGCACGCCGATCTGCAGGCCGATGCTGCCGCCGCCAAGGGTGTAGAAGGCCGGAGAGGACCAGGAGCCGTCGGCCTCGCGCCCGAGGAGCACGCCGTTGCCGCCCTGGCCACCATAAATGAAGCCGGCCTTGATGACGCTGGGCAAAATGAGCACGCCGCGCGCGTTTTTCAGGTACACCTCGATGGGGCGGAAGGAGGGCGAAGAGCGCATGGCGCGCACCACCGCGGCGGACTTGTCCACCAGCCCCTGCTCGTAGTGGGCGGGATTCTCTCCCCCGCCGCCGCCGTAGGCGCCGTAGCAGCCGTGCAACAGGCCAAGAAGAAGCAGGGAAAGCAGGGCCGCGGCGAATCTGCGCATGAGCTGGCTCCTTGATTGCGGATGAAGGCCAGGGGCGGCGCGGAAGGCCAGCGCCCCAGAGCCCTGATACACCAGCCGCCGTGGTGAAGGCAACCGGATGCGCGTGCGCCTATCCGGCCAGCCGGGCCAGCCGCTCCTTGATCTCCTCGTCGAAGAGCCAGATGACGAAGGCCAGGGCGAGGCCGATGCCGAACACCAGCTTGACGGTGAACAGGTCGGCGTCGGCCGCCGCGCCGGTAAAGGTGAGCACCGCGAGCCCCGGCAGCCGCCCCAGGATGTTCACGGCCAGAAGCTTCCACAGCGACAGTCTGGTCAGGCCCGCCATGAAGCAGATGGCGTCCTTTGGCGTGCCGGGCAGCAGATAGAGCATGAAGAAGTTGGTCAGGCCGCCCCGGTGGATGGTGGCGTCGAACTTTTCCTGGATGCGCTGGGGCACGAAAGGCCGCATGACCCGCTCGCCGAAGAAGCGCGTCAGCAGCATGGCGAAGAGCGAGCCCACGGCGTTGCCCACCACGTTGAGCGCGAGACCGCGCCAGAAGCCGAACACGAAGCCGCCCAGCATTCCGGTGAACTGGCCGGGGATGGGCGCCACCACCACCTGCAGAAACTGCACGGCCAAAAACACCCAGGCGGCCACCGCCCCGAAGGCGTCGAACCAGGCCTTGAGCGCCTGCCTGCGGGTCTCGAAATCCTCGCGCGCAAGCTCGGCCACGAAGTCGACAAAGGCCTTGGGCAGGTAGGGTCTGGCCAGCCAGGCCACAAGCGCCAGCGCCAACGACACGGCCACCGCGCCCGCCAGAACCGGCAGCACGGAGGACAGACGCGACACCTTGCGCTTCAACCGCTCCACCATCACGCGCCCCGCACCCCGCGCCACGCGCAGCGCAACACATTGAATTTAAATAGGTATTAAAATGCCGGCCCGCGCCGTTTCCAAGGCCTGCCCGCTGGTGTATACACAAACTCGTCAGCACTCGCAAAGGG
Organism: Humidesulfovibrio mexicanus; assembly: GCF_900188225.1. Lineage (NCBI taxonomy): Bacteria > Pseudomonadati > Thermodesulfobacteriota > Desulfovibrionia > Desulfovibrionales > Desulfovibrionaceae > Humidesulfovibrio > Humidesulfovibrio mexicanus. Next base: position 192,964 of record NZ_FZOC01000007.1, on the reverse strand, counting down.
GAAGCCACATGTCGGATTTCGTGCACCTGCATTGTCACAGCGAATACAGCCTGCTTGACGGCGCCATACGCATCAAGGATCTTTGCTCACGCGCCAAGGACCTGGGGATGCCCGCCGTGGCCCTGACCGACCACGGCAACATGCACGGGGCTTTGGTGTTCCGGCAAAAGGCGCTGGATACCGGCATCAAGCCCATCATCGGCTGCGAGGTGTACGTGGCCCCCGGCCCGCGCGAAGACAAAAGCCAGACCAGCTCGCGCCAGGCCGCCTACCACCTGGTGCTGCTGGCGCAGAACCGCACCGGCTACCAGAACCTCATCAAGCTGGTGAGCGAGGGCTACCTGACAGGCTTCCATTACAAGCCCCGCGTGGACAAGGCGCTTTTGCGCGACTATTCTGAGGGGCTCATCGCCCTTTCCGCCTGCCTGGCGGGCGAGGTCAACCGCACGCTGCTCACCAAGGGGCTGGACTCCGGCATCGCCGTGGCGCGCGAGTACGCCGACATCTTTCCCGGACGCTTCTACCTGGAACTGCAGGAAAACGGCATCGCCGACCAGACCCGCGCCAACGAGATGATGCTTGAGGTCATGCGCGAGACCGGGCTGCCCCCGGTGGCCACCAACGACTGCCACTACCTCACCCGGGACGACGCCGAGGCCCACGACGTGCTGCTCTGCATCGGCACCCAGCGCACGGTTCTGGACAAGGACCGTATGCGCATGAACACTGACCAGCTCTACTTCAAGACCATGGAGGAGATGGAGGCCGCCTTCGCCTACTGCCCGGAGGCCATCAGCAACACGGTCAAAATAGCCGAGATGTGCGATGTTGAGCTGGAGCTTGGACAGCACCACTTCCCGGTCTACGAACTGTCCGAGGGCCAGAGCATCGACTCCGAGTTCGAGCGCATGGCGCGCGAAGGCCTCAAAAAGCGCCTGGCGGCCCTGACCTACGAGGTGGACCAGGACGCCTACTGGCAACGCCTGGAGTACGAGCTCGGCGTCATCAAGGAGATGGGCTTCCCGGCGTACTTCCTCATCGTGCAGGACTTCATCAACTGGGCCAAGGACCAGAAGATCCCGGTGGGGCCGGGGCGCGGCTCCGCAGCGGGGTCGCTGGTGGCCTGGGCGCTCAAGATCACCAACCTCGACCCCCTGCCCTACGATCTGCTGTTCGAGCGCTTCCTGAACATCGAACGCGTCAGTATGCCGGACATCGACGTGGACTTCTGCGAACGCCGCCGCCTGGAGGTGGTGGCCTACGTCGCGGGCAAATACGGCCGCGACCATGTGGCCCAGATCACCACCTTCGGCACCATGAAGGCCAAGGCCGCCATCCGCGACGTGGGCCGGGCCCTGGGCATGACCTTCGCCGACACCGACCGCATCGCCAAGCTGGTGCCCGAAGAGATGAAGATGACCATCTCCAAGGCCCTGGAAAAGGAGCCCGAACTCCAGGCCATGGCCGTGGGCAATCCCCAGGTGGAGAAGCTCATCGACGTGTCCAAGCGTCTGGAGGGGCTCTCGCGCCACGCCAGCACCCACGCGGCGGGCATCGTCATCTCCGACAAGCCCATGCTCGACTACCTTCCTTTATATAAGGGGAAGGAGGGTGAAATCGTCACCCAGTACGACATGAAGCTGGTGGAAAAGGTCGGCCTCATCAAGTTCGACTTCCTGGGTCTGCGCACCATGACCGTGGTGGAGGACGCGCTCGACATCATCGAGCGCACGGGCAAGCCCCGGCCCGACCTGGAGACCCTGGCCCTCGACGACCCCGCCACCTACGAAATTTTCTGCACCGGCGACACCGACGGCATCTTCCAGGTGGAATCCAGCGGAATGCGCAAGTATCTGCGGATGCTCAAGCCCACCTGCTTCGAGGACATCATCGCCATGCTCGCCCTGTACCGGCCAGGGCCGCTGGGCTCCGGCATGGTGGACGAATTCATCAAGCGCAAGCACGGGCAAATCGAAGTCACCTACCCGCATCCGTCCCTGGAGGAGACGCTGAAGCCCACCTACGGCGTCATCGTGTACCAGGAACAGGTCATGAGCTGCGCACGGGTCATCGCCAACTACACCCTCGGCGGCGCGGACCTGCTGCGCCGCGCCATGGGCAAAAAGAAGCCCGAGGAGATGGCCAAGCAGCGCCAGAAGTTCATGGAGGGCGCCCGCGAGAACAAGATCGCCGAGGCCACGGCCGCGGAAATCTTCGACCTCATGGAAAAATTCGCGGAATACGGCTTCAACAAGTCGCACTCCGCCGCCTACGCCCTCATCAGCTACTACACCGCCTGGCTCAAGGCCCACCATCCGGTGGAGTTCATGGCCGCGCTCATCAGCTCGGAACTCGCCAACACGGACAAGGTCTTCACCTACATCAACGCCTGCCGCGAAATGCAGATCGCCGTGGTGCCGCCCAACGTCAACATGAGCGAGAGCCGCTTCTCCGTGCAGGAAGGCAAGGTGGTCTTCGGCCTGGCGGGCATCAAGGGCGTTGGCGAGGACGCCGTGGGCGAGATCGTGGACGAACGCCTGCAAAACGGCCCCTTCCGCGACATCTATGACCTCTGCGAGCGCGTGAACCTGCGCAAGATCAACAAGCGCACCCTGGAGGCCCTCATCAAGGCCGGCGCGCTGGACTGCCTGGGCAAGACCCGCGCCGGGCACATGGCCGCGCTGGACCGCGCCGTGTCCATGGGCCAGAAGAAGGCCAAGGAAAAGGCCCAAGGCATGATCTCCATGCTGGACATGCTGGGCGGCGGCGGTTCGGCCACAGCCGAAGCCACAGCCCCCCTCGTGACCGACGAGGACGTGCCCGAGTGGGGCGACGAGGAAAAGATGCGCCTGGAAAAGGAGGCGCTCGGCTTCTTCCTCTCCAGCCATCCGCTGCTGCGCTTCCGCCACGAGCTGCAACGCCTGAACCTCACCAGCCTGGCCGAAATCAAGGAGCTTCCCGGCGGCATGATGGTGCGCGTGGCCGCGCTGGTCACGTCCTTGCGCGAATACATCAACAAAAAGGGCGACAAGATGGCCTTCCTGCAACTGGAAGACCTCACCGGCACGGGCGAGTGCACGCTGTTCGCCAACGTCTACGCCGAGGCCAAGGAGCTGCTCGGCCAGGACCAGCCGCTGGTGTTCGAGGGCAAGGTGGACGTGCGCACCAAGCCCGGCGAGGAGGAAGGCCCGCGCGAGTCCAAGATGCTGGCCGACAACGTGAAGCTGCTCGCCCAGGTGGCGGCGCAAAGCTTCGAGCCTGCGCGCATCCCCGCCCGCGAGGAGCACTGCGGCCCGGATCGCCTGGACGCCCTCAAGCAGCTGCTGTGCCGCCACCCCGGGAGCGTGCCCGTCATGCTGGACCTGCACCTGCCCGAGGCCGTGTGCACCCTGAAGCTCGGCGAGCGCTACCACATCTGCGCCTGCCCGGAATTCTGGGCCGATGTGGAAAAATGGCGCGGCGCGGCGCAAGGGGCAGCGGGACGCTAGCCCCCCTCCACGCGGGTCCAGGGGCGCTTAAGCCCCTGGCCTGCGGAGCACGAAACGGGCGCGGGGCTGTGCCTTTTGATGCCTCCGGCGGCCAAGGGGCCTCCCCGGCCCCTTGGAACCCCGGAAAGGGGGGAACATGCGGGACGCCGTCCCCCTGTCCCCGATTCACGCGGGCCCAGGGGCGCGAAGCCCCTGGCCTGCGGAGCATGAAGCGGGCACGGCGCACAACGCGCAAAGGACAGCATGAACCTGCCTGAACACCTTGCCTTGCGCCTCAACGCATCCCAACTGCGCCACGCCCTGCGCACGGCCATCGCGGCCACCATCACCTTTGCGCTGACGCTGCTGCTCAACCTGGAGCAGGGCTACTGGGCGGTATTCTCGTCCATCCTGGTGATGCAGGCGCACGTGGGCGGCTCCATCGCGGCCAGTTGGGCGCGGCTTCTGGGCACGGCCAGCGGCGCGCTTTTGGGCGCGCTTTCGGCCACCGCGGCCGACGCCTGGCTGGGTGCGGGCGTGTCGGGCCTGGGCGCGGCCATGTTCGTCACGGTGTTCTTCTGCGCGCTTTTGGCCTCGCAGAACGAAAACCTGCGTCTTGCGGGCCTCACGGCCGCGGTGGTCATCTGCCTGCACGGGGTCATGGGCGGCAGCGCCCTGGAGATAGGGCTGTGGCGTTTTCTGGAGGTCGGGCTGGGCATCGTGGTGGCGTTGGCCGTGTCGCTAGCCTGGCCCTCCCATGCGCGGGTGGTGCTGCGCTATGGGCTGGGCAAAGGGCTGACGGAACTCTCGGCGCTGCTGGCGACGCTTCTGGAGACCCGGCTGGGCGGCGGCTACGACGCCGGGCGCGTGTTCCACCGCAAGGACGCTGTGCTGCGGCTTCTGCTGCGCAACCGGCAGCTGCTGTCTGCGGCGCTGCGCGAACCGGGCACGGCGGCGCAGGGCGGGGAACTTTCAACGCTGCTGGAGCTGGAGGACCGGATGGCGGAGCATTTGCTGGCCATGGCCCACGCCGTGGAGAACGCGCCGCCCGAAGGGTTCCACCGGCACCTGTCCGATGAGCTGCGGGAGTTGGGCGAGGCGCTGGAAGAGGCCATGACCGGGCTGGGCCGCGCCGTCGCCACCAAGGCGCCCCCCCCGGCGGCAGCGGCCCCGCGGCTAGGGGCGGCCCTTGCCGCAGCGGGCGACAAGCTGCTCGACCTGCGCCGCCAGCGCACCATTGCGGTGTACGACCTGGACGAGGTGATGCACTTCTACTCGTTCTACCACGCCCTGCGCGAGGCCGCGCGACTGGTGCTGGCCGAGCTGTGGCGCCGGGGCGGGGTGGAGGCTACCGCGCCTCGGCCCCCAGAAAGCGCCCGGTGACGGACTCCGGGTTGGCCATGATTTCCTCGGGCGTTCCGCGGGCCACGATGGTCCCGCCGTTCTCGCCGCCGCCGGGGCCAAGGTCGAACACGTAGTCGCTGGCGAGCACCACGTCGGCGTTGTGCTCGATGACGATGACACTGGCCCCCTTGTCCACCAGTCGGTGCAGCACGCGGATAAGCTTGCCCACCTCGTGCATGTGCAGGCCGGTGGTGGGCTCGTCCAGAATGTACAGGGTTCCCGGCAGGCTGCGCTTGCCCAGCTCGCGGCTGATCTTGATGCGCTGGGCCTCGCCGCCGGACAGGGTGGTGGCGGGCTGGCCCAGGCGCAGATAGGGCAGGCCCACCTGCTCCAGCACCTCCAGCCTGCGGGAGAGGGCGGTGTGCGCGCCGAAGAACTCGCGGGCCTCGGCCACGGTCATGTCCAGCACCTCGGCGATGTTCTTGCCCTTGTGCCGCACCTCCAGGGTCTGCGAGTTGTAGCGCATCCCCTTGCACACCTCGCAGGTGACGAACACGTCTGGCAAAAAGTGCATCTCCACGCGCACCTGTCCGTCGCCCTGGCAGGCTTCGCAGCGGCCGCCCTTGACGTTGAAGCTGAACCGGCCGGGCGCATAGCCGCGCATTTTGGCGTCCTTGGTCCCGGCGAAGATTGTGCGGATCTCGTCAAAGGCCTTGGTGTAGGTGGCGGGGTTGGAGCGCGGGGTGCGGCCGATGGGCGTCTGGTCGATGGCGATGATCTTCTCGATGGCCTCGGCGCCGATGAAGGCGTCGACGGGGCCGGGCTGCTCCACCTTGACGCCCTGGGCCAGGGCCAGATGCTTGTAGAGGGTATCGACCACAAGGGAGCTTTTGCCCGAGCCGGACACGCCGGTGAAGCACACCAGCACGCCCAGGGGGATGTCCAGGTCGAGCCCCTTCAGATTGTTGGCGCGCGCGCCGCGTATGCCCAGGTGCGTGCGGCCGCCCACAGGGCTCGGCTGGCGGCGCTCCTCCGGCCGCCAGGAGCGCAGGTCGCCTCGCAGGTACTGGGCCGTAAGGGACTGGCTCTGGTTCATGAGGGCGTCCACCGGGCCCTGGAACACGATCTCGCCGCCCAGCTCGCCCGAGCCGGGCCCAAGCTCGATGACATGGTCCGCGCTCATGATGGTGGGCTCGTCGTGCTCCACCACCAGGACGGTGTTGCCGCGCTGCTGCAGGCTGCGCAGGGTGCGCAAAAGACGCTCGTTGTCGCGCGGGTGCAGGCCAATGGAGGGTTCGTCCAGCACGTAGGTGACGCCCACCAAGCCCGACCCCAGCTGGCTGGCCAGGCGGATGCGCTGGGCCTCGCCGCCGGAGAGGGTGCCCATGTTGCGGCCAAGAGAGATATAGTCGAGGCCCACGTTCTTCATGAAGCCCAGGCGGTGGGTCAGCTCCTTCAGCAGCGGCCCGGCGATGGCCTCGCTGGCCCCGGTGAAGTCGCGCTCCTTGAGCCACTGCAAGGCGCGGGCAATGGACAGGGAGCAGAATTCGCTGATGTTCAGGCTGTGCTCCGGGTCCGTTGCCGGGGCGCGCACGGCCAGGGCCTCGGGCTTCAGGCGCGCGCCCCCGCAGGCCGGGCAGGGCCGGGTCTGGCGGTAGCGGGCGAGCTCGTCGCGCCAGAAGGGCCCCATGCTGTAGCCCTGGTCCAGCAGGGGCTCCACGCCGGGCCAGCCGCACTGCTCGTCGCCGTCCACCAACGCCTGCCGCGCCGCCGGGCTGAAGGCCGAGAGCGGGGTGTCCAGGGTGAAGCCGTGGCGCTTGCCCAGCCGCCGCAAGTCCTCCTCGTGCCGGGCGAAAAGCCTGGGGTTGCGCCAGGGAAGCAGCCCGCCGCCCTTGAGGGAAAGCCCCTTGTTCGGGGCCAGCAGATCGAACTCGAAGCGCTCCACGCAGCCCAGGCCCGAGCACTCCGGGCAGGCCCCCTGCGGGCTGTTGAAGGAGAACAGCTGCGGAGTGAGCGGCGGCATGGAGACCCCGCAGGCCGCGCAGGTGCTCTCGGTGCTGAAGAGCCGCTCCGCGCCGGGGTCTGCCGCGCCGTGCTCCAGCACAATAAGCCGCCCCTTGCCCTGCTTGAGGGCCAGCTCCACCGAGTCGCCCAGGCGGGGGCGGATGTCGGCCTTGACCACCAGCCGGTCCACCACCAGCTCGATGCTGTGCTTTTTGAGCTTGTCCAGCTCAGGGGCCTCGTCCAGGGTATGCACCACGCCGTTCACGCGCACGCGCGCGAAGCCCTCCTTGCGCAGGCGGGCGAAGAGGTCCTTGTGCGTGCCCTTCTGGTGCTCCACCAGCGGTGCCAGGAGCAGAATCCGCGCGCCCTCGGGCATGGCCATGATGCTCGCGAGGATCTCGTCGCCGCTTTGCGCGGCGATTGGTTTGCCGCACTTGGGACAAAAGAAGGCCCCCAGGCGGGCGTAAAACACGCGCAAAAAGTCGTAAACCTCGGTCACCGTGCCCACGGTGGAGCGCGGGTTGCGCGAGGTGGACTGCTGCTCCAGCGAGATGGCCGGGGAGAGGCCCTCCACCTTGTCCACAAGCGGCTTGTCCATCTGCGGCAGAAACTGGCGGGCGTAGGCCGAAAGCGACTCCACGTACCTGCGCTGGCCCTCGGCGTACACGATGTCGAAGGCCAGGGTGCTCTTGCCGGAGCCCGACGGCCCGCAGACCACCACGAGTTTTTCGCGTGGGATGTCCAGGCTCAGGTTCTTGAGGTTGTGGTGCCTGGCCCCTTCGATGCGGATAACCCCGCGCGGGGCGGCCGGAACGTTTTGTGCGGCAGCGTCTGTGTTGGACATTTCCGGCATGTAATCATCGCCCCGGCCTTGGCAAGGGGGCGCGCGCCCCTTGACGGATTCCGAAAAAGGCGCGTATTGTGCAATCGGACCGGACTCCCCTTCACGTATCGGCATTTTCGATGCGCGGCGCGGGCCCGGCCACGGGAACCCCATGTACGGACTCACCGACAATATCGTCGCCGGACCTCCGGGCAGCACCACGGCAGGACCCGCCGGGCATTTCGAGGCCGGTCCTCCGGGCAGCTTCACGCCCGGCCCGGCCGGACACGTGCCCATCAGCGAGGGCGGCTGGGTGCCCATCAGCGAGGGCGGACACGTGCCCATCGACTGCACCCCCGCGGTGATTCCCTATTCGCCCTTGAGCGGCGGCGTGCTCTTCGTGGAGGGTTCAACGCAGTCGGCCATTCCGAGCACCGGCGGCGGCGGCGGACATGTGAGCACCGGCGGCGGCGGCACGGTGTCCGGTGGCGGCGCTGGCCTTGTGTCCGGCGCAGGCGGCGGCGCGGTTTCAGCAGGAAGCTCCGTGTCTGGCGGGGGCGGCGCGTCCGTCGTCTCCAGCGGAGGCGGCGGAGCGGTGTCCGGCGGAGGAGGAGGCTTCAGCGGCGGCGGCGGCGGCGCAATCTCCGGTGGAGGAGGCGCCACGGTTTCCGGCGGCGGCGGCGCAATCTCCGGAGGAGGAGGCGCCACGGTGTCCGGCGGCGGCGGCATCTCCAGCGGCGGCGGGGGCTCCGGCGGCGCGTCCGTCATTTCCGGCGGCGGCGCAAGCAGCGGCGGCGGCGGCATCTCCAGCGGAGGAGGCGGAGGCGGCGTCTCCAGCGGCGGCGGAAGCGCGGCCTCCGGCGTCAGCTATGTTCTGGGCGGCGCCACTCCTGTGGCCCAGGCCACCGGCGGCGGCATGACCTACTCCTCGACCTCCGGCCCCGGAATGCCGCCCGTGGAACTGCGCGTGGGCCAAGCCATGGCCCAGGCCTCGGCCTCGGCCCCGGCCACCCCCGCCACGGAGGGTTTCACCGTCAGCCCCGGCGGCCGCACGTTCCCAACGCCCACAGGCTATGTGCACCCGCCCCAGGCCATGCATTTCCACGGCAACCCGCACACACACGTGGCCCACCACCCCACGCGCGTGCTGCACAGCGAATTTCACGGCGAGGCGTACCAGCTCTATGAGCCCGCCTACGTGTGGCAGGAGCGGCCGAGATCCACGCCGCCGCCACCGTTTTTGGCCAGCGACTACCTCAAGCCCTCCACCTACGACCCGCCGCGCGTCATCTTCCCGGAGGAGCGGCCAAACGTCACGGTCAACGTGGACGGCAGCGTGGGGGCCAAGGGCGGGGTGCATGTCACCGAAAACATCAACCAGCCCCTTAACCAGGATTTCTCCCAGTCGCGCAACGTGGAGTTCGCCAGCACCACGGTGAACGAGACGAACCGCGCCTACGACAATTCCACGACCGTGAACCGGACCGTGCAGCAGCCGGAGTACAACCAGCAGAACACCACCCTCGACTTTTCGCAACACAACAGCCCGGATCTTTCCACCACCCGCCAGGAAAACACCCAGGTGAACGTGGAAGACGCCGCCCGCGTGCTGAACATGTTCTTCACCGGCGCGCTTCCGGCCGCATCCGTGGATGTGGGCTTGGGCAACCCTGTCGTCGGTCGGGTGGCCTGACCCCCCCCATGGACACGGAGCACGCGGCCCGGCGCGCCCTGTTCCCGCGCGGGCTCGTCCAGCCAGAGGGCGGCTTCCGCTTCGGGGCCGACACCCTGCTCCTCTCCGCGTTTGCCCACCGCCAGCTCAAACCCCGCGCGGCCCTCTGCGGGCTGGACCTGGGCTGCGGCTGCGGCGCGGCCTCCTTCGGCCTGCTTGTGCTGCCCGGCCGCGAGGGGCTGGACATCGCCGGCATTGATGTGAACCCCGCCATGACCGACGCGGCCCGGCAGAACGCCCTGGCCTTGGGCCTTGCGGACCGCTTTCGCGCCTGGACGGGAGACGCGGATGACTGCTCCACACGCGATTTCCCGATACAAGGCCCCGCGCATTTCGCGCTCTGCAATCCGCCCTTCCGCATCCCGGAAACCGGCCGCGCCTGCCCAAACCAGGCGAAGCAGTTGGCGCGTTTTGAAGGGCCAGGCGGCTTCGCCGTGTTCGCGCGCTGCGCGGCCAGACGCCTGCGGCGCGGGGGCAGCTTCTTTCTTGTGCACCTGGCGGAGCGCCTGCCGGAGCTGTTCCAGCACCTCACCCAGGCAGGGCTGCACCCGCGCCGCCTGCTTCCGGTCCAGGGGCGCAGCGGCGGGCCAATCCGCATCGCCCTGGTGCAGGCCGTTTCCGGGCAGGGCAGGACGCTTGTCCTGGAACCGCCGCTTGTCCTGTATGACGAGGCGCATCGCCTGACCCCGGAGGCTGAACGGTTCTGCCCGCACCTGGGCGCCAACCCCGACAGAAGGCGAACGGCCCCCAACGCGGGCGGCAGGCCCCGCGCCCCTTGCCAACCTGATTGAAGCGCGATATTGTCCACACCCTGTTGCATATGCCCCTCAAGGCCGACACGGGTAGTTCCCGCACCCAACACTCTAAAGAGGTATCACACCCATGAAGAAGCTTTGCGCACTCCTGCTGCTGGCCCTCGTGTCCGCCGCGCTCGTCGGCTGCAACAGCAGCAACAAGATCGCCGTTGTCGACGGGGCCAAGGTGTTCCGCGAATCCAAGCCCGGCCAGGAGGCCATGAACTACCTGCGCGACAAGAGCTCCGAGCTTCAGGCCGAAGCCAAGGCCGCCCAGGACAAGGTCCAGGCCAAGCAGACCCAGGAAAACGCCGCCGCCTTCCAGGAGGCCGTGACCAAATACCAGACCACCATGGGCGCGGAACAGCAGCGCGTGGTGGGCCTGCTGCAGGACCAGTTCAACAAGATTCTTGAAAAATACCGCAAGGACAACAAGGTCGACGTGATCCTGGCCAAGGACGTGGTCCTGTCCTACGACGAAGCCTCGGACATCACCAACAAGATCATCGAGGAAATCAACAAGGTCAGCATCGACCTGAAGGCCCCCGCCGAGGCCCCCAAGGCCGACGCCAAGCCTGCGGACGCCGCTCCTGCGGACGCCAAGCCCGCCGACGCCGCCAAGGCCGACGCTCCCGCCGCTCCCGCTGCTCCGGCTGCTCCGGCTGCTCCGGCCAAGAAGCCCTAGTCCAAAGTACGCTGCACCACACCTACCGCCCGGAACCCCTGTTCCGGGCGGTTTTTTTTATCCCCCCCTCTCCTCCCAGGCCTCCAACGTCACCGCATCGTCACCTCCGCGCCGCGCGATTGCGCTGGATTTTCTCACCACATATGTTTAGAGAATCTTTAAGTCTCACAATCACAATACGCTTTTCCGGAGGTGATCGGACCGCTGCACACAACACAGCACGACGACAGAGGACCCTGCCGACAGCCACAGAGCTGCCGTAACCACCAGCCCAAGGGATCCTGATGGCATCGAAAAACTTCGTGCTCGACACCAACGTGCTCATTGAAAACCCCAAATGCGTCCAGGCCCTGCGCAACGGCCAGGACAACACCATCCACATCCCGTACACCGTGCTCACCGAACTGGACCGCCTGAAGCGCGACCCGCGCCTGGGCCATGTGGTGGCCCAGGCCGTCAGCACCATCCTTAACGATGCGGACGTGCGCATCTTTCCGCCTGATGGCAGCGCATTGCCGCTGGCAATCGACGAATCCCCGGACGACCGCATCCTGCGCGAGATCGCCAATCATCCCGTGGCCGAGCCCATCCTCGTCACCAACGACCGCATCCTGCAACTGAAGGCGCGCGTATCCGGCATCCCCTGCGAGGGCTACCGCGACTCCGTGCCCTTTCAAAGCGAATCGCAAATCTACACCGGCTTTGTTGACGACGGCGAAGAGTGCATACCCAACTGCTTCCGCTGGGAAAACGGCGTGCCGGTGTTTTACGGCGCGGACGGGCCCAAGCCCATCGGCTACTCCCACGAAATATGGGGCATAAAGCCGCGCTCAGTATACCAAAACCTCGCCCTGGAGCTCATGCTCGATCCGCGCATCGACATCACCACCCTCCAGTCCGAAGCGGGCTACGGCAAGACCTACCTCGCCCTTGCCACGGCCCTGTACCTGACGCTGGAACGCAAGGACAATCCGTTCAAGCGCATCTACCTCGTCAAGCCCGTGGTGGAAATCGGCGCCAAAATGGGCTTTCTCCCCGGCGATGTGGAAGAAAAAATGGGCCCCTACGTGCGCTACATCACCGACCTGCTCCTGAAACTCCACGAGATTCGTCCAGCCAACCGCATCTTCCAGGACTCCCAAGCCGATGTGCTGAAACTCAACCCCAAACGTTTCGTCATCCAGCCCATCGCCTTCATCCGGGGCATGAACCTGGAAAACTGCGTCGTCATCGTGGACGAGATGCAGAACCTCTCGCGCACCGAAACCCGCGCCCTGCTCACCCGTATGGGCGAAGGCGTCAAGTGCATCTGCCTGGGCGATACACGGCAAGTAGACAACCCCTACCTCAACGAAAGCAACAACGGCCTCAACTGGACCGTCAAAAAACTCAAGGGTTTCCGCAACTACGCCCACATGGTCCTCAAGGGCGACAAATCGCGCGGCCCCATCACCGACATCGTGCTGAAGGCGAAACTCTAGTAGTGGCGAACAAGGGGCGCCGCCCCTTGGACCCGGTCAAGGGGATGCAGGCCCTTTGGAATTCCTTTGTAGAGGGTTCTGGCGGGAGAGGATACGGTCTGGGGAGCGGCAGCGAGTCTCGGAACGACTCCAAAGAGGCTCCCGTCCTGGGACCATGCTCACGGCGCAAATCCTGCGGGCTTTGGCCCGCTGGATTTGCGCCGCGTGCGCAGGGGCTCCGGGGGGCGCGGAGCCACCCGGCGGGTCCAAGGGGCGGGACCCCTTGATCTTTCCGAACCCTGTCAACCTGCTTATTTTGTCCTTTTCCCGGCCCAAAATATGCCTTTTTTGTCCGGCCTAAAAACCACTGGTATCCTTGCGGAATTTGCGATGGGCAGCCCGCCCGTTGCGCAACCGTAAGGAGCCCCCATGCCTCAGCCCTCCCTGCTTTCCATCAAGCGCGACGCGCAGGGCCGCATCGCAGAGCGCACTCTGAACTTCGGCAGTGAGGCCGAAATTCGGCGCTACGCCTATGATTCCGCCGGACGCCTCGCCCGCGTCACCAATGGCTCGGGCGGTCTGCTGGAGTCCTACCAGTACGACCACCAGGGCCGACGCCTCGCCGACATCAACCCGCAGCGCTTCCGTGGCGAGCGACGCTACAGCTATCTTTCCGGCAATCGGCTGGGACAGGCTGGCAGCGTTCAGTACGGCCACGATCGCACGGGCTTCCGGTGCCTGAAGTTCGAGGGCGACGAGGAGACGCGCTACCAGTACGAGCCCTCGGGCCTGCTGCTGGCGGTGGAGTTACCGGACGCGCGGCGTATCGACTACGCTTACGACGCCAAGGGCCAGCGCACGGAAAAGCGCATTGACGGCAGGCTCGTCGAGGCCTATCGCTGGCTCGATCCGCTGCGGCTCTCGGAATTCCACGACGGCCGCGAGTGGTGGCGGCTGGCCTATGATTCCGAGCGCCCTGGCCGTGGCAGCCGCACACCACTTGGCGTAACGAACAGCGAGGACTCGTACTTTCTGCTCTGCGACCAGGTTGGCACGCCCCTGGCCCTTGCCGATATGGACGGAAACGTTGTACAGGCGATGCGGTACGACGCATTTGGAAACCTGTTGCAGGTTCGGGGCGATGTGGTGCGCCTGCCGCTGGGCTTCGCGGGCGGGCTCTTTGACGCCGACACCGGCCTGACGCGTTTTGTCTGGCGCGACTACGACGCGGACACCGGGCGCTTCACCGCCCTCGACCCCATGGGGGCAAAGGGCGGCGACAGCGATTGGTACGGCTATTGTGTCGACGACCCGGTCAACAGGGTGGACGCGTGGGGGCTGTTTTGGGGAGAGGAGACACCGGGAGGGAGAATCGTATGGCAAGGTCTGAAGACAGCCGGAGAATGGGGAGTCGAAGGGGGAATTGCCGGGCTGCCCATAGAGGGGGTCGGTGCCATCCCTGGGGCTGCTGCGGGAGTATTCCTGGGATTCCCATACGGTTTGCTGAAAGGCACAGTAACTGAGATCGCCACGGGGGGCGACGGCAAGAAGTCTGAAGCCGAAAAACAGAGTGAATCCACACAGGGACAACGCGAAAGCATTGGTTGGCCCGGCTCTCGGCATTGAAACGCCGAAAACCGACCGTGCACAGTGGGAACAACATGAAACAATGTACCACATGTGGCCGAAGTCTGCCACGTTTTGACTTGAAAGCGCGTGGAATTGCATTCATGGCCGTTACAAGCATGACCTTCATCGCTACGCTCATATTTTCAAGCAAGACAGCGTGGTTGGTCGAAGGGATCCTCTCGACACTTCCATTTCTCATCGTCGGTTGGGGCATGTACGTGAAGGGCAAGGCCGCGAAGTGCCCATATTGCGGGAATACCCCAGCGGACGGTCCCAAATCCGCAACCGTATCAACAGCCGATGACGGGAAGAAATCGACACAGCACTGACGCCGACATCCCCCACAAAATAAACGGGGCGCGGAGCTTATTTGCTCCTCGCCCCGTCGTCGTTTTTGGCCTCGCCCGGCTGGGTGTGGCGTTTCTCCCCTTGACCGGGGGCCAGGGGCGGCGCCCCTTGATCTTTTCCAACCCCTGTCAACCCGCTATTATTGTCCTTTTACCGCCCAAAACGGGGTATTTTTGTCCGGCCCCGAAACCCCATGCTCTGCTTGCGCAATTTGTGCCGGGCATCCTGCCTGGCGCGCAAACGCTAGGAGCAGCCATGTCCTCCCCTTCTATTTCAGTGCGGTGCGATGAGCGCGGCCGCATCGCAGAACGCACTCTGAACTTCGGCGGCGAGTCCGAAATTCGGCGCTACGCCTATGATTCCGCCGGACGCCTCGCCCGCGTCACCGATGGTTCGGGCGGTCTGCTGGAGTCCTACCAGTACGACCACCAGGGCCGCAGGCTCGCCGACATCAACCCGCAGCGCTTTCGTGGCGAGCGGCGCTACAGCTATCTTTCCGGCAATCGGCTGGGCCAGGCGGGCAGCGTTCAGTACAGCCACGACAAAGCGGGCTTCCGCAACCTGAAGGTCGAGGCCACCTCCTCGAATCCGCGCGAGACGCGCTACCAGTATGAACCCTCGGGCCTGCTGCTGGCGGTGGAGTTACCGGAAGGGCGGCGCATCGAGTACACCCACGACGCCAAGGGCCAGCGCACGGAGAAGCGCATGGATGGCAGGCTCGTCGAGGTCTATCGCTGGCTTGATGCGCTGCGGTTGGAGGAATTCTTCGACGGGACGCGCTGGTGGCGGCTGGCGTATGATTCTGAACGCCCTGGCCGTGGCAGCCGCACGCCCGTTGGCGTGACCAACGGCGACGACTCGTACTTGCTGTGCTGCGACCAAGTCGGCACACCGCTGACCCTTGTCACAGTGGATGGCCATATTGTACAGAAGATGCAATACGACAGCTTCGGCAACCAGTTGCAGGTCCGGGGTGAAGTGGTGCGCCTGCCCTTCGGCTTCGCAGGCGGGCTCTTTGACGCCGACACCGGCCTGACGCGCTTCGTCTGGCGGGACTACGACGCCGACACTGGGCGCTTCACCGCCCTTGACCCCATGGGCGCAAAGGGCGGAGATGATGACTGGTACGGCTATTGCGTCGATGATCCGGTCAATCGGGTGGATGCGTGGGGGCTGTGGTCTCTCTTCGGCTTCGGGGCCGAGGAGCAAAAATCAGACGAAGAAAACACGGAACAGAGCAGAACCGACCGCGACGACAACCCCTACTGCAAGGTGTATCCGTGCGATGACAACGGGACCATGCAGGGGGACTACAAGCCAATTGACATTCACCCAGGCGCCAAACCGTTCTTGCTGGATTTTTCAGCTCCTGTCCCGAAATCCGTCACTGACTTTTTGGGCATGACCAGCAAGGACGACACCAAGGAAAAACGAGTGCCCCTTCTCCCCGACCCGTTGGTGTATCCGTTTGAAAAGATATATGAGCGAAACAAGGAGGCTCAAGGTGACGGCAAATGAACGCACAACAAGGGCCGGTCTTCGATGAAAGGCGTCTGGTATGTCGTCGAGACGTTTTGCACGTTCGCCATCTACAGGGCTGCCGTCGGCATCCTTGCCGCCGGTGATGCCACCGTGCTCCTTGCGGGCCAGCTGCTTTCCCTGTTGCTGACGCTCGTCCTCACGGCTTTGTCGCTTCTGGGGCGGCCATTCGCCCAACGCCTGCTCGCGGCGCTCATCGTGGGGAACGCGGTGTATCTTGGCTACCGCTACACCATGGTCGACGCAATCTCGACACCACTCCTGGCGATCGTCATACTGTTCGCCATCTATCTCTGCGTGGGCGCCGTCAAACTCTGGCGCATGGCGAACGTTCAATCGCAAGGAGGCAGCCATGCGTGAGGCGTGGTTCGTTGTCGAGGCATACTGCGCAACACACGTTCTTCTCGGCATGCTGATGCTCCGGGCGCTTCTGGAGCATCCACAGTCGGCCGCCAGGTTCCTATGCTCACTTATGGTCACGTTGTTCCTGGCTTTCCTGACCTTCAAGGGCGTGCGCATTGCCAGCCGGGCACTGGCGACCGTGGTCGCGATCATCCCGGCATCACTGGCTTGGTTGTCGTTCACCGGTCCCGGCGGTTTCGGCGTATACAATTTGTACGGGCTTGTGGTTGCGGCATATTTCGTCATCGGCGCCATCAAGCTCTGGCGCATCAAAGAGCTGCCTACGCGCTTCACTGATCCGCCGCCGGAGGAACAGGCGCAGCGCTGAGGCCGGTGGGCATCCATCAACGCAAAACGGGGCGAGGAGCGCGATCATGCTCCTTGCCCCGTCGTCGTTTTGGGACACGCCCGGCCCGGGTGTTACATTTCTTCCCTTGACCGGGTCCAAGGGGCGGAGCCCCCTGCCGTACTGCCCTGCTGTTTACAGTTGCTTGTAGCAGAACCACCAGTCGAAGCTGTCGGCCTTGCCGGTGCGCTCGCGGGCGGTTTTCACGTCCTTGGCGGGCGGAATGATGACCTGGCCGCCGATGAGTTCGTTGTTGGGCCAGCCTGCGGGGATGGCCACGCCGTGGGCGTCGGAGGTCTGCATGCCGCGCACCGCGCGCAGGATCTCGTCGATGTTCCGGCCCAGTTCCTGCGGGTAGTAGAACATGATGCGCAGGGTGCCCTTGTCGTCCACGATGAACACGGCGCGCACGGTGTTGGTGCCCTTGCCGGGATGGACCATGCCGAGCGTTGCGGCCACCAGGCCCATGTCGTCGGCGATGACCGGGAACTCGATGCGCTCGCCCAGCTTTTCCTCGATCCACTCGATCCATTTGATGTGCGAGAACACCTGGTCGATGGACAGGCCGATGAGTTCGCAGTTCAGGGCCTTGAACTCCTGGTAGCGCTTCTGGAAGGCCACGAACTCGGTGGTGCACACGGGGGTGAAGTCCGCCGGGTGCGAGAAGAGCACGAACCATTTGCCCGCCATGTCCTGGGGCAGGTGCAGTTCGCCCTGGGTGGTGGTGACGGTCATTTCCGGGAACTGTGCGCCGAGAAGGGGGATGCTGCTTTCCATTGTCTTTCTCCGTTTTTTTGTGTGTGGGTGTTATTGCGTGACGAGGGCCTGGCCGGAGCGCGCCCAGGCGAGCGTGCCCCCTGCCAGGGACTTGACGTTGCCGTATCCGTGAGATTTCATGTACGATCCTGCCATGTTGGAGCGGTATCCCGTGCCGCAGTAGACCACGATCTCGTCATCCGTGGGCAGGGAGCAGCAGGCTTGCAGGATGTCTGCGAAGGGCAGGTGTTGCGCCCCGGCTATGCGGCCCGCGTTCCATTCCGCAGGGGTGCGCACGTCCAGCAGCACGGGCGCGTTTCCCGTGGCGATACGCCGGGCCAGTTCCGGCGCGCCCAGCTGTTCCAGGCGTTCGGTGGGCTTGCCCGCGTAGATCCAGGCCTGCATCCCACCGGCCAGCCAGCCAAGGATGTTGTCGTAGCCGATGCGGTGCAGCTCGGTGCGCATGGCGTCGTAGGCCGGGCGGCCGTCCACAACGAGCAGGAGGTCGGCCTTGGGGTCCACCACCATGCCCACCCAATTGGCCAGCTGCTTTTCGAAGCCGATGTTCAGCGCGCCGGGGATGTGGCAGCCGCCGAAGGCCGAACCGTCCCGGGCGTCGATGATGGTGGCTCCGGCGGCCATGCGCGCCTCGAAGTCGGCCACGGAAAGCGCGCGCTCCAGGGGGCAGCGGTCGAGCAGCGGCGCACCGCCCGCGTTGGTGGCGATGATGTGGCTGAAGCTCTTGGGCCGTACGGGGAAGTCCTGGCTCATGGCCAGGGCGAAGTCCTCGAAGGAGGCGTATTGCAGACGCGGGTTGTGCAGGCGTTCGTAGCCCAGGGTGGTGCTGGGCTTGGGGCTCATGCCCTTGCCGCACAGCGAGCCCGAGCCGTGCGCCGGGTACACCTCCAGGTGGCCGGGCAGTGTTCCCAGCTTGACGAAGAGCGAGTTGTACAGGTTGTGGACCTGCTCTTTCAAGGCCGCATCGCCCACCAGGTCCGGCCGACCGATGTCGCCCACGAAGAGCAGGTCGCCGGTGAGCAGCATCCAGGGATCTTCGGAGCGCGCGAGGTCGGAGACCAGCAGCGAAATGGAGTGCGGCGTGTGGCCCGGGGTGTGCAGCACCTGCAGTCGCGCCACGCCGGCCTCCAGCACCTGGCCTTCCGGCAGGGGGGTGAAGGCGAACCGGGCCGGGGTGTCCGGGTGCATGCAAATGGGCGCTCCGGTCCGGGCGGCGAGCTCGTGCGCGCCGGAAACGTGGTCCGCGTGCACGTGGGTGTCGATGATGTGGGTGACGCGCATTCCTTCCTGGCGGGAGATGTCCAGATAGTCCTCAATGTCGCGTTTTGGGTCCACAACGACCATCACGCCCTTGCCGGGGCAGCCGAGCACATAGGAAAAGCATCCCAAACCGGGTACTTGGATCTGCTTGAAGTACATCTGGATTTCCTCCTGGCGGCCAATGCCGTGTTCAAAGTGATAACTATTACTATTTTAGAATTACGTCAATACAAAATAGCACCGGGCTTGCGCCCAAGGCAACAGCGAGGTGGGAAATCCTTGCCGTCGCACGGCTTGCCGGGCGCGGCGCGCTGGGCTACAAGTCGGGAATGCTGCTGGATCTCAAGATCGCGCTTTCGTCTCTTTCCGCGCACAAGCTGCGCGCGCTGCTGGCCATGCTGGGCGTGTTTCTTGGCGCGTTGTCGTTCAACGGGGTCCAGCATGTCTCCGAGGCCATGCTCAAGGCTGCGGAGGCTGAGGCCGAAAAACTCGGCCCCGGACTGTTCGCCGTGGTGGCCGGGCAAGTGCGTTTCACCCATGGCGGCGGGGGCACGCGCGGCCAGTCCGTGCAGCGCACCTTCACCGTGCAGGACGCGCGCGCCCTGGCCGGCGGGGTGCCCGGGGCCGTGGCCCTGGCGCCGTACCTCGCCGGAAACATGCCCATCCGCTCCGCAGGGGTCACTGTCACCACGCAGATGGTGGGCACCTGGCCGGACTACCCCCAGATCCGCAGCTTCCAGCCCGCCCATGGGCGTTTCCTCACACGGGCCGATGTGGAGGGCATGGAGCGCGTGGTGGTGCTGGGCAACACCATTGCGGAGCGGCTGTTCGGCGGGGCGGAGCAGGCCCTGGGGCGCGAGGTCCAGGTGTTCCGCGCGCGGTTCCGCGTGGTGGGCGTGATGGAGCCCAAGGGCCGCGACCTGACCGGCACAGACCAGGACGAGCAGACGTTTTTGCCGTTGTCCACCTACATGCGCCGGGCGGCCAACCAGACCTGGATCAGCGGGGCCTACCTGCGCCTGGCCGAGGGCGCGGACGTGGAGCTGGCCAGGGAGGCGGCCAGGCGCATCATGCGCCAGCGCCACCACCTGGAAGGCAAGAAGGACGACTTCAGCGTGCTCACCCCGGCCGACGCCATGGAGCTGCGGCGCGAGGCCCTGGACCTGGTGCAGACGCTGGGGGCCATCACCTCGGTCATCTCCTTCGCGGTGGGGGCCATGGGCATCTTGTCCATCATGGTGCTCATGGTGCAGGCCCGCCGCATGGAGATCGGCATCCGCCGGGCCGTGGGCGGCAGCCGGGGCCAGATCATCCGGCAGTTCCTGCTGGAGGCGGGCATCATGGCCGGCACGGGCGGGCTGTTTGGCGTGGCGGCCAGCATCCTCCTGGTGGAGATCGTGTGTGCGGTGGCGGGCTTTCCGTACGTGTTCGAGCCGCTGTTCACCCTGGCGACCCTGGCGGGCTCGGTGGTGCTGGGCCTTGCGGCAGGGGCATATCCGGCCAGGCAGGCCGCCAACATCGAGATTCTGGGCGTGCTTTCGGCCTAAAGCGCGTCAGCCGACAAAGAATTCGCTGCCCGTCCCTTCGTCAGGCTGGGTGCAGCCCGTGCGCAGCGCCGCAAGGCCCGGATCCCGGAGCATGGCGTCCAGCAGGCGCAGCAGCAAGCGTCGGGTCACTTCACCCTTCAGGCGGCCCGCCGCGTCCACAACGGGCAGGGCGGTAACGCCGCGTTCCCGCAGCAGCGGCCGCGCGGCCAGAAGCGGGGCGTCCGGCGCCACGGTGGGCAGGTCCGCGCGCATAAGCGTGGACACGGGCAGGCACTTCTTCGCCTCCAGCGCGCGGCCGATGCGCGCCAGCTCCTGCTCGTCGGAGCTGTCCTGCCCGTGCCCCCCGTCCATGAAGGCGTTGAGCAGCTCCAGCATGGTCACCACGCCGAGCAGCCGCCCGTTGGCGTCCACAACGTAGGTGTAGCGCGATCGGCCGCCAGGGTTCGCATACCACTCGACAAGGCGGGACAACGGCTCTTCCGGAGCGATGCGGGCAAGGTCGCGCCGCATGACTTGTTCGATGCGCATGGCGGACACCTCCGGCGGGAAGGGCGCGCGGGCCGGGCTGCGGCCAGGCTAGTCGCGCGCGGGCTTGGGCTTGTAGGCGGACACGCGGGCGTCCAAGCCTTCGCGCTCGACGCGGGAAAGCTCCTTGGCCACGGCGTCGCGCGGGGGCTGCGCCGTGGAAAGGCCGTGCCGCGCGGCAACGGAATACCAATAATAGGACTCGGCGGGCTTCTTCGCCAAGACCTGGCCCTGTTGGTACAGCAAGCCAAGGTTGAACATGGCCTTGGGATCTCCCAGTTCGGCCGCGCGCAAAAGCAGGGCCTCGGCCTCGGCGCTGTTCTTGGCGGAATCCTTGTCGTCCAGCAGCATGAGGGCCAGATTGCACATGGCCCCGGTGTGGTTGCGGTTGGCCGCTTCGCGGTACCAGCGCCGCGCCGCCTCGCAGTCGGCGGGCACGCCCTGCCCCTGCTGGCAGTGCAGGGCATAGGAATACTGGGCCCGGGCGTGGCCTTTCTTGGCCGCGCGCTCCAGCCATTGGGCCGCCTTGGCGGAATCCTTGGGAACGCCGATGCCCTGGGCGTACATCTGCGCCAGCAGGTACTGCGCGCGCGGGTGTCCGGCCTCGGCGGCCTTGCGCATCCACACTGCGGCCTTGGCGTCGTCGCGCTCAAGCCCCTTGCCGCGCGAATAGGCCAGGGCCAGATTGTACATGGACTTCACGTGGCCCTTGGTCGCGGCGGTTTCGTAGTGCTTGGCGGCCTGGCCCAGGTTCATGGGCACGCCATGGCCGCTGCTCAACAGCTCTGCAAGATTGTACATGGCCGCCACCTGCCCCTGCTCCGCCGCCTTGGCGTACAGCTCGGCCGCGCGGGCGGAGTCCCTGGCCACGCCCTGGCCCTGGTCGTAGGCAAGCGCCAGGTTGAACTGGGCCTCGGCCAGGCCCTTGTCGGCGGCCATGGTCCACCAGCGCACGGCCTCGGACGGGGATTTGGGCGCGCCCTTGCCCGTGGCGAGATGGATGGCCAGCTCGTTCTGGGCGTGCGCATCGCCCTCCTTGGCATTTTTCAGCAGCTCGCGGACCTTGGGGCTCATCTGTTCGGCGGCGGGTTCCAGGACCGAAGGCGGGGGCGGGGCGGACTTGCTGGCGTCGGCCGGGCCGGGACAGAACGCGGCCAGGGCCAAGCCGACGGCCACGGCGGCCCGGAGCCGGGGAAGGCGGGCAGAGGGCGGTTGCGTCACGGGTGGACCTCCTGAGGGCATGTCGGCCGGCGGAAGTGCGGACCGGAACAATCACTACTAGGCTGTGTGGGCGGTATTGTCCACATTCTCCGCCGCCAGCGCCGCGCGCAGGCCCGGCCCTTCTGTGTTGCAACGCCACTGTTGCATGGCCTGAGCCCAAAACTTTTAAACGTAGAAAGAGGCATTTCAAAAAGCAAATAGGCGAACCTATAGTCTATTTTATAAAAAACAACTGGACACAGGGTGGTACGTTAAATAGATACGCACAAAACGAACGGCGCACAACAGATGGCCTTGCGCCATGATCCAGGAGGACCTTCATGCATTGCCTGTTCATCTACCGGGATTCACAGGGGCGGCTCCCCGATGCCGAGGCTCTGCGGCGGTGCGGATTCGGGGTCTCGGAGGCGGCCCTGCCGCAGCCGACACCGGAGAGTCCGCGGCGCGAGCCAGCGGCGCTGGCGCTGGCGGCGGAAACCATTGCAGCCTACGGGGCCAAGCGTGCGGACGGGGCGGCGTGATCCGCAAAACACGGCTCCCCCGGCCGGTTTGACCAGGGGAGCCCACTGTTTGCGTCCGGAGTGCCGCCGGGGCCTACTCCGCTTGAATGGGGATGCGGCGCGGCGCTGTCTTTTCCAGTCGTGGCAGGTGGATGGAGAGTACGCCGTCCTTCAGGACGGCGGCGATGCGCTCGCGGTCCACCAGGTCGGACAAGGCCACCGCGCGGACATATTCGCCCGGTCCGAACTGGACCTCCAGGAAGGTCTCCTTGTCCGAAGCCCCCTGCATGGCGCGTCCGGTGACCAGCAGTTCATTCTCGTTGATGTCGATCTTGAGGTCCTCGCGGCGCACTCCGGGAATGTCCATGTAGATGTGGAATCCGTCCTCGCGCTCAAGGATGTCCGTGGCGGGGCTCACGCGGGGCAGGGCCTTGGCTTCCGCGCGGGCCTGGGTGTCGGGTGTTTCGGTCATGGCGTGTCCTCCTTGTTCCGCATTGCTGTGCCGCATCAGCTCACGTCGATGCTGATCTTGCGGGGAATGCATTCCGCGCACTTGGGCAGGGTGACGGTGAGCACCCCGTCCACCAGGGTGGCCTTCACGGCCTCGCGCTCCACGGGAACGTTCAGGGCGACCACGCGCTGGAAGAATCCGGCCGGGCGCTCCTGCCGGTAGTACTTGCCCTGCTCCGTGGGCCGTTCGCCCTTGATGACGAGGTTCTTGTCCGTAAGGGTGAGTTCGAGGGCGTCCAGCGGCAGGCCGGGCAGTTCGGAACGCACGTAGTACGCGGTGTCGTCCTCGCTCACGTTCAAGGGCGGATAGGCAAGCCGCCTTCCCTCGGCGAACTGCGGCTTGAAGAAGTCCTCGAACAGCCGCTCGAAGCGGCCCGGAAAGGTGTACAACGTATTGAAGTCGAGCACCATGGCGCTACCTCCTTGCGAATGTTGTGTGCGAAAAATAGGCACGCATATCGTCCAGTCAAGATGTTTTTTACAGTGATTGGCGTTGCGGTGATGGCGGTTTGGCGTACGGAGTATGGCATGGTGCAGTGCAGGATGGATGCATATGGAGACAGTGCTGCACATAAAAACACAGTGGTGTGCGCCGCATTCCCGTTTCCTTCGGGTGGACCCCGGCCCCCCTTTGTCCGGGCCTGTTCGGGTCACTGCGGCGCACTGCGCTCTTTCTTGGCTAGGGGCGGCTCAATCCGCCATTCTGTGGGGAAGCGCTCTGCGTCTATTCGGGTTCACCCTCCGTTGCCGTTGGGGTCGAACCACCGCCCTCGGGACTTCCGGGGCGGGCTTACTGTTAAGATAAGCACGATGCGGACGGTGTAAAGCCCCTTGCCCCCAGCTTGCCACGCGCGCCCCGCCGGTGCATTCTGTGTTCCGCGCCGCCCCCTGCCCGCGTTCGCGCCCACCACAGCAATGGAGGCCTTTATGACAAGCCCCGTGTACTTCTGGAACCTGCGCGCCAGCCTCAAGGCCCCCTATGCCGAGCGCATCCGGCGCCTGCTGGCCCGCGTCGGCTTCGCCGGACACGTGGAAGGCGGCGAGCTTACGGCCATCAAGATCCATTTCGGCGAACGCGGGGTCACCAGCCACGTGCAGCCCCTCATGCTCAAGCCCGTGGTCGATTTCCTGGTCAAGGCCGGGGCGCGCCCCTTCCTCACCGACGCCAGCACCCTCTACGTGGGGCAGCGCGGCGAGGCCGTGTCCCACGCCATGCAGGCCGCCCTGCACGGCTTCGATCCCCTGCTCCTCGGCGCGCCGGTCATCATCGCCGACGGCCTTAAGGGCGCAAGCCAGACCGCCCTGCCCGTGCGCGGCGGGAAACACTTCACCGAGGCCTTCATCGCCGCGGACATCGCCGGCGCCGACCTCCTCGTCTCCGTCAATCACGCCAAGGGCCACGAACTGGCGGGCTTCGGCGGCGCGCTCAAGAACATCGGCATGGGCGCGGCCTCCAAGCAGGGCAAGATGCAGCAGCACGTCAGCACCGGGCCGCTCGTGGTCATCGACAACTGCAAGGGCTGCGGGGCCTGCGTCTCCATGTGCGCCGCCCGCGCCCTCTCCCTGGCCGATGCCCCGGACGGCGGAAAGAAGATTCGCCTCGACGCCGCCCGTTGCGTGGGGTGCGGGGCCTGCTTCCTGGCCTGTCGGCACGGGGGCCTGGAAATCGACTGGAAGACCGATGTCGCCGCCTTTCTGGAGCGCATGATGGAGTACGCCGCCGCCATTCTGGTGGGCCGCGCCAAGCCGTCCCTGCACATCAGCTTCGTCACCAACGTCACGCCGGACTGCGACTGCATGGGCTTCTCCGACGCCTGCATCTGCCCGGACGTGGGGGTGCTCGCCTCCCTGGATCCCGTGGCCATCGACCAGGCCAGCATCGACCTCATCAACCAGGCCGAACCCCTGTGGCCCAGCCACCTGCCCAAGGGGCTCAAGCCCGGCGACGACAAGCTGCGCGCCCTGCACCCGCACCTGCCGCCCGCTTTCGGCCTGGACTACGCCGAAAGCCTGGGCCTGGGCACGCGGCGCTACGAACTGGTCGCGCTGTAGGGCGCAAAGATAGCGGCGGCAGCCAGGCCCGGCGCGAACACGGTCCCCCCTGCTTTCTTTCCCCGGAGCGCTTGTAGGGACGCGCGGGCGTTGGGCAGAGCGGCGCTTTGGAACGGAAGGGGGGAGGGCCGTGTCCGGCGCTCTGCCCGCCCGGCCCTTCCCTGTTGGCGACGTTTGTGCCAAAGAAGGCGGAGCGCCGCTCCGGAGCGCCGCCCCGTATTGGGGCAGGCGACGGCGTGGCGTCACCAAATCCGCAAGCATGGAGAACCGAATGCGCCTGTCCAAAGCCTATGTGCCCACCCTGAAGGAAGTGCCCGCCGATGCCGAGGTGGTAAGCCACCGCCTGCTTTTGCGCGGCGGTTTCGTGCGCCAGCTTACGCGCGGCATCTATACCTATTTGCCCCTGGGCTTGCGGGCCGTGAACAAGGTGGCGGACATCTGCCGCGAGGAGATGAACCGGGCGGGCGCGCAGGAGATTCTGATGCCCATGGTGCAGCCGGCCGACCTGTGGGCCGAGACCGGGCGCTGGGAGTTCTACGGCAAGGAGCTGCTGCGCTTCAAGGACCGCGCCGACCGCGACTACTGCCTGGGCCCCACCCATGAGGAAGTCGTCACCGACCTGGTGCGCGGCGAGGTGCGCTCCTACCGCCAGCTGCCCATCAACCTGTACCAGATACAAACCAAGTTCCGCGACGAGATCCGTCCGCGGTTCGGGCTTATGCGCGGGCGCGAGTTCGTCATGAAGGACGCCTACTCCTTCGACCGTGACGAGGCCGGAGCGGACGCCAGCTACCGCGCCATGTACGACGCCTACTGCGCCATCTTTCGGCGGCTTGGGCTGGAGTTCCGGCCCGTGGAGGCCGATACCGGGTCCATAGGCGGCAACTTCAGCCACGAGTTCATGGTGCTGGCCGACACCGGCGAGGACACCATCGCCACCTGCCAGGCCTGCGAGTACGCGGCCAACCTGGAGAAGGCCGAGGCCGTTGTTCCTGCGGACACCTGCGGCTGCGGCCACGACTGCCCGCCCGCAAGCGAGATTCCCACCCCCGGCGCGCACACGGTGGAGGAGCTGTGCGCCTTTTTGGGCGTGGAGGCCCGCGTCATCCTCAAGACCCTGCTCTTCGACGTGGACGGCAAGCCCGTGGCCGCGCTGGTGCGCGGGGACCGCGAGCTGAACGAGATCAAGCTCAAGAACCACCTGCACGCCCAGGATGTCAAACTCGCCTCGCCGGAGCAGGTGACCGCCTGGACCGGCGCGCCCGTGGGCTTTGCCGGGCCCATGGGGCTCAAGGCTCCGGGCATCGTCATCGTGGCCGACCGCGAGCTGGACCTGGACTGCGGTTGGATCGCCGGGGCCAACGCGGGCGACACGCACGTCAAGAACCTGGACCTGCGCCGCGACGTGAAGGTGGACGCCTACGCCGATTTGCGCAACATCACCGAGGCCGACCCCTGCCCGCGCTGCGGCGGGGCCATCCGGCTGCGGCGCGGCATCGAGGTCGGCCACGTGTTCAAGCTGGGCCTCAAGTACTCCAAGGCCATGAACGCCACCTTCCTGGACGAGAACGGCCGCGAGCAGGTGATGGTCATGGGCTGCTACGGCATCGGCGTGTCGCGCATCGTGGCCTCGGCCATCGAGCAGAACCACGACGACGACGGCATCAAGTTCCCGCCGTCCATAGCGCCCTACGAGGTGTCGCTTGTGTCGCTCGCGGGCAAGGACCCCGAAGTCGCCCAGGCAGCAGATGACCTGTACGAGCAGCTTGTGGGCATGGGCGTCGAGGTGCTTTACGACGACCGCGACGAGCGCCCCGGCGTGAAGTTCAAGGATGCCGACCTTTTGGGGATGCCCATGCAGTTGGTGTTGGGCGGCAAGGGCCTCAAGAATGGCGTCATCGAGGCCAAGGACCGCCGCACCGGCGAGAAGCGCGAGCTCAAGCTGGCCGACTTCGTGGCCGAATTCGCCTCCTGGCGGCGCACCGTGCGCCAGGGCTGGGGACTGGACATCGCCTAGGCGAGGGGGGGGGCCATGGCCGATCTCGACCTGCAACGCGACTACTGGAACGGCGAGGGGGCGGGCAAGACCTTCAGCCACCCCCTGCCCCTGGACGAGCTGTGCGCCCGGCTTGCGCCGCAGGCCGACATCCTGGACTACGGCTGCGGGTACGGACGCGCTGCGGCCCAGCTCGTCCAGGCGGGGTTCTCCCGCGTCGTCGGCGTGGACATCTCCGAGGCGCTTCTGGCCCGCGGGCGGCGCGAACACCCGGACCTGGACCTGCGTCTGGCCCAGGGTATCCCGCTCCCCTTCGCGGACGCCTCCTTCGATGCCTGCCTGCTTGTGGCCGTGCTGACCTGCGTGCCCACAGAGGCCGGAGCCGAGGCCGTGCTCGCCGAGGTCCGGCGGCTTTTGCGGCCCGGCGGACTGCTTCTGTTGAGCGACTATCCCTTCCAGCCGGACGCGCGCAACATCGCCCGCTACCGCCAGCACGAGGCCGAGTTCGGGATCTATGGGGTGTTCCGCACCGGCGGGGCCGTATGCCGCCATTTCGCCCCGCAGCGTCTGGACGCCCTGCTAAGCGGCTTCACCCCGGCCTGGCGGCGCGATGTGGACGTGCCCACCATGAACGGCAACCCCGCGCGCATCACCCAGGCCATCGCCCTGGCCAGCGGGCGCTAGCTCCGGTCCTGGAACGCAAGAGGGCTATGCGTCTCCGCGCAGGGCGGCGATGGGGTCGAGCTGGGCTGCGGCGCGCGCGGGCTTGATGCCGAAGACGAATCCGATGACCAGCGCGCTGCCCAGGGACAGGAAGAATACCTTCCAGGAAAAGAGGATTTGCAGCATTCCCAGCCGGGTGAGCAGCTGGCCGAGCCCCAGGCCGAGCCCCAGGCCCACCAGGCCGCCCACGGCCGTGAGCATGGCCGCTTCCAGGAGAAACTGGGCCAGAATGGCGTTTTGCGTGGCGCCGAGCGCCTTCTTGAGGCCGATTTCGCGGCTGCGCTCGCTGACGCTGATGGAGAAGAGGTTGGCCAGCACAAAGCCGCCCACGGTCATGCTGGCCGCCGCCGTGACGCCGAGGAAGGCCACCAGCCCGCCCTTGAAGGCCGAAAGGAACTTGAGGATCTCATCGGCGGTGATGATGGAGAAGTCGTCGTCGTCCGTGGGGCCGAGGTTGTGGTTTTGTCGCATGAAGGAGCGCAGGTTCTCCACATGGGTGCTCATGCGTTCGGGCTCCAGGAACTTGATGCGCATGGCCCGGTAGTATTTTCGGTCCATGTTGAAGCGGTTGGTGAGCGTGGTGATGGGGATGATGATGCGGTCGTCCACCTCTCCGCCGCCGCCGGAAGCCCCACGGTACTTGAGCAGCCCGATGGCCTGCACCTGGAACTTGCCCACCTGGAACGTGCGCCCCACGGGCGACTGGTCGCCAAAAAGCTCGCGCGCGGGCTTGTCGCCAAGAAGCGCCACCCGCGCGCCCAGGCGCACGTCCTCGGCCGAAATGTCGCGGCCTTCCACCAGCGGCCAGTTCCAGGCCTGGGCGTAGTTCTCCGTGGCGCCGATGACCAGGGTGCCCGGCATGTTGCTGTCCTTGTGGCGCACGGGCACCTCGGCCTTGGAGCGCATGGGCACCACCATGGACACGCCCGGCAGCGACTGGCTGATGGTGCGCACGTCGTCCTGGGTGATGGTGTTGAAGCGCGCCCCCACCGCGCGCTTCTTGAAGTTGCCGCCGAACACCAGCGCCGCATCCGGGCCGAACCATTCCACCAATTCCACGGCCTTGCGCTCGGCCCCGTCCACGGCGGTGACGATGAGCGTGAGCGAGGCCACGCCGAAGCCCACGCCCAGGATGACGAAGAGCGAGCGCGCCTTGTAGGCCCAGACCGCGGCCAGGGCCATGCGGCGCAAGCGCGCCAGCAGCGTCAGCGCGCCCGCGCTCATGCCCCCGCGCGGGCCGCTTTCCCGGCCTCGGCCATGCACTCCTCCAGGCAGGTGGCCAGCCGCTTGATTCCGTCCTCGATGGTGGCGGCGTCGGCGTTGGAGTAGTTGAGGCGCAGAGTGTTCTCGCCGGTGCCGTCCACGAAGAAGGCCGCGCCGGGCACGAAGGCCACCTTGCGCTCCACCGCGCGGCGCAGAAGCTCCGTGGCCGAGAGCCCCTCCGGCAGGGTGGCCCAGAGGAACATGCCGCCCTCGGGCTCCGTGACGCGGACGTTCTTGGGGAAGTGCCTGGCGATGGCGTCCTGCATGGCGCGGCACTGCTCGCCGTACAGGCGGCTGATGCGCGCCACATGGGCCTCGAAGTCGTTGTCCGCCAGAAAGCGGTGCACAATCATCTGGTCGAGGGAGCCGGTGTGCAGGTCGGCCGCCTGCTTGGCGATGACGAGCCGTTCCATGATGGACCCGCGCGCCACGATCCAGCCCAGGCGGAAGCCGGGCGCGGCCACCTTGGAAAAGGTGCCCAACAGCATGGAGAGCTCCGGCCGCTGTTTGCAGACCGGGGGCAGGGCCTGACCCTTGAAGCGCAGCTCGCCGTAGGGGTCGTCCTCCAGGAAGAAGGTGCGGTGCCGCTTCAGCAGTTCGGCTACGCGGGCGCGCTTTTCCTCGGAGTAGGACAGGCCAGAGGGGTTCTGGAAGCTGGTGACGGCGTAAAAGAGCTTGGCGCGCTTCAGGGCGCGGTCCAGCAGCTCCAGGTCCGGCCCGTCGTCCTCAAGGGGCACGGAGCGCCAGCTGGGACGGAAGATGGTGAAGGCCTGGATGGCCCCCAGGTACCCGGGTTTTTCCATGACCACGGTGTCGCCCGCGTTGACCAGGATCTTGCCCACCAGGTCCAGGGCCTGCTGCGACCCTGTGGTGATGAGGATGTCCTCGGGCCGCACGTCCATGCCCTTCTTT
Organism: Humidesulfovibrio mexicanus; assembly: GCF_900188225.1. Classification (NCBI taxonomy): domain Bacteria; kingdom Pseudomonadati; phylum Thermodesulfobacteriota; class Desulfovibrionia; order Desulfovibrionales; family Desulfovibrionaceae; genus Humidesulfovibrio; species Humidesulfovibrio mexicanus. The sequence continues at coordinate 163,108 of NZ_FZOC01000007.1, read as the reverse complement.
TCCTGGTAGCGCCGGGCGATCCACTCGCGCAGGGGCGCGTAGCCCTCGGTGGTGGAGTACTGCAGCGCGCTCGGTCCGGCTTCGTACAGCACTTTGGCGGCGGCGGCGGCTATCTCCGGCACCGGGAAGGAGGCCGGGTTGGGCAGTCCTCCGGCAAAGGAGATGACGGACGGGTCGGCTGTGACCTTCAAGATCTCGCGGATGAAGGAACGTTGTGCCTTGGCCACGCGGTGGGCGAACTGGGGCATGGGGGGTCTCCTTATTGTTGCGTAGGGGAGACTGTAGGCCCGCGCCCGCCGGATTTCAAGCCTTGGCGGCTTGACAATGCCCACGCAAGCGGAGATTCATGGCCCACACCCCATTCCCTCCGGGAGGTATCCAGTGACCGACGCCGACACCCTGTACCGCGACATCGAGGCCATACGGGCCAGGAATCCGGTGGTGGTCTCCATCACCAACTATGTGGTGACCAACACCACGGCCAACGCCCTGCTGGCGCTGGGGGCCTCGCCCATCATGAGCCACGCGGTCGAGGAGATGGCCGAGCTGGTGGCGATTTCCGGCGCGCTGGTCATCAACCTGGGCACGGTGGCCCCGGAGTACCTGGCCGCCATGGACCCGGCCTGGGCCGCGGCCGATGGAGCGGGCGTGCCCGTGGTGCTCGACCCCGTGGGCGCGGGCGCCTCCATGCTGCGCACCGTGACCCCCCTGGCCCTGCTGGATTCGCACCGGCCCTTCATCATCCGGGGCAACGCCTCGGAGATCATGACCCTTGCCGGGGATGCGGGCAGCGCCGCGCGCGGGGTGGACTCCACGGCCAAGAGCGATGCCGCGGGCTCGGCTGCGCGCGCCCTGTCCATGAAGCACGGCTGCGCGGTGGTGGTCAGCGGCGAGGCCGACCTTGTGGTGGAGGGCGGGGCCAAGGTGCGCGTGCTGGGCGGCAGCCCGCTCATGCCGCGCGTCACCGGGCTTGGCTGCACGGCCACGGCCCTGTGCGCGGCCTTTGCCGCGGTGAACAAAAACCCGCTGGAGGCCGCGCTCCACGCCAGCGTGACCATGAAGATCGCCGGGGAGATGGCCGAAGCCAAGGCCAGCGGGCCGGGCACCCTGCAGCTGCATTTCTACGACGCCTTGTACGCCATGAGCGCCCAGGACGTGGCCGACCATATCAAGCTGGTGCGCTAAAGGCGGCGGGCGTGGACTACGGCCTGTATCTCGTCACCGACCGGCCCCTGTGCCTGGGCCGCTCCCTGCTGGACGTGGCCCGCGCTGCCGTGGCCGGCGGCGTGCGCGTGGTGCAGCTGCGCGAAAAACATGCCCCCACCCGCGAGTTCGTGGAGCTGGGCCGGGCGCTGCTCGCCCTGCTGGCGCCCCTTGGCGTGCCGCTCATCATCAACGACAGGCTGGACGTGGCGTTGGCCATCGGCGCCCAGGGCGCGCACCTGGGCCAGGACGACATGCCCGTGGCCCAGGCGCGGGCCATGCTCGGGCCGGGGGCGATCCTCGGGCTTTCCGTGGAGACCATGGACCAGCTGCGCGCGGCCGAGGCCCTGCCCGCCGGGCTGGTGGACTATTATGGTTTGTCGCCTATTTTCCAGACCCCCACCAAGACCGACGCCGGGCCGGGCTGGGGCCTGGCCGGGCTGGCGCGCGCGCGCGCCGAGGTGGAGGCCGGAAGCGGCCGGGCCATTGTGGCCATAGGCGGCATAGGGCGGGAGAACGCCGCAAGCGTGTTGCGCTGCGGGGCGCAGGGCCTGGCCGTGGTTTCGGCCATCTGCTCCGCCCCGGACCCGGAAGCGGCCAGCCGCGAGCTGGCCGGGCTGGTGCGCGGCGCGCAAGGCTAGAAGACAGGCGTGAGGCACGGAGGGAACCGCATGGACGGGTATGCCATCCGCCGCATGGCGCGGCCGGAATTGAGCGTTGCCATCGAGTCGGCCGCGGCCGAGGGCTGGAATCCCGGCCTGCGCGATGCCGAGGCCTTCTGGGCGGCGGATCCGGACGGGTTCTTCCTGGGGCTCTTGGACGGTCGGCCCGCGGCCACGGTTTCCGCCGTGCGCTACGATTCGGGCCGTGGCGGCGGCTTCGGCTTCATGGGCTTCTTCGTGGTGCGGCCGGAGTTGCGCGGCCAGGGGCTGGGCCTGCGCCTGTGGCGGACCGCACAGGCCGCATTGCAGGCGCGCGGCGCGGCGGTCATCGGCCTGGATGCCGTGCTGGGCCAGGTGGAGACCTACCGCAAAAGCGGCTTCGAGCCGGCGCGCATCAGCAGCCGGTACCAGGGCCGCGCGGGCGGCGAGATGCCCCAGGGCCTGCTGCCCTTGAGCGGCGGCTCCTTCGATGAGGTGCTGGCCTACGACGGCCGCTGTTTTCCGGGCCGGCGCGAGGCGTTTTTGCGTTCCTGGCTGGACCTGCCCGGGCACGTGGCCCTGGGCACGCGGCGCGGGGGCGCGCTGGCGGGCTTCGGCGTGCTGCGGCCCTGCGGCGTGGGGGCGAAGATCGGCCCGCTGTTTGCCGACGATGTGGCCGTGGCCCGCGACCTGTTGCGGGGCCTCTTGGCGTCTGCTCCCGAAGGCCCGGTGTTCTTCGACGCGCCCGCCACCAACCCGGCGGCCGCGCGCCTGGCCGAGGACCACGGAATGCGCGTGGTGTTCCAGACCGGGCGCATGTACCTGGGCGGCGTTCCGGAGTACGACCTGGGGCGCGAGTTCGGCGTCGCCAGCTTCGAACTGGGATAGGGGGCGGACCGGGGCTGGGGAGAAATGGCGGCCCCCCCTAGGCGTGCCTCTCTTTCAAGGGGTTTCCTGTTCCCAATTGATGACCTGCTCTCTCCCCTTCTTTGCGAATATGCCGGTTTTTTTGATTTCTCCCGCCGTGTCCGTGACGGTGTACTGCAGTTCCACCATGGGTATGCGCCGCAATCCCTTGCCGAATGCGCCGCTTGCGTTGATCTGCAGGTTGTTGACAATGAGCGTGTAGGAAAGGCCGGCCTTGCCGTCCATGTGTTCGACCAGGGCGGCTGTTTCTGCCAGCTTCATGACTGCATCGGCGCTGGCCCCATCAAGGAATTGCTTGAGGGAATCCGCAAGCCAAGCGTATGCGAGAACCTTGTCAAGCCTTGCCTGCATGTCCGTAGCCGCTGCGGCGTCGGCCTTGGTTCTGCTTTTCCCCGCACTCTGTTTGTCCTCCGCCTTCTTGAGGCCTGTCTCCGCTTGAGCTTTCCAGGCGCACCATTTGCCGTAGGCCTCGCGCAGGGTATGGAGCGTTTTGTTTTTTGCCTCGAATTGCGCGGCGACTTTGTCCAATACGGCGGTCTTCCAGTCTATGCGCTCTATGTGGGCGCAGTTGGCGTTGCCCATGACCACCCGCTCGAAAGCATCGGCGCGCGAGGCTGAATGCAGCGTAATGGCCCGGTCGGTGCGAAGGGATTTGACGAGTTCCGACACCGCGCCTGCGGCGTAGAGCCCGGTGGTCGCCAAGCCGATGGCGGCTGCGGCGCTGAACGACTTTTGCTGTCCGGCGCCAAGGTCGCCAAGCATTTTGAGGGAAGCCTCGCGGAGGAGCCTTGCTTGAACGTCAAACCCGATCAGGGCCTGACGCCTTGCCGTGAGGTCTATTGGCGCGAACAGCATCGTCAGAGGCGCTGTCGCATTGCACATGGCTTCCGCAGCCTGCTGGATGAGAGGGAGGTCGCCCATGCTGGACCACAGCAGAAATGGGATATCCTTGTTTCCTGGGGTGACAGCGCCCCCCTCTCCAATGGGTTTCGGCGCACCAAGCAATTCCTTCAAGGCGGTGACGGTCGACAGCTCCGTGGCGGTTTGGCCCTTCTCAATGGCGACCTGGGCCTCCACCAGGTTTTTTAGCGCATCAATCTTGTCTTGCCCCGCGGTTGCTTCAAGTTTGGCTTGCTCCCGCTGGGCCTTGAGTATGGCCACTTTCGCCTCTGCGATCGCCTGCTGGGCCTTGAGATCTTCAAGGGCGTCGTCCGCCAGGGCCGCCGCCGGAAAGGCGCTCGCACCCGCCAGCATTCCCCAGAACGCCAGCCCGAGAATGGGCGCTCTCCATTGTCCTTTACGCATGATCTCCCCCTCTGGGGCACCGCGACGCGGGACGGTCCCGGGTCAGGCGGGCATCCCAGGCCGTATATCGCACCGCCGATCCGGGAGGTCAATGAGGGGGGGCCGAGAGAACGTGAAAACGCCGCCTCCCGTCCAAGGGAAGGCGGCGTTCCGGCCACGCAGCGCAACATCCTCAGCCCGACCGCTCCCGGCCGGGCCGCTTGTGCAGTCAGAATCCGTGGCGCTCGTACTGCCTGCCCACGCGGTCGATGAGCTGGGTGTAGCGGAAGCCCCCCCGCGCCTGGGCCTCGCCGTAGATTTCAAGCCCGCGCGCGCGGCATTCCGGGCAGGCGTCCACGGGGATTTCCACGCCCAGGCAGTCCGGGTTTTTGGTGGAGCGGCTTACAACCTTCATGAGCCCCCGGCAGGAGCCGCACAAGAGCAGCGATTCCGTCTGCGCCTCGCTTATGCCGTCGGTGTCGTAGTAGATGTCCTTGTGCCGGGTGAACCATTCCACCCCTTCGCGCCGTTCCACTTGTCCGTCCTGCATGGCCTGGGAGGCTGGGGGCGGGCTGAAGTACAGCTCGGGCAGGGCGTCGCAGAGTTTGTCCAGGTATTCGGCGATCTGCGGGCGCTGGGCGTGGCGCACGGCGTCGAAGTCCGGCTCGCGCACGCCGGAGTAGTCCAGCCCGGCCATGGACAGGCAGATGCCGAGGTTGACGTAGGGCAGCGCGCCCTGGATGGAATAGCCGCCCTCCAGCACCGCGATGTCGGCCTGGAGCAGCTCGGTCAGGCGCGCGTACCCCTGGGCGGTGAGGTTCATGTTGGTGATGGGGTCGGTGAAGTGGTTGTCCTGCCCGGCGGAGTTGATGACCACCTCGGGCTTGAAATGCCTGAGAATGGGCATGACCACGCGCTCCATGGCCTGCATGTAGCCCTCGTCGCCGGTGCCGGGGGGCAGGGGAATGTTGATGGTGCGGCCCACGGCCTTGGGGCCGCCGCAGTCTTGCGGAAAACCGGTGCCGGGGTACAGGGTGCGGCCGTCCTGGTGCAGGCTGATGAAGAGCACGTCCGGGTCGTGCCAGTAAATGTCCTGGGTGCCGTCGCCGTGGTGGCAGTCGGTGTCCACCACGGCGATGCGCCGTTTGCCGTGGTGCTCGCGCAGGTGCTCGATCATCACGGCCTCGATGTTGATGGTGCAGAACCCGCGCGAGCCGTGGACCACCTTCATGGCGTGGTGCCCCGGCGGCCGCACCAGGGCGAAGGCCTTCTTGGCCCGGCCGCCCATGACGAGGTCGGCCGCGGTGATGCAGCCCCCGGCGGCCACCAGGTGCGAGCGCGTGGCCACGGCCTCCAGCTCCGGGAAGCAGAAGTGCGTGCGCTCCACATCCTCGCGTCCGGCCACGCCGGGCTTGTGCTCGTCCACGCCCTCGATGTCGAAAAGCCCCTCTTCCTTCAACTGGTCCTGGGTGTAGAGCAGGCGTTCCTCGCGCTCCGGGTGGGTGGGCGAGATGCTCCAATCGAAGGCGGGGAAAAGGATGACCCCCAGGCTGTGCTTGGCCTCGTGCATGGCTACCTCCCGCCCTCGCCCTGGCCGTTCAGGACGAAGGCCACGCCGGGCTTTATCTGGCATTTCACGCGGATGTTGCGGCCCGTGGTGACGCCGTCGCTGACCATGTTGAAGCTGGAGGCGTGGTTTACCTGCGCGTTGTCGCGGTCGGCGAACACGCCCATCTCGGAGAGGTGCGCCAGCAGGTGGTTCAGGGCGTCGCGGCTGGCCTCCTGCAGGCTGTAGTTGCGCGGCACGTTTTCGCGGTGGCTCAGGGCCGGAATGAACATGACGCCCTTTTCCGTGTCCGCGAAAAGCTCCAGGCTGGCGGTGTTGCGCGTCAGCGCCGCGCCGATGGCGTTGGCCACGCCGGAGTGCTCGGGCACCACGGTGAACAGCTCGAAGCGCTGGCGCAGGGGCTCCTTCATGGCTTGCGCCGGGCCGCCCATGACGTACACGCGCCGGGGCGCCACGCGGCGGCCCTCCAGCAGCTCGTGAATGGTGTACACTGGCTTGTCGTTGATCTCGTCCAGAAGCTCGCGGGTGGCGGTGTAAATGGCCTCGCAGGCGGCCTCAACGGCCTGCGCCGCCAGCAGTTCTGGGGAGATGGAGTGCCGTGCGGCGAAGGCGGCCACGGCCAGGCGCGAGGCCTCCACGTTGCCATGGGCGCAGGCGCCGGTGCAGTTCAGCGCGTCGATGAGGGTGGGCCGGGCGTCCGCGGCCGGGCGCTGGCCCGGGGGCACGCCATCGGCCTGGGAGGGGCCAAGGCGGTTGGGGCCCACGCGCACGGTCTCGCCCAGCACGCCGATGGCCGAGTCGCCGCCGATGCCGATGGAGCGCACCTTGAGGGCGCGCACCAGGGTGGGGTGGCTGCCGATGTGAATGCCGTCGTGCTCCACCAGCGGCTGCCCGTCCACGAACACGGCGATGTCCGTGGTGGTGCCGCCGATGTCCAGGATCACGGAGTCGTGGGTGATGTCGCACAGGGCGATGATGCCCATGACGCTGGCGGCAGGGCCGGAGAAGATGCTCTGCACGGGCATTTTGCGCGCCTGGGCCAGGGGGAAGGTGCCGCCGTCGGCCTTGAGGGTGTTCACGCGCACATGGCCCAGGCCCAGGCGCTCCAGGCTCTGCTCCACGGCGTCGGCGAACTGGTTGAACACGCGCCACACGGCGCAGTTGAAGTAGGCCGTGGCCAGCCTGCGCGGGAAGTTGAGCCGCCCGCCCAGCTCGTGTCCCAGGGTCACGGCGTCGGCGCCGCCCTCGCCCAGGGGGCCGATGAGCTGCCGCAGGCTGTTCTCGTGGAGCGGGTTGCGCGTGCTGAACTTGCCCACGCAGCCAAAAACCTTGACCCCGGCCTTGCGGCAGGCGGCGATGGCCGCTCGCGCCTGGTCCTCGTCCAGGCGCTCCACTTCGCTGCCCCGGTGGTCGATGGCGCCGCCCAGGGCGTGGTAGTCGCGGCAGAGCATGAACTCGCCGGGGTTGATGCCGGTTCCGGCCACCACCAGCATTCCCACATCCTCGGTGTTCCCCTGCACAATGGCGTTGGTGGAGAGCGTGGTGGACAGGTTGAGCTGGGTGATGTCCCCGGGGGGGACGCTCTTGAGGATGACCGCAAGGGCGGCGTTCACCGAGCCGAGCAGGTCGGCGTGGTCGGTCCTGACCTTGGCCTGGGCGGCGATGCCCGATTCGTCGAGCGCCACGGCGTCGGTGTGCGTGCCGCCAACATCAATGCCGAGAAACATGGGCTGGCCCCCCTTGTCTGGTTTGTGGCTTCGGCAATGCTTTCCGCCGCATAGCACCGGGCATGGGGGCCGTAAAGGGCGGCGGGGCGCGGCATCGGCGGGCGGTCGGAGAGGGTCGGTGGGCGGCGCTGGGGCCGAAAAGCGTGCGGGGCCGGGCGCTGCTGTCTGCGCACTCGGCCCCGGCGGGAAGGCGTTGCCCGTTCCGGGCTAGTTCACGTCCTCGGTCTCCGGCGCAACCTCGGCCCCAAGGGCCTGGGCGCGGCCGGACTGGGTGGGCAGCACGGGCATTTCCGGCTCGCCGGAGTCTTCCCCCGTGCGCGGGCGCGGGTTGGGCATCTCGATGCTGCCGTTCAGCACCGCGCCCTGGTCCATGCCCAGCGCCGGAGTCAGGACATGGCCGTCGAACACCGCGTGCTCGTGCAGATGCACATGATGGCTGGCGCGCACGGTGCCGATGAACGTGCCGTTGGCGTTCAGGCTGGCCACGTCCACCTCGCCCTTCACCAGGGCGTCGCGGCCGAGGATGAGCGTGCCGGTGGCCGTTATGGTCCCCTGGAAATGCCCGTCAATGCGCACCGAGCCCTCAAAGCTCAGGTTCCCGGTGAACCGGGTGCCCACGCCGAGGAAGGCGTTCAGCTCGCCGGAGGTGTTGTCCGTGTCGGCCGACTCGGAAAAAATTTTGGAGAACCACTTCATGCCGCACCTCGAGATGATATAGACCACATCTCTTGATTATACCTCTATGGATTGAGAAAATCCAGCGCTTTCGTCGGCCCAGGTCCGGGCTATTTGCGGGTCATGTCGCTCCAGGCCCAGACCACGCGCCCCCCGATGGCGGCGGAGAGCTCCCCGCCGTAGTCGCGGTTGAGCCGGAATACGCGCGGGGGGTAGTCGCGCGAGTTGTCGGAGTAGAACACAAGCTCCAGGTCTCCGTCCACCGGGCGGGTGGAGACGCGCTTCACCGCGCAGCCTCCGTCGGGCTCGCACACGAGCATGATCTTGCCCGGCGGGTCCGGGGCCTTTTCTCCCCGGTCCACCAGAACGATGTCGCCGGGGTGCAGGGTGGGCACCATGGACACCTCGCCCTTGCCGATGCTCACGGCCACCAGGTCGGAGCGGAAGCGGACGGATTCGTGGTGGCGCCACACCAGAACCCAGCCCCGGATGTCGTCCTGGGGAATGCGGCCCGGTCCGGCGGCAACGGGCTCTGTGGCGAGCGGCACGGCGAAATAGTCCTCGGAGGCGGGGGGGGCGGGGTCCCCCACTGTTCCGGTGGGCCGGGCGGAGACGAAGCACACCTCGCGGGCAACCTCGGGCGGGGCCTCGCCAGGGAGCACCAGCCGCGCGCCCAGTCCGTCCAGAACGCGTCCCAGGGTGTCCACGGACAGCCCGCGCTCGCCTTCGATGAAGCGGTTGAGCTGCGAGGGGTCGATGCCCAGGGCGTCGGCCATGCGCTTGCGGTTGGGGAAGGTCTTGCCCTCTCCGATCCGGTCCCAGAGGATTTGGCGCAGGTTGTTGGTGAAGTCCACGTTCGGCTCCTGGAGTTTGCGCACTGCGGGGGAGCGCGGCGTTTGCTCTCTGGCACAATGTTAGCAGGATTTTTGTCCGGGTCCACTTCTTTTTGTGGTCTGCACTTGACAAAAGATTATATATTTGACAAAATTTTGGCATGAAAACAGCGCGCCAGCGTTCCTGCAAATCCGTGCTGCAAAGCCCGTTGTGGCAGTGCCGAGAGCTGTGGCGCCTGTGGGGCTGGTGCCTGCTGCGTGCCGCGAGAAAACACATAATATCTGACTGTTGTGGCGTTCCTGTCCGCCTTGGTCCCGGCCAGGCGGCCGCGCCTTTGGAGGTGATTTGCGCAGAGACGGGCCTGTCGCGGCTGGACCTGCGGCAAGCTCTGACAGTTGGCAAAGAAATTGGCGTTCTGGAGGTGCTCTGTACGCCCTGGGGACTGCGCATCTCTATTGTCGATTGGCAAGCCGTGTCGCTGCGCGGCCTATGCGCTGCGCCGTGACGCTCGCAACCCTTCATCAGGAGGACGGTATGGAACTGCACATGGATATCTGCGTCAAGGGCGCTCGGGCCATATGCGAGGCCGTTGGCGAAAATCCCAAGCAGATCGTGCGGCTGGTGCGCGATCTGGGGCTGCCCGCCTGGCGGCGCGCGGGGTCGGGCTCCTGGCGCGCCCTGCCTGAGGATTTGAAGCGCTGGATTTTGTCACAACGCAACCAGCACCTGCCCGAACCACTTCGCCAGGATCTTCCCCAGTAATGTCCCCCCCCCCGCCCAGAGTGCATCCGCTTCCGGGCGGGGGGAGTCTTTTCCCCTGCCTTGACAGACTGTAAAAAAAGCTGACACCGGAGTCGCGCCGGATGACGCCATGATGCAACGTCGGCATGGATAACCTGCTGTCGTTAAATGGCTTTGTTTTTTCCTCAGCCTGGCACGGCAATTGCCTATCGCCAAGCAAAAGGAGCGACAATGCCCGCGTCCATCCGGCTCGACATCGCCATCACCGATAGAAACCCGCATGTGCGCGAGTTCTTATGCCGGGAGCTGTGCGGCGAGGGCCACCGGGTCGGCGCCCTGGCCGGAGCGGGGCAGTTGCTTGAGGGGCTGCGCGGCGGTCATCCGCCCCAGGTGCTGGTGCTGGACCCCGAGGCCGCCGGGCCTCGCCTGGCGGAGGTCGCCGCCAGCCTGAAGCGGTGTCCGGAGGTGCTGGTGCTGCTCCATGTGTTCGAGGGCGAGGGGCAGCAGCCAGGTTTCGAGGGCGCGTTTGTGGTGGAGAAACAGCCCGACATCGGCGCGCTCAAGGCGGCCATTCGCGCCTTGGCGGCGCAGTTCGCAGGGCGGGGGCCGGACCGCGCGCAGCAGCAGGAGAAGCCATGAAGGTGCTTTTGGTCGACGACGAACAGGATTTTCGGGACACCCTGGCCAAGCGTCTCGCCCGGCGCGGCATAGAGGCCGAAACCGCGCCCGGCGCGGCCGAGGCCCTGGCTTGGCTGGGGCGCAATCCAGGAGCCGACGCAGTGGTGCTGGATGTCAAAATGCCCGGCATGGACGGCATCGAGGCCCTGAAGCACATCGCGGCCAGCTATCCCGGCGTGGCGGTGCTCATGCTTTCGGGGCACGCCCATGTGGAGACGGCCATGAAGGGGCTGGAGCTCGGCGCCTTCGACTATCTCATGAAGCCCGTGGACATCGAGGAGCTGGTATTCAAGCTGCAGGACGCCTGCGAGCACAAGGCGCTCAAGGGCAGGGCGTAGCGCGTCGCGCTGGCCTGCCCATAAACTGGCGAGGCATTGAACCGGGACCGTTCGTGCGGGCCGGTTCCGGTTGAGGCAAACATTTATACTTGGAGGGTGCTTTGATGGGCTTTGGAAGACAGGTCTTCGAATTCCTCAAGCAGGCGAGCATCGCGCACGCCAAATGGGACATGGAGATGTCCCTGTCCATCTTGAGAAGCAGGAAAAAGCTGGCCATCCTGGGGCTGATGGTCCTGCCCATCCTGCTCATCAACTTCGCCTTCGCGGCGGACATGATCGGCAGCAAGACGGCCTATGCTCCGGCCTTCTACACCAACACCATCTTTGTGGTGTCCATTTTCGTGGGCCTGGCGGCGGGTTTGATCACCGGCTGCATCGGCGCGGGCGGCGGCTTCATCATCACCCCGGCGCTCATGGCCGCGGGCGTCAAGGGCATCCTCGCCGTCGGCACCGACCTGTTCCACATTTTCGCCAAGGCCATCATGGGCACCGCCGTACACAAGAAGCTTGGCAACGTGTCCGTCAAGTTGGCCATCGCCTTTTTGGTGGGCTCGGGCGTGGGCACGGTCATCGGCGGGGCCATCAACACCGGCCTGTACAACAAGGATCCCCTGCTCTCCGAAATGTTCATCAGCACCATCTACGCGGTGCTGCTGGGTTTCCTCGGCTTTTACGCCCTGTTCGACTATCTCTCCGCCAGCCGCAAGGGCGAGACCGGAAGCGGGCATGACGCCCACGGCGGCGCTTCCGGCTCGACCGGTCTTGCCACAACGGTCCAAAAGATCCGCTTGGCCCCCATGATTACCTTTGACGAGGACTTCGTGCCCGGCGGCAAGCAGATCTCCGGCTGGATCGTCGCGGCCGGCGGCATGGTGGTCGGCATCCTGGCGGCCATCATGGGCGTGGGCGGCGGCTTCGTCACCTTCCCCATGTTCGTGTATATCTTCGGCGTGTCCAGCATGACCACGGTCGGCACCGACATCCTGCAGATCATCTTCACCGCGGGCCTGGCCGCCGTGGGCCAGTACGCCATTTACGGCTACGTGTTCTACACCCTGGCCATGGGAATGCTCATCGGCTCGCTTTTGGGCATCCAGGTCGGCGCGCTCACCACCAAGGTGGTCAAGGGCATCCACATCCGCGGTTTCTACGCCATCAGCATCATCGCGGGCTTCATCAACCGCATCTCCGTGCTGCCCAAGAAGATGGTCGAGCTGGAGATGGTCAAGATCGACATGGGCCTGTGCAACCAGATCGAGTTCGTGGGCAACATCATCTTCTGGATCGTCGTCGCCTTCTTCGGCTTCTGGATCTTCAGCAAGTTCTTCGGAAACCTCGGCAAGCTGCGTCAGGAGGCCTAAGATGCTCATCGCCAACAAATCCACATTCAACAAGGGCGCGCTGCTCTTCGTGTCCTTCGCCTGCGTGTTTGGCTCGCTGTTCCTGCCCATTTGGGACGGCCACAACGGCCTGAACGCGGCGGACAACATGTTCAACCGCCTGTCCAAGGGGTCCAGCTACTTCATTCCGGATGTGCAGAAGCAGGCGCTGACCCTTGCGGGCAAGAACGTCACCGTCACGGCCAAGATCAAGGACGCCTCCCTGGCCCCCATCGCCGTCAAGAACCTGACCCAGGCCGGGGCCACCGCCGAACTCAAGGACGGCGCCCTCACCTATTCCGGCGACCTGGGCAAGATTCTTACCGCCGCCCTGGCCGACGCCGACGACATGTTCAAGAACACCCAAGATGGGGTGCTGCAGCGCTCCGGCCTTTCGGAGAGCGAAATCGCCGCGATTGCGGAAGAGCGGAACAAGGACGCCGCCGCAGCCAGCGCGGAGGACAAGAAGAAGGCCGGGGAAATCCTTGCGGCCAAGGCCATCACCAAGGCCTGGTGGGCCGTGCTCGATGCCTCCATCAAGGAGCTGCAGAAGCAGAAGCTCATCGAGGAGGCCAAGATCGTGGGCAACGTGAACAAGCGCGGCCTGGAGCCCGGCTACAACTTCTTCGGCATCGCCGGAGAGAAGGTGCTGGACAACGTGCTGCCGCTTGTCGGTCTGCTTGTGTTCTATGTCGTATACACCATGTGGTACGGCTTCGCCATCTTCGACCTGTTCGCCGGCATGGGCCTTGGCATGAGCAAGTCCAAGAGCAAGAGCGAGGCCTAGGCCTCAGCCCCCGTCCCCTCGCGTCCCCGGTGGTCACGGCCGCCGGGGACGTTTGCATTTTTACGCCGCCGCCGCTATGACGTGACTTGAGAAGGAGCCCCTGGATGTTCGAGACTCTGCGCGCCCTGTTCCGCCGCCCCCGGCCGCTCCACGTGGCCGATGCGGATGTTGCCGAGCGCATAGGGGCCGATTTTCGCCGTCGGCACACCAATTTCCGCCTGCTCTTGACCGCGTGCACGCGGCTGCTTTCCATCCTGGGCGACATGGAGCGCGCCGCCACGGACGGCCGCGTGTTCGGCATGACCTTCCTGCGCGCCGGGTCGACCGCGCTTGTGGTCAACGGCTTTCGCATGATCAAGCACTTGGAGGCCATTGCGCCCCAGTGCGCCGCGCGGCTCAAGCCGCGGCTGCAGGAGGTGGGCGTTCGCGTGGAGGAAGTGCTGGGCCGCCGCAATCCGCCCGTGTGCGGGCAGCTTGTGGCCGATCTGTCCCAGGTGGAGGCGGACATGGCCGACCTTGTTGGCGCGCGTCTGGCCGAGCTGGGCGAGGTCAAAAACCGGCTGGGCCTGCCTGTTCCGGAAGGGTTCGTCATTGGGGCCTGCGCCTACGAGCTTTTTGCCGGGCAGCCCGGCCTGCGCGAGGAGATAGCCCGCCGCACCCAGGCCGTGTACGATGTGACCGGGGCTTCCGCGACGGACAGCGACGCCCCGCCGATGCTGTACGGACCAGATGCCGCCACCCTGGCGGCCTTGAGCCGCGAGGCGCAGGCGCTGGTGATGGCCGCGCCCCTGCCGCCCGAGCTGGAGGACGCCGTGACCCGCGCCTGCGCAGAGCTTTCAAAGGGGAGCGGCTGCACCCGCGTGTGCCTGCTGCCGTGCAGCCTGGGCGAGGGGCAGGGCTTCACCGGGGTGTACCCGGCCCAGTTCGGCGTGCCGTGCCACGAGGTGCTGGCCGCCTACCGCCGGGCCCTTGCGGGCAAGTATTCCGTGCAGGCCATGCGCAGGCGGCTCATCAGCGGCATTCCGGACATTGACGTGGCCATGTGCGTGGGGGTGCTGGCCGTGCCCGGCGGCGTGGAGGACTGGCTGCCCGAGTGCCGGGAGGACGGCCTGCGCGGGGCCGAGGGCGAGCGTTTGCGCGGGGTGTGCCGCAGCACCGCGCCGGAGGCCGCAGCCCGGTCCGCAGGGTTGGGGCCCGCGGACGCGGCCGAACTGCTGGACTTGGCCCGGCGGCTAGAACGGGGGTTGGGCGCGCCGGCCCTGTTCGAATGGGTCAAGGAGCCTGGCGGGCACATGCAGGTGTTGCGCTGCGGCCCCCTGCCCCCGCCGGACGAGGACGAGCCGACGCCGACGCCCGCCGGGGCGCGCGTCCGCTCGCACATGGAAGGAACGCCCGTTCATGCGCGGTTGCTGGAACTTCTTGAGCTGCTCTCGCCGCTTACTCTGCCGCCGCCGGAGGATCCCGGCTTCCGCGCCGCCGCCTGCCGCACCCTGCGCGACGTGGGGCGCATCGCCCACCAGCGCGGGGTGGAGGCCATGTTCGATTTCGGTCGCGCCCAGCAGAATTTTCCCGAGCGGCAAGCCAAGCAGCTGTGGGCGAACGGCTCGGCCATGCAATGGTGGATCATCAATCTGGAGGACGCGTTCAGCGCCCCACCGGAGGGCAAGTTCATCCGGCTGGAGCACATTGACTCGCCCCCGTTCCAGGCCGTGTGGGAGGGCATAAGCGCCTTTCCCTGGGCCGGGCCGCCGCCGGTGGACGCGCGCGGCTTTCTCTCCATCATGTACGAGTCCACCACCAACCCAGAAATCACCATCACCGGAGATTTCGACTTCGGGGTGCAGAACCATATCCTGCTGTCCAAGTCGTATGTGTCGCTGTCCTCGCGCTTCGGCTACCATTTCGTGACCATAGAGGCCCTTGTGGGCGACCGCGCGCGGGAGAACTTCGTGAGTTTCCAGTTCCGCGGCGGCGCGGCGGAATTCACGCGCCGGGCCAGGCGCATCGCCTTCGTGTCCGATCTGCTTTCCGGCTTCGGCTTCAGCATGGAGACGAAGGACGATGCCCTCATTGCGCGGGTGGAAGGCCTGAGCACGGACGAATTCATGGATCGTCTGCGGATTCTGGGCTACCTCATCATCCATACCCGCCAACTGGACATGATCATGCGCATTCCCGCCCAGGTGCGCCTGCACCGCGAGAAGATCCTGCGCGAGGTGGACGAGATGCTGTCGCGGCGGCGGAAGGGGTAGGGCGTGCGCTCTGTGCGGATGTACGTGCGGCTGCCGCGCGCGCAGGTGGCCCTGTTTCGTTTTCTGCTGGAGGCCTGCGAGGGTCTGGCCCTGTTCACCAGCCTGGGGAGCGATGCGGACGGGCGCGAGGTGCTGTGCCTGCGGTGCGCGCCCGGGGCCGAGGCCGAGTTGCGCGCGTTTCTCTCGCGCGCGCGGGGCGAGTGCGGGGCCGAGATGCTGGGCTGCGGCGAAAGGTGCGCCGCACCGGCAAGGCGTTGACGCGTCCGCCATACGCGGCCGGCACCGGGTTTCGCCTCGGACTACGGGGCAAGGCCCGCTGCAACGCGGATTGGCTGTGTCCGCGCGTCCACGCGGCCAGGGCCGGGAGCCCTGGCGCGACTGTGGCGTCACGAAGGTTTGTTGGGGGCTCTGTTGTCGCGGTGGAGGCGGCTCTTCGCCGGGAGGGGATGTGATGCTGGGGAGGATGCTGCGCAATATCGTGTTTTAGCTTGGGCTTGCGTACCTCCTCTTTCTTTTTGTGCAGCCGTTTCTTTTGGCGCTGTCCGTGGCCGTTTTTCCGCCCAAGCGAACGATCTTCTTTGCGCCCAGGAATTTGGCCTCTCCGACGGAAATCGTGACGTGGAGCTTTTCGCGTGTGCATTCCCAGCACTACATCGCCCTGTCGCTGATGGCGCTGGGCGCTGTCATTACCCTGGTGAGGAAGCCCGGCCCAGGCGACAACGGCGTGGCGGCCCCGCGCGCCGCAGGTGCGCCAGGCATGGCGCCGCGCAGCGCCCCGGCGTGTCCCCGTTGCGGCTGCGCCGTTGAGCCTTCCGCGCGGTTTTGCGAGTACTGCGGGCAGAAACGGTAGCCTGTCGCATTGAGGATGGGAGGGTATGCGCATGGCGAAATCCGGCATCGTGTCTTCGCTCATGTTTCAGGTCGGCCTTGTGGCCTTTTTGGACAAAATATTTTGGTCTGTCCGGTACACGAACGAGTTTATTGAGCACAACCAGTTGGATCGGCCGGACGAATTGCGGCAGCTGTTTCTGCTGGGGCACCGCTTCGGGGATCTTTCGCTCTGGGAGCATCGGCGGATTCTGTTGAACAACCTTTCGTTTCCCAACGTTTTCTTGGATTACTTCTTTCGCTTTCCGCTCCCGGTATTCGTGTATGCGGCGCTTCTGTTCGTGGGAGGTTTCCTCGTCCTTCGCGCGAAAGGGGTTTTTGACGGTAGGCCCGTGGGCATGGCGCGCGAAACGCCCTTCCAGACCTCGTCGGCCGGAAACCGCTGCCCTTGCTGTGGCGCAATCGCACATGGCGGGGATGTTTTTTGCGGCGCGTGCGGCAATCGGCTTTGTTAGCGCGGCGCGCGGACAGGCAGGAGCCGGAACCTCTCGGCCTGGGGCTTTCGGGCGGGGCCGTAAGCGTCTTGGGCACCTGCACTGGTCCAGGGGACACAAGCGGAAAACGCCTTCCTGGTTGTCCGGGAAGGCGTCTCTGAGGCAATCCCTGTCGCGAGGCGGTCCGGCGGGCGGGGGCTTCGCGGGTTTGCACCTGTTGGCGTGACGGGGGCTACGGAAGCTTTGCGCCGCAATTGGAGCAGAAAGCCGCGTCAGGCTCCAACTGGCCGCCGCAGCTGGTGCAAAAACGCTTTCCCGCGTTGGCCTGGACGGTCTGCTGCGGCTGGGCATAAGGCGTCTGGGTCGGCGCGCCAGGCTGGGAGTACCCGTACAGGGATCTCCCGTCCGACAGGTATATCCAGCCTTTGATCGCCCTGTAGAGACCCCAGCAGAAGCCTATGATCAGAATCGGGAAGCCGATGACGAACAAGAGGGTCATGGCGCCCACTATCCCGATGCCGAGCTGGACCCAAAAGGTGTTGATCTGCCACCTGAAGTGCTCTTGAAGCAGTGGATACCCGATGGCGTCGTCCTTTTTGATATAGTCGATGATGACGGCGACAATGGCGGGGATGCCTCCACAAACGTAGCCGAGACCGAACAGGGCGTAGCAGAGCTGAAGGGTCTTCCGGAGCCCGTTTTCGCGCATGTCGTAGGCGCCGTGCATCTGCATGTTGGACGAGTGCATGTGTTGCCCCTTGTTTAGGCGTGTCCTGTTGTCCGTGCGTTCCTGCCGTTTGCGGCCAGCGCCGTAGCAAGCCCTGGCCCATCATCCCAACGTCTGCTGCTTATGTGCAATGGGGAATGGGCGTCAAGGGGGGCGAATGTTTCGGGCGCGTCTTCATCCCTGCCGGGGCCTCTGCAGAGGACGGCGGAATGCCTGCGGACGCAAGCAAACCGCGTGGGCTGAGAGGTGTGGCGGCAAGGGTCTGAAGGCCACAAAAAAGGCGGTCAGGATTGCTCCAGACCGCCTGTGATTGCTGGCGTCCCCAAGGGGGTTCGAACCCCTGTTGCCGGCGTGAGAGCCACGCCACAACCCCATGTCCGCCAAGTATTCTAACTCCTTGTCCTCGCACCAAGAGGCCAGAAAAGCACCACACAGCACCCCATAGGGTATCCATCGGGATATCCGCACCCCCTGCCCTGCGCCAAGTTCGCCCATTGCGCCCTTGGCTTGTCTTCAGACGTGGGCATGGCATCGCGGCCCAGCAGGGGCTTGTGGTGGGGTGCGGCCCGCGCCTCCCCCTCTCCCCCTTTCCTCGGGAGATCATGCAAAGGGCTAATTGGGCGGCTCGGACCCCCGTGGGTCCTTCCTGGCCTCTCTTGACCACGGGCACCAGGGACCTCGGGACATTCCCGCGCAAAATGAAAAAAATCCATTGGAAAAATGGAACTTTTTCAGGCTTGCACCAAGCGTGCTACGCCGGTCGCAAGGTGTGTCACGAAGGAGGTGCACGCTCATGAGCGATGAAAAGCACGAAGACATGGACATCCAGGCGATGGTTGAAGCCGATGTTGCGGAAGAGCAGCAGAAGTTCGTTGGCCAGCCGAAGAAGCCTAACGAGATTTCATCATCCGACATCCTGCAGGCGTTGTGGGATCAGGAGGACGGCGACCGCGACCTGTTCTGCCGCCTGTATCGCGGGAAGCTGTGCTTCGACCACCTTGAGCAGGCCTGGTATGAGCGCACCACCGGCCATTGGCGGCTCGACAAGCACAACAACGTCCTGACCTACATCGACGGCATCGTGGAGCTCTACCGCAAGGAGGGGCTGAACCAGCTCAAGATCGAGCGCGAGGCCTTGGACGAAAACGAACAGAAGATGGCCGCAGCGCGTCGCAAGGCCTTGAATGAACGCGCGAGCGCCCTGAAAAAGCGGCACCGCAAGTTGAACGTGCTGGCCCTGGCCGCCTCGGGCGAAAAGTACCTGGCCGTCTCCGGCGAGCAGTGGGACACAGATCCCTGGAAGCTCGGCGTGCTCGACGGCTCCATTTGCCTGCGCAGCGGCGCCCACCTGCCGCCCCGGGCGGAGGACTACATCCGCCTGTTCGCTCCGGTGCCGTATGCCAACGCTTCGACCGAATGCCCCACCTGGTGGGCGGCGCTGGACGAGGTGTTCGCCGGCGACCGCGTCATGATCGACTACTTCCTGCGCGTGCTTGGCCATTCGCTCATCGGCAAGTCCCTGGTGGAGCACTTCTTCGTGCTCTACGGCCCGGGCGGCAACGGCAAGACCGTGCTCATCGAGACCATCTACAAAATCCTCGGGCCGCTCGCCCGGCCCATTCCCCCGGCCATGCTCATGGACCGGCGCTTCGCGGCCGACGCCGACAAGCCCTCGGCCACCAAGATGATGCTCCGGGGCCTACGCATCGCCTGCGCCAGCGAATCCAAGCAAGGCGAGAGCTTCGACACCAGCGAGATCAAGGCGCTCTCCGGCGGCGACAAGATCACGGCCCGGGCCCCGCACGACAAGCGCCAGGTGGAGTTCCCGCAAAGCCAGACCCTGTTTTTGCTCACCAACAAGCTGCCCATCCCCCCGGTGGATGACCGCGGGTTCTGGCGGCGCATGCGGGTGATCCCCTTCGAGGTGGAGTTCGTGGACGGCGAACCCAATCCGCAGCTCAAGCAGCGGCGCAAGCGCGACAAGGACGAGCTGGAGCGCGCCCTGGCCAAGGAATACCCGGCCATCCTCTGCACTCTGGTGCAGCATTGCCTCAAGGCCCAGGAGCCCGGCGGGCTGGCCCCGCCGCCCAAAGTCACGGCGGCCACCGTGGAATACCGCACCGATTCCGACCTGCCGGGCATGTTCCTTTCGGCCTGGACAGAGGCCATCCCGGGCAGCCGCATCCAGGCCGGCGACCTCTACATCGGCTACGAGCTGTGGTGCGCGCAGAACCGCATCAAGCCCGTCAGCGGCGTGCGCTTCGGCAAAGACATGCGCAAGCGCCTGAGCGTGAAGGACTCCAACGTGGTCTGGTACGAGGACATCCAGTGGAAACCCGGCGAAGGCGTGGACGCGGCGGACCCCGCCCAGCTGGTGGAGCAGGAGAAGGAGCGCCGCAAGAGAGGGGGCAAGAAAGAGGCATGACAAAGGGCGAAGGGCTGAACCCCCGGAACAAGGCTCCAGGAAGAGCACTTAGCCCTTTTTCCCCTTTTAGAAAAAACTCGGTTGAAAAAAGAAGAAGGAGCGAAGCTCCAACAAAAGATTCTTCAGAACGGGCGAAAACGGACGAACGGGCAAAAGGCGGACAATGCGGACCATTCTCGATCTCCTGGCGGAAGATGGCATCGTAGCCGTCTTGAAGGGCTCGAAGCACGGCGGCGAGTACCATTCGGCCTGCCCGGGCTGCGGCGGGCGTGACCGTTTTGTGTGTTGGCCTGAGGCTTCTGGCGGGATGGGGGGCGGCCGCTATTGGTGCCGGGGCGGATCCACGGGCGGCAAGGGTTGCGACAGCCAGGGCGACGCGGTGCAGTACCTGCGCGACTTCCGGGGCCTGAGCTTTCAGGAGGCGCGGGAGTCTCTCGGCGTCCCGCCCGACCGCGCGGCGCAGCGTAGGCTCGGCCTGCGTCCGGTCCAGGCTTCGGAGTGGGAGCCCCATGTCGAGGCTGCCCCGCCCGAGCTGTGGCGCATCAAGGGCGCGGCCTTTGTGGCCCACTGCGAAGAGGAGCTTGCGCGGCGTCCGCTGGTGCTGGAGTGGCTGGACCAGCGCGGCATCACGCAAGCGGCCGCGCGCGCCCGCCGCCTGGGCTTCCATGACCAGCTGGCCTTCCGCCCCCTGTCTGCCTGGGGGCTCCCGGCGCCGCCGCGCAAGGACGGCAAGACGCCCAAGCTCGCGCTCCTGCCCGGCCTGGTCATTCCGTTCTTCGAGCACGGCGAGCTGCACAAGCTCAAGGTCCGTGAGTTCGCATGCGCGCCCTGGCCGGAGTGGGCGCAGGGCGACAAGTACCGCGAGATCAAGGGCTCGAACCAGCGCTATTCGGTCTACGGCCAGGGCCGGGATCTGGCGGTGGTGGTGGAGACCGAGCTTGACGCCATGCTCCTGGCCGAGCGCGTGGGCGACCTGGCCCTGTGCCTGGCTACGGGCTCGGCCCAGCGCAAGCCGGATGCGGCGGCGGCCCTGCTGCTCAAAAGCGCAAAGCTGGTGCTCAACGCCCTGGACAGCGACGATGCCGGGGCCAAGGCCGCCTGGAGCTGGTGGGACAAAAATGTGCCCGGCGTCAAACGCTGGCCTGTGCCCAAGCGGCTCGGCAAGGACCCGGGCGATCTGGTCAAGGCCGGTGTTGATGTGCGCCAGTGGGTCCTGGCTGGCGTGCGGCGTCATGCCCCGGCCCTGCTGGCGGCCAGCGCTCCGCCATGCGCCGCACCTGCCTGCGCCGCGCCGCCTGCCCCGGAACAGCCGCGCCGGACCGCGCGCTCCTGGCCCGTGCCCGAGGGCGTGGCCCTGGCCGACATGACCTTGCCGCCCCGCGCGCCTGCCGTTCCAGATCTCGTGCGCGCCCTGCAGGGCCGCCCCCTGGACGCGCCCAGCTGCCTTGTTCCGTGCCCGCGCACCCGGCCCACGTTCTGGTGGGTCTATTTTGCCAAGGCCTGCCAGGGCTGCGCCGGGCATCCGCAGTGCCTGCTGGACCTTGTGCGGTCAAAGCAGTTCCAGGAGGCAGTCAATGCCCAGGCATAGCCTTCTGCCACACAGCCTCGGCGTGGGCGCTTTCTCAAATCGCGTCCGCTCCAAAAATGGTCCCCATGCCTTCAACAAAGCCATAGCTGTACTTCACTTTGCCTCGAATGGCGCTCGTTTGATCGCTGCTTTTTTCTCCACCCAGCAATCCAAGTTCGCGGAGCACGCCGCCCCTGCCAGCGGCGTCCAACTCCGGGGAAAGCGTCGCGATAAGCACCACCATGCCCTCTATGATGGCCGCACCCGACTGGATGGTGCCGTCCCCCACGCCAATGAGCATGACCCCGGACGCGTTGGGCGCATCATTTGGCGTGGCGATAACCAAGCCGATATGTTTGCCGACCTTGACTTGCATGGACGAAGCCGCAGGGCCGCTGGAATTCTTCGTTATACGAGCCTTGTGGTGAAAATCCATCTTTCGAGCTGCCTGATTGAAACGTTCGACAATAGCTTCTGCAGTGTAGGCCAATGTCGGGGTTGTGGCCTCTACCACCTGCTCTTGCTCGGCTGTCGGCGTTGCGGCCTGCTCCGTACTCTTTTTGTCCGTGCTGCCCAAGTTGCCGATGACGACCAGGACCACCACTGCCAGCAGGGCGAGGCCGCACCCCATCTGCCCCTTCTTGACCTTTGCCCGGCCTGCCTCGCGGTCCTGCTCGGTAATGGGCTGGCCGCACTTGGGGCAGGCCTCTGCGGCGTCCGAAATTTTCTTTTTGCAAGCCGGGCAGGGGATCATGGTGGGGGGCATATTGGAAGCGCTCCTGGGGTTAAATTGATAAGAGGTTCAGATGTTACAGCATGTTCCGATGAATGTTTTACTTTCGATATGCCCGGCCTTGTGCCTTTCGTCAAACAGTTTTGCGAACCAAGCGTATTCTTCTCCCAGCAGCGGGCAAAGAGGGAGACAGGTGCTCGAAACACCTTGATCGTGGGACGGCCCCACGGCCGTCAGTCTCCGTGGGATTTTTGCTTTCCAGCATCTGGATGCGCTCCCGGCGACGCCCGATGGCCCGCGTCCCCG
Source organism: Humidesulfovibrio mexicanus (assembly GCF_900188225.1). Classification (NCBI taxonomy): domain Bacteria; kingdom Pseudomonadati; phylum Thermodesulfobacteriota; class Desulfovibrionia; order Desulfovibrionales; family Desulfovibrionaceae; genus Humidesulfovibrio; species Humidesulfovibrio mexicanus. Next base: position 140,995 of record NZ_FZOC01000007.1, on the reverse strand, counting down.
CATCCAGTCCAAGGCGGCCTACCACGCCTACCGTCAGTGGCGCCGCAGCGCCGGGGTGCGCCCGGTGAGCAACGTCTGGTTTGGCCGCTGGATGCGCGGGCGCTTCGACGCCCATGACCCCAACGTGGTCTGGTATTTCTGCACACTCAAAACCGGGGCACCGGAGGAACATGGCCGAACGTAAGAACAAACGCGACGCTCTCATCAGAGCCCTCAGCGACGCGGACGCCAATCGGTTGGCGGTCCTGGCCCAGGCGCGCGAGAACGCCAAGGCCGCCGTGCTGGAAAAATCCTCCAAGTCGAACATGGAGGCCCTGCGCACCGCCGAGCAGATGCTGGCCAAATTCCAGGCCGACAAGGGCCTGGACGGCACGGGCGCGGGCCTGTGCTTCAAGAACATCAACGAGGTGCACCGCTACTTGAGCGAGCAGGGCTACAAGGCCGCGCTCTCCACGCTCTACAACGACAAGAAGTTCTTTCCCAAGCGCAAGGGCGTCATCAGCTTGCGCGCGGTCAAGGGCTACATCGAGGCCAAGAAGCTGGAGAAGCGCTCCGCCTCCGCCCAGCAGGAGGCCGAGGCCGACGCGGGCCTCTCGTCCGAGGCGCGCCGCCTGGACGCCGACGCCGCCCTGAAGGAAAAACGCGGCCGTTTGCTCGACTTGCAACTGGCCAAGGACGAAGGGGCCCTTTTCCCGGCAGAGACGGCCGAGCGCGAACTCGCCGTGCGGGCCCAGGCCTTCCGCCTTGGCCTGGAAGGCTGGGCGGCCAAGGCGGGCGAGACTGTGGCCGCGACCTTCGGCGCCGACCCGGACCTGGCGGCCAAGGCCGTGGTCCGCGTTGGCGGCGACCCCGCCAAATCCGGCGAGCTGGTGGCCTTCCTGCTCTCGCGCGTGCCGGCCTTTGTCACCCTGTTCGTGGACGAGCTGGCCAAGGCGCTGGACGACTACGCCTCGGGCGTCTGGCTCACCCCGGACATGGCCGAGCGCATGCGCGCCTGGGAGCAGGCGCGCGCCCTGCGCGAGGTGGAGACCTGCCGCGAGGCCTGCCGCCTTGTGGGCGCTCCCGAGGACCGGGCCGAGGCCCTGGCCGCAGTCTTTCTCGTGGCGCGGAGGCTGACGCGATGATCATCCCCCAGGCTGCCACATCGTACATGCCGGTCCGCTGGTTCCCGGGCGAACTCGAGGTGCTGTGCCTGCGTCAGTGGGAGAGCACCTTTGAATGGGCGCGCACGCACTTCCGGCTGGTGGTCGGCGCGCAGGCCGGGCGGCTGTGGGACCCGGACGCCGCGCCCTACGCCCGTGGCATCATGGATGCCTGGGACCGGCCCGAGGTGCGCAAGATCTTTGTCATCGGCCCCAGCCAGGGCACCACGAAGACCACCATCGCCTACGCCTGCGGCTTTTCGCGCCTGTGCCGCAAGCCAGGCCCCCTGGGCATCGCCATGCCGGACCAGGAAGCCGTGGAGCGCATCTTCCGCGAGCGCATCATCCCCCACTTCCGCAACACGCGCCCCCTGCGCGAGTTGTTGTCCGTGGAGCGCTACGCCGAGCAGAAGGCCAGCCTGCTCTTGCGCAATGGGTCCATTGTGCACGGGCTGTGGACCGGCTCGGAGTCGCGCATGTCCTCGGTGTCGCTGGAAACCCTGCTCATCGACGAGGAGGACGCCTACCAGGACAAGGGCGCGGTGGCCGTGCTCGAGGAGCGCGTGCGCGCCTACGAGCACACGGGCAAGATCCTGCGCTTCTCCAAGCCGCGCGGCAGCGAGGACCAGTCCACCATCTGGCGCGACATGAAGGCCGAGGCCCAGGTGCTCTATTCCTGGCGCGCGGTGTGCCCGGCCTGCGGCGCGGCCGAGGTCATGGATCTGGACAACATCCGCGTGCCCGAGGGCGTGCGCGACCCCAAGGAGATCATGGACAAGCGGCTGGCGCGTTACGTGTGCCCGCACTGCCAGTACCAGTGGAGCGACTACGTGAAGAACCGCGCCGTGGCCGCCGGGCACTGGCACCCGAACCGGGAATCCGCCGCGCCCTCGGTGGTGGCCTTCCACCTGCCGTCCTGGACCGCGCAGGGCATGAGCCTGTCCAAGGTCATGGCCGACTATTTCAAGGCCCAGCGCGAAGGGCACAGGCGCATGCTCTGGTTCGATAACTCCCACAAGGCCGTGCCCTATTGCGAGGTCACCGCCTCAACCGATGAGGAGGCCTTGCAGAACCAGGTGGACCATGGCCGCCCGGCGCAGACCGTGCCGGATCAGGCCGTGGCCCTGACCTTCATGGCGGACACGCAAAAGGACCACTTCTGGTGGTCGGTGTACGCCCACGGCTTGGAGCCGCGCATGGAGTGGCTGGTGGACTATGGCCGGGCGCAGACCTTTGGCGATCTGGCCACCCTCATCTTCCAGACCACCTACCCGCGCGAGAACGGTCGCGAGCGCCTGGGAATCTGGCGCGCCGGCATTGACTCCGGTGGCTCGCGCGAAAGCCCGCTGGAGCCTTCGCGCACCATGCAGGTCTACCGCTGGCTCATGACCCAGCCGCCAGGGGTGATCTTTGCCACCAAGGGCATGAGCTACCAACGCCCCGGCGTGCACGTGTATTGGTCCTTGCTGCAAAAATACCCAGACGGCGCGGCCATGAAGGGCGGCCTCCGGCTCTACCACATCGACACCGACGCCTTTAAGAGCGAAGCCCTCTGGCGCATGTCCGGGGAGGAGGGAGCCGACCCGCTGCGCTTCCACGGCAGCGTGACCCCGGATTACTTCCGGCAGCTCCAGAGCGAGCGCAAGCAGTGGGAGGGCGGCAAGGAAGTGTGGAAGAAGGTCCGCAAGGACAACCACTGGCTGGATTGCCTGGTGGGCCACCTGGCCATGGCCCACTTCCAGTGGTCGCCCAGCCTCGCCGTGGTGGCGCAGTCCATGCTTCAGGCCCGTGTGGAGGCCTCCGGCCCGCCCCCGGCCCCTGGCATGTCCACGGGCCCGTCTCCGGGCGGTTCAGGACCTGGCTTCGGCGGCGCCCGCCCCTCCTGGAGGCGATGACATGCCGAAGCCCGCCACGAAACCGCAGACTGCAGCACACGAAAGGAAGGACGCGATGACCATAGATGCCGCCGCCAGCCACAGCCCCGGGCGAAACCGCCGTCAGGTCTGCGCCAGCCTCGGGTGCTCGCGCTCCATGTTCTATGTGCTGCTCGACCGGGGCGAGTTCCCCAACGCCTACTTTGTGGGCGGGTCCGTCCGCGTCCCACAATCCGACGTGGACGCGTACAAAGCCCGCAATAACTATGTGCGAAAAAAGGACGCCGAGGCAGGGTGAGAATTGTGCCCTAATCTCACTTTCCGTCCACAGGTGTCCATAGCGTACCGTAGCGTCCAATGACTTCGCCCGGCAGGGCCGCGTATTTTCGCGGCCATGTCGGAATACCTCTCGCTCTACACTGACGAAGAACTCGACGCGGAGATCGCTGCCTGGAAGGTGGCGCTCCGCGACGTGTCCATGGGCCAGAGCTACACCATCCGCGGCCGCGAGCTGACCCTCGCCTCCCTGGCCGAGATCAAAAGAACCCTTGCCGATATGGCCCGCGAGAAGAGCCGCCGCCTGGGCGGTCAGACCCCGCGCGTCGTGCAGGCCGTCATCCGGAGGAGCTTCTAGTGGCTGCCCCGGCCGTGCTGCGCCATCGCCTCCGCCCAGGGCAGGTCCGCGGAGTCCGCCGCGTGGCCGCCTCCCACGGCGGCACCCTGGGCAACTGGAGCCCCTACCGTGTTTCGCCGCACCAGGAGCCCCTGGACCGCGAGACCATGCAGGCCCGGAGCGAGGACATCGTGGCCAACGACGGCCACGCCACCAGCGTCCGCGATACCATCATCATCAACGCCATCGGCACTGGCCTCACCCCGCAGTCGGCCATCGACTACGAGGCGCTGGGCATCACCGAGGACCAGGCGCGCGGCATCGAAAAGGCCCAGGAACGGGCCTTCCGGCTTTGGCAGCGCGAGGCCCACGTGGGCCGGGCCATGCACTTCCAGGACTGCCAGCAGCTCTCCATCGGCTGCGTCGTCACTTTTGGCGAATACGCATGGGTCGGCCGCATGCTCGATGAAGCCACCCGCTTGCGCAAGGGCCGCAGGTTCAGCTTTGCCCTGCAGGACATCCACCCCATTCGGCTCAAGACCCCAACCGACCGCGCCCTTGACCCCCAGGTGCGCGACGGCATTCTGTTGGATGAAGACGGCGAGGCCGAAGGCTACTGGTTCACGAACTCGGACAGCATGGGCGTGCTTACCGAGTACCATTTCGTGCCTGCGCGCCAGGGCCACCGCCAGCTTGTGTTCCACGCCTGTCGCCACCGCGAGCCCGAGCAGGTGCGCGGCATTCCGCTCCTGGCTCCGGTCATCAAGCTCTTTCGCGATAAGTACGATTTCCTGGACTACGAGATAATTGCGCAGATCATCACCGCCAGCTTCCCCATCGCCATCGAGAGCGAGAACCCCAAGGACCACGGCGTGCATCAGGGGACCGGCGGGGCCGGGGCCGACAAGCGCTGGTATCAGGGCGTGAACCCTGGCCAGATTCTGTACCCGAACCCCGGCGAGAAGGTGAGCGCCATCCAATCCAACCGGCCGGGCAACAACTTCGATTCGTTCTTCAAGCTCATTTTGAAGACCCTCGGAGCCGTGGCCGGCATCCCCTACAACCAAATCCTGAAGGACTTCAGCGACACCAACTATTCCAGCGCCCGCGCCGCGCTGCTCGAAGCTTGGCGCGTGTATCAGGACTACCGGGCCTGGCTGGTGCGCCGCTTCTGCCAGCCGGTGAGGGAGCACGTGCTCGAAGAGGCCTGGCTGCGCGGCATGTGGTCCATCCCCGCAGGCGCGCCCGGTTTCTACGAGCAGATGGACCTGTACACGGCCTGCCGCTGGACCCCACCCCCGCGCGGTTACGTGGATCCCTACAAGGAAATCCAGTCGCAGGTGCGTGGTCTGGAATCCGGCTTGTACTCCTGGTCTGATCTCCTGGCCGAGCAGGGCATGGATTGGGAGGAAGCATTCCAGCAGCAGGCGCGCGAGCGCCGTCTGCGCGAGTCTCTGGACCTGCCCCTGCCCGGCGCGGGCGACAGCCACGAGACCGATCCTCTGGCCATGATGCCCGACCCCCCAACCATCCCGGGAACCTGAGAGGTGCGCCCATGTCCTTCGTGAACATCCTCCCTGCCTATTGGGCCATGAAGCCCGAAGCCCTGCGCAAGGCCGTGAACGATGCCGCATCGCACCGCGCCGACCTGGCACCCCGCGAGGCGGGCGCGCTGCCGGGTGAGCGCAAGCTGTACCGCCTGGAAAACGGCCTAGCCATCATCCCCGTGCAGGGTAACTTGCTGAAGGAGTTCCACTACCCTCCTTTTTGGACCTCCTACGTGGTGGTCCGCGCCCAGTTGGAGGCGGCCCTTTCCGACCCTGACGTGCGGGCCGTGCTGCTCGACATCGACAGCCCCGGCGGCACCGTGGCCGGCTTTCAGGATCTGGCCGACGCGGTGTTCGCAGCGCGTTCGCGCAAGCCGGTCTACGCCTGGACCGACGGCACGGCGTGCAGCGCGGCGTACGGCGTCGGCGCGGGGGCCAAGCTGTTTGCGGCCTCGCCCATGGCCGAGGTCGGGTCCGTTGGCGTGGTCTGGGTCCACACCGAGTGGACCAAGTACGACGAGCGCGTGGGCCTCACCGTCACCGTGCTCCGCGCGGGTGAGTTCAAGGCCCTGGGCAACGAGTTCGAAGCCCTGGACACCAAGGCGCGCGAGGTCCACCAAGCCACCCTGGAAGGCATGTACTCCCTGTTCCGCGCCAGCGTGGCCAAGGCGCGCGGGCTCTCGGAGAAGAATTTCGAGGATTGGGCCGAAGGCCGCGTGTTCCTGGCGGGCGACGCGGTGAAGGTTGGCCTGTTGGACCACGCCTGCCCCAAGGACGAATACCTTTCGATCATCATGAAGGAGGTCAACATGAATCCCACCGAGTTGCGGGCCCAGTTCCCCGATGCCGTCGCGGCCATCGAGGCCGACGCCGCCAAGACCGCCACGGCGGCAGCGGAAGACCGGGTTGCCCAAGCCAAGGAATCCGTCGTGGCCCTGGCTGGCACCCTTTTTGGCCAGGAGGCTGTGGACAAGCTGTCCGCCGCGGTCGAGGCCGGGCTCACGGCCGAGCAGGCCGCCAAGCTCGGCCTGTCGGCCCAGCCCCCTGCCCAGGCCGGAAGCGGCGACGGCCAGATGAAGAACATGCTCGACGCCCTCCAGCAGACGGACCCGTCCGGCGTCAAGCCCGGCGCGTCCAAGCCCGCCGGTGAGAATCTCCTCCTGGCGGCCGTGACCAAGTACACCAAGGAGTAGCCCATGGCGTTCATCAACGAACCCACCCGCCTGCCCGACATCCTGCGGCGCGAGCTCGATCCGGGCTTTTGCCGCGAGGAAGTGATCGTGCTCCAGGGGCAGAGCCTGCCCCTGGGCGCCGTCATCGGTCGCCGCTTGTATGCCTGTCCCGAGGTCGCCACGCCCAAGGCCGGCAACGTCGGCAACGGCACCGTGGAGCTGGTGACGGCCGGGCCGTCCGTGCTCATCGGCCAGTACCGCCTGGTGTGCACCCAGGCTGAAGCCAATGGCGGAGTGTTCCAGGTCTTCGACCCGGGCGGCAACCGCATGGCCGACGCCGTGGAAGGCGCGGAATACGACCAGCCGCAGCTCGGCTTCATCATCAACGACGGCAGCGTCGACTTCGCCGTGGGTGATGAATTCTCCATCATCGTGGCCGAAGGCGACGGCCGTGTCCGCGCCCTGGCCCCGGACGCCGCAGACGGCACGCAGGTGGCTTACGGATTCCTCACCGCCGCCTGCGACGCCACCGGAGCGGCCTGCCGGGCCGTGGCCATCAAGCGCGACGCCTTCATCCTGTCCGCGCACCTGGTCTGGCCTGCCGACATAACCGCCCCGGAAAAAACCCTGGCTCTCAAGCAGCTCGCGGCCCGTGGCATTCTCGACCAGAAGGGGGTCTAAATCATGTTCAACCCGTTCGCCGATGAAAACTGCTACGGCCTGTATCCGCTGACCAAGGCCATCAACGTCATGCCCAACCGCTTCGGGCGGCTGAACCAGATGGGCCTGTTCAAGCCTGAACCGCTGACCACGGATGTCGTCAGTATCGAAATGCAGAACTACGTCATCCGCCTGCTGCCCTCCAAGCCCAAGGGCTCCCCGGGATCGCAGAGCGAGCACGGCAAGCGCGGCGTGCTGACCTTCAAGGTGCCGCACATCCCGCTGGAAGACACCATCCGTCCCGAGCATTACGCGGGCGTGCGCGCCTTCGGGACCAACAGCCAGGCCGAGACCTTCGCCAATGTCATGGCCCGGTTCCTGTTCGAGAACCGTGCCAAGTTCGAACTCACCTGGGAGCACCTCAAGTGGGGCGCCCTCAAGGGGCTCATCATCGACGGCGACGGCGTGACTCCGCTGTACAACCTGTTCAACGAGTTCGGCATCCAGCAGAAGACCGTGAACTTCGAGCTCGCCGACCCGGCAACCGACGTCCAGGCCAAGTGCTTCGAGGTCTCGCGCCACATCGAGGAGAACCTCAAGGGCGATGTCTCCTCCGGCGTGCGCGTCATGGTCAGCCAGGAGTTCTTCGACGCGCTGACGGGCCACCCCAACGTGCTGAAGTTCTTCCTGAACCAGAGCGAGGCCAGCCAGGTGTCCGGTCAGGACATCCGCAAGGGCTTCCGCTTCGGCGGCCTCGTGTTCGAGGAACACCTCGGCAAGGCCCCCAACGGCGGCACCGGCGACATCCAGCGCTTCATCGCCGTTGGCGAAGGCCACGCCTTCCCGGAAGGCACCTCGGCGACCTTCCTGAACGCCATGGCCCCCGGCGATTTTCTGGAGACCGTCAACACCCCGGGCGTGGAGCTCTACGCCAAGCAGAAGGTGAAGGATTTCGACAAGGGCGTTGACCTCTGGTTCGAGAGCAACGTGCTGCCCATCTGCCTGCGGCCCGGCGTGCTGGTCAAGGTGGTGAAATAATCTCCTCCCTCGGCGCAGCGGGGGTCCGGCTTCCCGCCCCGGTCGGATCCCCGCCAATCAAGAACCAATAAAAAGGACAGGCGCGCATGAACACCCACCGCCTCGCCAAGCAGCTCCTCACCGATGAAGGCCTGAAGCTCAAGCCCTACCGCTGCACTGCGGGCAAGCTCACCATCGGCGTGGGCCGCAATCTTGAGGATCGCGGCATCACCGAGGACGAGGCCATGCTGCTTCTCCAAAACGACATCAAGCGCTGCTGGGGCCAGGTGGTGGGCGCGTTGCCCTGGGTGCTCAACGCGCCCGAGCCCGTGCAGGAAGCGCTGGTGAACATGTGCTTCAACCTGGGCTTGGCGGGGCTGCTCAAGTTCAAGAACACCCTGGCCCACCTTGAAGCTGGCGAATACGAGCTGGCGGAAATGGAGATGCTCGACAGCGCCTGGGCCAAGCAGGTGGGCGCGCGGGCGAACCGGCTGGGGGCCATGGTCCACGGCTGCGCGAAACAGGAGGGCTAGGCCATGTCCCTGCTCAGCTTTATTCCCGTCATCGGCGCGGCCGCGCAGAAGTTGATCGACCTGATCCCCGACCCCAACGCGCGGGCCAAGGCGGCGGAGGAGTATCAGCGCGAGGTGCTGGCCATGGCCGCCAAGGCCGAGGCCGACCAGCGCGACATCAACAGGGCCGAGGCGCAGCACGCCTCCATCTTCGTCTCCGGCTGGCGTCCGGCCATCGGCTGGGTGTGCGCGGCGGCCCTGGGCTTCCAGTACCTGCTGCGGCCGCTCTTGTGCTGGGCGGGCGGCGTGTGGTGGCCGGAGCTGCCGCCCCTGCCGGGGCTGGACGCCAACCTCTGGGAGCTGATGTTCGGAATGCTGGGCCTGGGCTCCCTGCGCACCTTCGAGAAGTCCAAAGGGGTGGCCAGGTGAGCGAGTCCGTGGAGGTCCGCCTCGCCCGCATCGAGGTGAAGCTCGACGCGCACTTCTCCCGCGACGACGAGCGCGCGGCCAAGTGGGAAGGGCACGAGGAGCGCATCCAAATCCTGGAGGCCGCCGAGAACCAGCGCAAGGGCGGCCGGGCCATGCTGGTGGCCCTCATGGGCGCGGCTGCGGCCCTGGGCGGCATCGTCGCCAAGCTGCTCCCCTTCGGGGCGAGGTAGGCCGATGCGCCCCTTCGAAGCCATGCTCGCCCGGCACGCGCAAACCGTGTTCCTGAACCCGCGCACCTTCGCCGGGCCGCTCTCCATCGATGGCCGTCCGGTCACGGCCATGTGGGACGCCTCCATGCAGCCCGGCGGCGCTGGCGAGGCCATGTACGGGGTCAACGTGGAGCGCCGCCTGCTGCTGGCCCTGGCTGCGGAGCTGCCCACGCGGCCGGTCTCCGGCCAGGAGCTGGTGGTGGATGACGTGTACTGGACCGTGGGCCCGGTGCGCGATTGCGAAGGCATCCTCGAAATCGAACTCAGCCGGAACCTGTCCTGAGGTGACGCATGAACAGACGACTGCGCGAACTGGATTTCTTGGGTGGAGTGGTGGCCACGGTCGATGGCCACGATGTGCAGTTGGCCGTGGACCGGGCCGCCAAGCTCATCCCGGATCAGATCATGGAGGCCGCGGGCGCGGCCCAGCGCAAGGCCATGGTGGAGCTGCGCAAGACGCTCATCCAGGACCTCAAGGACGACACCACCCTGGCCCCCCGGGTCATCACCAAGGCTGTGCGGACCAAGACCCCGCGCCGCAGAAACGCCGAGGTCGAAGGTCATGTCCGGGTGGCCAGCTCCCGCCTGCCCCTCATCCGCTACGCACGCGGCATCTCGCCGCTTCGGCTCACGGCCGAGAAAGGCAAGCGGCCCCAGGACTGGCAGCCTTTGAGCTATCGCCTCGACGGCTCCGGCAGGACCTTTGACAACAGCCCCCGCAGCGAGGGCGATTCGCGCCTGTTCGTGGCCCAGCTGCGTTCCGGTCACATGGGCGTGTTCAGCCGTCTGGCTGGCTCCAGCTTGATCAGTGAGGAGACCGGCCCCTCTGTCCAGTTTCATGTGGCCGCCGACGAGAAGCGCGCCAAGTACGAAGGCCTGCTGATCATCCGGTTTGAAGACGCGCTGGCGCGCGAAGTCTCGGCGCGGGGAGGCGGGGAATGAACGCCTACACCCTCATGTGCGCCATGAAGTCGGCTCTGGAGGCCAGGCTTCCGGAACTGCCCCTGGCTACCCCTGGCCGCGTCCCCCATCCCGAGGGGCTGCGTGCGGCCAATGTATTCATCGGGGACCTTCCCCCCAAGAAGCCCGAAGGCCCGGACCAGGAGTTCCCCTTCGTGCTCTTGCAGGCGAAGACCGGCCACCTCACCGACGCGGAAAACATGGCCGAGGTGCTGCTGCGGCTTGGCGTGTACTCCCGCGAGGAAGGCGACAACGGCGAAGCCACCGAGAACGACTTGTCCAATCTGGTCTCGCTGGTTTCCCGCGTGCTCAAGCCCTACGCGGCCGCTCCCCTGGAGTCCCGCTACTCCCTTGAGGCTGATGGCAAGGGGCGCTTCCTGTTCTGGGAGCGCCCGGACAAGCAACCCCAACCCTACGCCGAAGCGTGGATGATCTCGCTCTGGCGCATGCCCGCTTGAGGCAGAAAGGAGACCCCATGAGCAAGCTGCCCAAAACCGACATATCCGCCACCGCCCCCGAACCTCAGGGCCAGGCGGAGTCTGCCGTGCCCGCCGTGGCCGCCTCCGAGGGAACCGGCGCGGTCATGTATCTCGGCCCGCGCCTGCTGGCCCCGGTTCACCTGGCCCCACACACCGTATTCCGGGGCGGCCTGCCGGCAGAAATTGCCGCCCTGGCTGCGGAGGACGCGGACCTGCGGGCCTGCCTTGTGCCCGTCGAAAGGGCCGGTCAGGCCATGCGAGGGGAAGGCGCCGCAGCTCTGGCCACGGCCGCGACTCAGGTCGCCAACCGCTACTCCCGGAGGAAATAGCCCATGCCCTTGAACTACCGTCACGGCGTCTCTGTTTCCGAGGTGCCCACCAGCGTTGTCGCGCCGGCACGCATCGATGTGTCCCTGCCTGTTGTGGTGGGCATCGCCCCGGTGCACAAGCTGCCCATCGGCGTCAGCCGCCTGGTCAACGAACCCAAGATCGTCTTCAGCTACCAGGAGTTCGTGGAGCTCTTCGGCTGGGATGACGACCTGCCCACCTACGGCCTGTGCGATGTGGCCAAGGTGTACCTGTCGCTCTACGGCATGTCGCCCATCGTGTTCATCAACGTGTTCGACCCGGCCGTGCACAAGACCGGCGAGACCCCGGACCCCGCCAAGGTCACGGCCGCAGACATCATCGGTGGGGTGGACGCCACCACGCTCAAGCGCACCGGCCTGGAGCTGGTGGCCGAGGTGTTCCCGCGCTTCCGGCTGGTGCCCGGCCAGATCCTTTGCCCCGGCTTCAGCAGTGACCCGGCTGTGGCCGTGGTCATGGGGGCCAAGTGCAAGCTGGTTTCCGGCCACTTCACGTGCTCGGGCATCATCGACGTGCCCGCGAGCGTGAGTCGCTACACCGACGTGCCCGCCTGGATCAACGACAACAACCTGACCGACTCCGGCCTGAGTATCTTCTACGGCTCGCCCGTCCTCGGCACGGAGATCCACAGGGGATCGTCGCATCTGGCCGGGGGTATCGCCGCGCGCGACGTCAAGAGCGGGGGCGTGCCCTTCTGGAGCCCCTCCAACAGCCGCCTGCTGTGCAACAGTCTGGTGCACGGCGGCAAGGAGCTGCACCTTGACCCTGGCCAGGCCGCGTATCTGGAAAGCCAAGGCATCGTCACCGGCCTGAACTTCATCGGCGGCATGAAAATTTGGGGCAACCGCACCGCCGCCTATCCCGGCGTCACCGACGTGAAGGACACCTTCATCCCGGTGCGCCGCATGTTCAACTGGATCGGCAACACGCTGATTCTCACGGCTTGGCAGCTTGTGGACTGGCCGGTGCGCCGCCGCACCATCGAGACCGTGTGCGACACCTTCAACTGCTGGCTCAATGGCCTCACCTCCTGCGAGTACCTGCTGGGCGGCCGCGTGGCCTTCCTGGAGAGCGAGAACCCCACCCTGGACCTGCTGGACGGCATCATCCGCTTCCACGTCTACGCGAGCCCGCCGCCGCCCGCGCGCTCCCTGGAGTTCATCATGGAATACGACGTCAAGTACTTGAGCGCCCTGTTCGGGTCCAGCAACTAGGAGGATGAGGCCATGACCCTGCCCACCGCAAACCCCATCCCCGAGAAGCTCATCGGCTTCCGCGTCTACAACGAAGGCCAGGACCAGATCGGCCTTGCCGACGTGGAGCTGCCGGAGATCGAGTTCCTGACTGAGACCACTTCCGGCGCAGGCATCGCCGGCGAGGTCGAATCCCTTGTCCTTGGCCAAACCAAAAGCCTCAGCATCAAGTTCAAGTGGCGCGCCTTCAACGGTTCGTCCGTTTCGCTCCTTGCCCCCAAAGGCCACCAGCTCGACTTGCGCGGTTCCATCCAGCGCTTCGACGCGGCCGCCGGGACCTACGAACCGCAGGCCATGAAGATTGTGGTGCGCTGCGCGCCTAAGAAGGGCGGCCTGGGCAAGCTTGAAATGGGCAAGCCCATGGACAACGAGAGCGAACTCGAAGTCACCTACCTCAAAGTCTGGCTTGGCGGGACCGAGGTGCTCGAGATCGACAAGCTGAACTACATCTTCAAGGTGGACGGCACGGACTATCTGGCCACCGTCCGCGCCAACCTGGGCATTGAAGTCTAGCAAGCAACAGGGAGGGGAGGCAAAGCCTCCCCTCCCTCAACCCAAGAGAGGAACGCACCATGTCCAACACGCTGAAGCTGGAATTCCCGTTGATGCTTGATGGCGGCGAAGTCACCGCCCTTGTGATGCGCCGCCCCACGGTTGGTGATCACCTCGTCGCCGAGAAAGCGACGGGCGGAGAGCTTGACGCGGAGGTGGTCCTGTTTGGCCGCCTTTGCAGCATGAACCCTGAGGACCTGCAACTTATGGACATGGCAGACTACAAGGGCTTGCAGGAGATCTACAAGGGTTTTTTGTCCAGAAAGAAGATGGAGTAAGGCTGCGGCGCATGGTGGTGGAGGTGGCGGGCATGACCGGCTGGAGCCGGGAAGACCTGCTCTCCATGACTGTGGCGGAGCTGAGTCAGTGGCGAGAGGCCTCTGTCGAGGTCAGCAGGCGCGCCGGGAACGGCTAGCGGAAACGGTGGTGTCGGAAATGCAGAGTCGCCCGTACAAGGAATCCACCGCGAAGCAGACGAAGCGGATCGCCAGCCAGGCCAGGCTGGCGTGCCCGAGCGGCGCTGTCCAGGCTTCCGGGGACTCTTGCCCGAGCAGGGCGCGCACGGCCAGCTCCAGGACGAAGACCAGAATGAATGCAACGCGGGGCAGTGGGTTCCCCGCTTCTATGTGGGTGTAGCGCATGTCTATTGGCAGAACCTTCGGCATATCTTTCGCCCTCGGTGTGGCTCTGAGCCCATCGGTCACTTCCGCATTTAAGACGGTGAAGGAGAAAGCGCAAGCCCTCAACGCGGATCTCAAGACCATGCGGGCCACGTCGAGCAAGGCCAAGGCCGTTGTCGAGACCAGCCGCCAGCTCACCGCCTTGAAACAGGCGCGCAAGGAGGCCCCGGAATCCGACCGCGAGATGCTGGACGCCAAGATCAAGACCGTGGCGCAGCGGTACAATCGTGCCACAGAAGCCGCCCAGAAACACGGCCTCTCCGTGGTCCAGTGCGCCACCCAGTACAAGAAGCTTGAAAGCGAGATCGCCCGTGCCGAGGCAGCGCTGGCCAGGGTGAAGAAGCGCCAGGAGAACAGCGCCAAGCGCAAGGAACTACAGGGCGAAATGGTGGGAGCCGTGGCCACGGTGATGACCGTGGCTGCGCCCGTGACCATGGCCATGGATTTCGAGAGCGCCTTTGCCGACGCCAAGAAGGTCATGGACGACTTCACGGAGTCGGACATTGCCCAGATGCCCAAGGACATCCGCAAGCTGTCCAAGGAGACGGGCCTTGCAGCTGCCGACATCGCAGGCATCTACGCCGCCGCCGCCTCGGCAAAGATCGCCACCAGCCGCGAGGAATTGCAGGAATTCGCCAGCACGGCCGCCCAGATGGCCGTGGCCTTTGGCATGAGCGCCGCCGATGCGGGGCAGCGCATGTCTTCCTGGCGCGCCAAGATGGGGCTCTCCCAGGCGGAAGTGGTGGCCTTGTCCGACGCCATCAACCACCTGGGCAACAACATGGCCGCCGATCCCCTCAAGACCTCCGAGGTGGTGGAGCGCGTGGGTGCCGTGGCCAAGACCGCAGGCTTGGCTACCCATGAAATAGCCGCCATGGCGGCCGGCTTCGTGGCCGCCTCGCCCAGCCCGGAGATCGCGGCCACGGGCATGAAAAATTTCCTGCTGACCCTGGCCAAGGGCACGGCCATGTCCAAGGATCAGAAGGAGTCTTTCGCGCGCTTGGGCTTCGACCCCAAGCTGCTGGCGAGCGACATGCAAAAGGACGCAGAGACCACGGTGCTGCGCGTGCTCACGGCCCTGCGGCGCATGCCCGAAGCCGAGCAGGCCTCGCTCTTGTCCGAGATGTTCGGCACCGAATCTCTGGGCGCCATCGCCCCCATGCTGCAAAACCTGGACGGGCTCAAGAAGGCCTTCGGGAACGTGGCCAAGGCCGAATCCTACGCCGGGTCCATGACCAAGGAGTACGAGTCCCGCTCGGCCACCACGAAGAACGCCCTGCTGCGCCTCAGGCGCGGCGCGGAATCGCTCGGCATCGGCGTGGGCTCGGTGATGCTGCCGCCCCTGGCGGCCGGGGCGGACGCCGTGTCCACCCTGCTCACTCCGGTGATCGCCGCGGCCGAGCAGTTCCCGATGTTGACCACCGCCGTCATGGGGGTGGTCACCGGGCTCGTGGTGCTCAAGGTGGGGGCCATCGCCTGCGGGTATGCGGCCACCATCCTGTCCGATGGCTGGCTCATCGCAAAGGGCGTCATCGCCGCCCTGCGGCCCACGGTCATCGCCACCAATGCAGCCCTGGTTTGGAATCGCGGCGTGGCCATTGCCTCGGCCGTGGCCACCAAGACCATGACTGTGGCCCAGTGGGCGCTCAATGCGGCCATGACGGCCAATCCCATCGGCCTGGTGATTGCGGGCGTGGTCGCCCTGGGTGCGGCCGTCTGGGCGCTCTACACCTATTGCGAGCCCGTACGCCGCGTGCTGGACGGGCTTTGGGACGGCGTGTCCGCCAAGGCCACGGCGGCCTGGGGCGCGGTGACAGGCGGCGCCCGGGCGGTTGTGGACTGGCTGGGTTCCCTCTCGCTCTACGATGTGGGCGTGAAGCTGCTCACCACCTTTACCGAGGGCATCAAGGCCGTGGCCATGGCTCCGGTCGAGGCCGTGGCGGCCGTGGTCACCAAGGTGCGCGAGTACCTGCCCGGCTCCGACGCCGAGCGCGGGCCGCTGTCCACTCTGACGGCCTCGGGCGCGGCCATCCCGGCCACCATGGCCCAGGGCATGAACGCGAGCGGCGACGGCGGCCTCGGCCAGGCCCTGGACAACAGCCTGGGCCTTCGCCCGCGCGGACAAGGCGGCGGCGCTCCCGGCGGGGCTGGGCTGGTGATCCACTTCGCGCCCACCATCAACGTGCAGGGCGGCGGCCCGGAGCTCCCCGCCGTGATCGGGGCGCAGCTGCAACTTTCCGAGGCGCGCCTGCGCGAGATGCTTGAGAACCTCCAGAGCAATGGACGGAGGCTCGCCTATGCCTAGCACCATCACCACCTCCCAGGGGGATAGCTGGGACGGCCTGGCCTACCGGCTGTGGGGCGAGGAGCGGTTGTTCGACCAGCTCATGCGCGCCAACCCCGCGCACCTTGACGTGGTGGTGTTCCCGGCGGGCGTCGTGCTTGTGGTGCCCGATGTGGAGACCCCCACCCAAACCCTGGAGCTGCCGCCGTGGATGACCGCATGAGCGATCTGATTTCGGGCAGCAACGCCCGCAGGGTACGACTTTCCGTCGTCATCGGCGGCAAGGACGTGACAGGCTCCGTGTCCCCGGACCTTTTGGCCTTTGAGCTGACGGACCATGCCCACGGCAAGGCCGATGATCTGCGGCTGACCCTGCGCGACACGGACGGCAAGTGGAGCGGCCCCTGGCGGCCGGCCAAGGGCCTGCGCATTTCCGCGTCCATCCTCTGCCTTGACTGGACCGGGCCGGGGCAGCGCCTGGGCTTGAATTTCGGCGCCTTCGCCATCGACGAAGTGGAATTCGAGGGCCCGCCCGACCTGGTGCAGATCAAGGCCGTGTCGGCCAGCACGGCCACGGCCCTGCGCCAGGAATCGCGCACCCAGGCCTGGGAGTCCGCCAGCCTGCGCGTGGTGGCGGGCGAGATCGCCAAACGCCACGGTCTCAAGCTCTACTACGACGGCGCGGATGTGCCCTTTGCCCGCGTGGACCAGCGCGAGGAATCCGATCTGGGCTTCCTCAAGCGGCTGTGCGAGGAGCGTGGGGTCAACCTCAAGGCCCACGACGGCCGCCTTGCGCTCTTCGGCGCGCAGTCCCACGACGCCAAGGCCGCCGCCCTCACCGTGACCAAACGCGGCGGCGGCCTGCCCGCGCTCAAGTGGAATTTCAAAAGCAAGAGCGGCGTGATGTACAAGGCCTGCGAGGTGTCCTGGCTGGACCCGGAGACGCGCGAGTTGCGCACCCATACGTACGCCCCGCAGGGGCAGGCCCCCTCGGAACAGCTCCTGCGCATCAACCGCCGGGTGGAGAGCATGGCCGAGGCCGAGCGTCTGGCCCAGGCCGAGCTGCGCAAATGTAACAAGGGCGAGTACGAGGCCAAGCTTGACTGCATCGGGCACCCTGGCCTGGTGGCGGGCATCGTGGTCGCCGCCTCAGGCTTCGGCCGGTTCGACGGACGCTATTTCGTCGAGGAGGCCGTGCACCGGGTGGACGGCTCGGGCGGCTACGTCACATCAATCAAGGGCCGCGCGGCCCTGTCCTATTAGGAGCATGCAATGAGCGTCGAGTTGGAAGGCCGGGTCCGGGCGTTGGAGGCCGTGCTGCGCAACCTCATCCGCGTGGGCGAGGTGGTGGGCGTTGATGAAGCCGCGGGCACCGCGCGCGTGCGCTTTGCCGATGCGCAGAACCTGGTGAGCCACCCGTGCCGGGTGCTGACGGACAAGAGCCTGCGCGACAAAAGCCAGTGGATGCCGGACCTGGGCGAGCAGGTGCTGTGCCTGTTTCTGGCCGGCGGACTTGAGCAGGGCTTCGTGGTCCGGGCGCTTTATTCTTCCGCCGACCCCGCCCCGGGCAAGCCCGGCCACATCCGTTTTGTGCGTTTCGAGGACGGCACCGAACTTGAGTACGACCGCCAGGCGCACAAGCTGCGGGCCGACGTGAAAGGCGAGATCGAGGCCAAGGCCCAAGGGAACATCACGGCCAGCACCCCGCAGTTGCTCACCCTGGAGGGCGGGCAGGGCATCGTCATGCGCACACCGGCCCTGACCATGCAAGGCCTCGGCGGGGGATGCTCCGCCGTGCTCGAGGCCAACCTCAGCCTGCGCGGCGACCTGACACAGGAGGGGGGCATGAACGTGTCCGGCAATATCACCGCTGGCGGAACCATCATGGATGGCGGCGGCAACTCCAATCACCACAGCCACTAGGGGGTGGGCATGGCCACCGTGGACGCAGCCACCCGTTCAGCCCTGCAGGCCAGCCTGCTGGCCAGCATGTTCAAGGGCGCCCCTCCGAACCCCGCCACCATCAGCCCGCTGGTGGAGATGGCGGCCGTTGCTCACGGCTCGACCTTGAGTGAGTCGGGCTTGGCCCCGTGGGCGCGCATGCTGGAGCTGGAGCTGGGGGCTTTGACCGGCAAGGTGGACCGCACGATGGGGCGGGTCGGCCTTGATGCCGAGTCGCGGGATCTCGCGTTGCTCGCCGTGTCCGGGGTCATGACCATGCGTGGCCAAGGGGTTGGCCCGGATTCCTGGAAACTGTGGCTGGACCAGGACGCTTCGGCCAAGATCGCCGATGCCGTGGTGGGCGGCGCTCTGGCCAAGCTGCCCGCAGCCTCCATCCTGAGTGACGCCAAGGATCTATTGCAAACCTTCAAGGATGCGACGGCCGTGCAGACGCCCGGAATCGGCTGGCCCCTGCCCATCCCGGAGGAAATCGAAGAGACCAGCGCGCTGCCTATGCGTGCGGGCACGGGCAGCTTTGGCCCCGTGTCCTTCGAGGTCAGCACGGAGAGGGTGAAAACATGGTCTGATCTGTCGCGGGAGCACAAGGGCCGCTACGCCGCCCACGAGGTCCTGGGGGCCATGCCGCGCCTGGAGTTCCTGGCCCCGGAGATCACGCCCACCACGTTCGCAGTGCGCCTGGACGCGGGGCTCGGCGCATCCCCTGCGGCGGACCTGGACACCCTGGCGGACCTGTGCCGCACCGGCCGGGTGGAGCGGCTGGTGCTCGGCGGTCGCAACCTTGGGCCGCATGTCCTCGAAAGCGTCAAGGAGACCTGGCGGCGTCTGGGGCCTGGCGGCTTTCTCCTGGTGGCCGAGGCCGAGCTGACGCTCAAGGAGTATGCCTGATGGAATACGACGTGCTGGCCGCACCTAGCGGCGCAATCGCCTTCGGCGCTCGCGGCCTGGCCGAGATCGCGCAGAACATCCGTATCATCCTGTCCACTTTGGCCTGGTCCTGTCCCCTTGACCGGAAGTTTGCCGGAGGGGCCGGCTACCTGGACAGTCCTTTGCCTCTGACCACGGCCGCGCGCGTGGCCAGCATCATCGAAACCGTGGAACAGCATGAGCCCCGGGTCCGCGTCACGGCCGTGACTTTCGAGGCCGATCCGTCCTCGGCCCTGGACGGCATCGTGTACCCGCGAATCCGCTTCGCGCTCAGAAAGGGGGTGTCCTTGTGAGCAGCCAATCCTTGCTCCCGTTCCTGGAGTACCTCCCGGAACTGCACTTTTGCGAGACCGATCCGGCAGCCGTCGAAAAGGGCTTCTTCGCGCTGTACGAGAAGATAACGGGCCTGACCCTGGCCCCGGGCAATCCGGAGCGGCTGTTCATCGAGACAGTGGCCTCCATTGTGGCCATGCAGCGGGTGGTCATCGACGAAAGCGCGCGCAGCCAGCTGCTCGCCTACGCCGCCGGGGAGCACCTAGACCACCTGGGCGCCTGGGTGAGCACCCAGCGCCTCGCCGCCTCCCCGGCCAAAGACGTGCTCCGGGTGGAGCTGGCCAGCGTGCAGGGCGCGGCCTGGACCGCGCCGCAGGGCACGCGCGTCACCCCGAATGGCACCCTGCTCTTCGCCACGGACTCGGCCCTGGTCATACCGGCCGGGCAGACCGTGGGCGAGGTTGGCATCACCTGCCTTGCCGAAGGCGCGGTCGGCAACGGCTACCTTGCCGGCCAGATTGCCCGCCTGGTGGACCCGTTGCCCTTTGTGGCCAGCGTGGCCAACGTGGGCGGCACCTCGGGCGGGGCCGACGTGGAGGCGGACGACAACTTCCGCGAGCGCATCCAGCTTGCCCCGGCGCAGTATTCGGTGGCCGGGCCGGATGACGCCTACGTGTATTGGGTGCGCTCGGCGCATCAGCTCATCAAGGACGTGGCCGTGGTCTCCCCCGCGCCTGTGGAGGTGGAGCTGTACCCGCTGCTCGCGGACGGGGCCGTGCCGGAACAATCCATGCTGGACCTCGTGAGCGCCACGGTGCTCCAGAAGTCTCGCGTTCCCCTCACCGACCGGGTGTCGGTCAAAGCCCCGGTGGTGGTCGAATACCCCATCGAAATAACCTGGTGGCTGGAAGCACGGCAGAGCGCCTCTTTGGCCCCTATCGCCACGGCGGTAAACGCGGCGGTGGCCGCTTTCGCGGCCTGGCAGCGCGCCAAGCTGGGGCGCGACATCACCCCTTCGGAGCTCATCCGGCAGGTGCAGTCCGCCGGCGTCAAGCGCGTCGTGGCCACCTCCCCAGCGGACACCCCCCTGCATCCCTGGGAGGTCGCCCACGCGTCCGGAATCATCGTGACCTTCGGGGGGCTGGAATGATGCGCCAGGCCGACCTTGATCTCCGCGCGCTTCTGCCGGGCTCCATCGCGGGCGACGCCACGGTCATGGCCATGGCCGAAGGCTTTGGGCAGGAGCTGCGCACCGTCGCAGGCCTCATCGACAGGGTGCGGCTCTACGATCGCCTGGATGAACTGACCGAGCCGACGCTTTCGATGCTGGCCTGGCAGTTCAACGTGGTCTTTTGGGACGCCCAGCTTTCGGACGCCGTGAAGCGCACCCTCATCCGGCAGGCGATTCCCTGGCGTCGCATCCACGGCACGCCCGCGTGCGTGGAACAGGCCGTGGCCGCTGTGTTTGGCGAGCCCGCCCTTGTGGTGCCCTGGTTTGAGTACGGCGGGGTGCCCGGCACGTTCCGGTTGGAGGTGGAGATCACCGAGGCCCCCCTTCCGCCTCAGATCGCGGACGCGGCCCTGGACGTGGTCAAGGCCACAAAGAACGCGCGCTCACACCTGGACGAGCTGCGCATCATCATCGCAGGGCGCGGTGGCGCAAATGCCGCGTGTGTAGCCATGGCGGACGAGGCGGTGGATGTTTTGCCCTGGAGCCTTGCCGGCGTGGACGCCGCATTGCCGGTGCGCTCCGCCGCTGCCGTGCATGTGGTCGAGACGCATAACCTCGTTGTTCCAAAGTAGAGGAGGAAACATGCCCTATTTCACCGTGTTGACCAAGGTCGGGCAGGCGCTCATCGCCACGGCCCACGCCACGGGCACCCCTGTCAAGCTGACCCATCTTGCCGTGGGCGATGGCGAAGGCGCGCAAATCACGCCGCGCGAGGACATGAGCGCCCTGCGGCGCGAGGTGTGGCGCGGCGCGCTGAACACCCTGTCCGAGGATCCGCAGAACCCCGGCTGGATCATGGCCGAAGCGGTTGTGCTCGAGACGATCGGAGGATTTACTATCCGCGAGGTGGGCCTGTTCGACGAGACAGGCAAGCTCGTGGCCGTGGGCAGCCTGCCGGACAGCTACAAGCCGCAGCTGGCCGAGGGCTCGGCCAAGACCTTCTACATCCGCATGCGTATCGAGATCGGCAACGCCAGTGCGGTGACGCTTTTGATCGACCCCAGCGTGGTGCTGGCCACCAAGGAGTTCGTGGCCATCGAGGTCGGCAAGGTGCGGGCCGACCTGGACGCCCTGGCCGAGGATGTTGGGGACCACGTGGGGAACCTGGCCAACCCGCACCAGGTGACGGCCGCGCAGGCCGGGGCGGAGACGGCGGGAGCTGTGGCCACGCACAACACCGCCGTGGACGCCCACGCGGACATCCGGGCCGCCATCGCTGGCATCACCATCCCCCAGGCCAGCGAGACAGTGGCGGGGATGGTGCGCTTGTCCACGGCCGCGCAGGCCCTCGCAGGCACGGACAACGCCACGGCTATGAGCCCTGCGGATGTGGCAGCGGCCATCGCGGCCACCCGAAAGCCGGACGGGCTGGCTCGCGACAACGCGGCTATGAACGCGTTTGTGTCCTGGCTGGCCGCTGGGCGCGCCAGCGGCCCCGTGCCCGGCGGCTACCTGTGGACCTTCTTGTCCGACGAATGGAATAAAGCCCAGGCGTATTATTCCGCCGCCGAGGACTGCTACCACAATGTCCCGTCCGGATCGGTGGACCATGCAGGCACCATACACACGGGCACGCCCAGCGTCAGCGGCTATTCGACGGTGGACACTTCCGTTGTGATGGCGAATGGGAGCATCGTCACGGGCATCCGCATTTATTCCGTCGTGCCAAGCACGGGGAAAATCTACATCGTGCAGCGCACCGCCGCCGGGGCCTACACTGTCGTGGCAACCGGCACCTACAGCCACACGGGCAGCGGCTGGGAGACGTTTGCCTTGCCTGCCGCGTACACAGTGCCCGCGAGCGGTACATATATGCCTGCGGCCTATTCCGCCAATTTTGGGGCCTGCTCGTATCACACAGATGGGCGAGCGATCAAAACTGGAGAGATCAGCGGCAGCGTCACAATGTCGGAGGACACTGTGTCGGGCTTGGTCATGGGCTATGCGGCCGACGCCACCCCGGCGAACATGACCATCTTCAGCCCGCCGGTCTCGCTGGGGTTCATCCCCGCCAAGGCCACCGCATATGTGCTGCATAGGGCCGTGGACGCCGTGGCCCTGAACACGGACATCACGGTCGGGGCCTCGCGCGGGAGCGGCTGGGCCTACGCCACGGACCTGGTCGACCTTGGGGCCTACAGCGCCAGCTACAAGCTGCTGCGCGCCTCGGCCTCGCTGTCCGCCCTGTCGTCCGGGCAGAGCGGGTACGCGCGGATCGAAACGGCGAACCACAAACGTCAGCACATCCGCGCCGTCCTGGCGTGGTTCGAATAGGAGGCGCACAATGCTTGCCCGAATCATCGAGAACCGCGTGGCCGAAGTGTTTGCCCAAACGCCGGAATTGGGCGCTGGCGAGTGCGCCCTTGTGGTGGAGGTTGGGGACGATGTTGCGCCCGGCTGGCTGTGGACGCCGGAGGGCTGCACCGCGCCGCCGGAGCCGCCCGCGCCGGACCCCAACGCCGCCATTGATGCCGAAATACTGGCCATTGAGGCCACAGTGACCCAGCGCAGACTGCGCGAGGCGCTCCTTACAGACGAGGGCAAGACGTGGCTGGCGGACGCCGAGGCGCGCATCGAGGCCCTGCGGTCGCAACGGGCGTAAGCCATGGCCGACATCATCGACGATGCCCAGGCCACCGAGGTCCTCGACCGCCTGCAGGCCCTTGCCCGTGTGCCGGGCCTTGGCACCGGGGAGGCGCAGCTCGTCATCGAGGGCGCGGTGTGCTGCCTGGAGTGCGAGGAGCCCATCCCCCTGGCCAGGCTTGCGGCTGTGCCGGGGTGCGTGCGCTGCGCGGAGTGTCAGGAGGAGGCCGAAGGTCTCTAAACAAAATGGCTCTCGCCTACGAAAGCCGCTGCTTACGTTAAACGAAGTGACCAGATGCATAAACAGAGGCCCCGGTGATGAGCCAGGGCCTCTGTTTTGCCCGAAGCACAAAGCGCCGTTTTTCTTGTGGTCTGTTTATTTCAGCGCCTCCACCACCATTTCCCTGTCCCCCTTCGTCCCGGGCGTCTCCTGCCCCTTGCTCTGCTGGTAGGCCAGCCCGAGCCCAAGGAGGTTGCCCGGCGCAGCACGCAGCGCCGCAGGCAGCGACATGTCCGCGCTGATGCGGTCGCGTAGCGCCGTGGCGTCCTGGTACCAGCGGACCGCCTGGGGCAGCCCCTTGCCGGAGAAGGCCCCGGCGTGAAACCCCTCAAGAACTTTGAATGAGTCCAGCTCCGCGAGCAGCCGCCCCACTTCGGCCTTGGCTTGGGCCTCTGTCATGGCCGCTTGCGGTGTTGCGGCCGGGGCGGCAGGCGGTGGCGCCTTCTTCTGACTCATACCCCAAACCGCCAGCGCCCCAAGGGCCAACGCGGCAACGGCGAAGACCTTGAGCACAACTTTATTTGTTCGTGTCCGATCAACCGTCACAGCGTTTCCTCCTCCCATGCTGCTTTGCTACTACAAGTCGGGACATGCAGCCACTGCCTCGCTGGCCATGGGGGATAGCCGCTTACAGTGGCCAATAGCTGTTTTTGAGCATCTCCAGTGCGTCCATTGCGCGGCAGATCAACCAGCACTCGACGTAGAACAATATCTCTCGCAGCGCGGCCTGTGGCCGTCCGTCTCCACGCCCCTGCCCCCGGATCAGACGGTATCGTCCCCGGCAGCCTTCTTGGGGTTGGCCTGTGGCGCGTGCTCTGCCGGATCTGCGCAGTCCTTTTGCGCCCCGCTCAGCTTGGCGATCTCGCCTTCGAGCATGGCGCGCAGCGAATGCAGGATGGCCAGCTGAGGGGACCCTGCCTCTTTCATGGTCCGTTCCACGGTGGCCAGGCGCGCGGCCGTGAGCGAGATCGTGGCCGGGGCCTCGTCCGGCTGCGCAAAGTCGCCGCGCTTCTCGCGCAGCCAGGTCAGCGGGCCGCGCTCCTCGTACTGCTCTTCGGTCAAAAAGGGCTGGCCCACCTGGGCCAGCAGGAAGTTTGCGTTCACCCGGTAGGCGTGCACCAGCCGGGCGACGGTCAACCCCGAGAGCATCGCCTGGGAATCCGCGCAGGCGCGCAACTCGGCAGGGGTCATGCCTGCCACCTGGGCCACCTGGGGCAGCTGATCCGGGAGCTGGTTCAGCAGGTCGCGCAGGGTGTCGCCGATGGGCACGTACTCCGGCACGAGTTCGCCTTCTCCCGCCTCGTCCTGGGGCTGTCCCACGCCCAGCAGGAGCCACGTCGGCGACAAGCCGAGCGTGACGGCCAGGGTCTCCAGATCGTCGGCGCTGGGTCGCTGGCCTTTCTTCCACGCCTGGAGTTTGGGCACCTTCACCTTCGCGCCCAGCAGCTCGCACGCGTTGGCCAGGGTGTACTTCAGCCCGCTCCCGGCCAAGCGTTCCGCAATAATTCTCTCAATTATTTCGAACTGCCGAGGCCACTCCATATGAAATTAACCTTCTTTTTTATGAAATTTCATTGACAGTGTGTGAGATTTCACTGTACCCGTTTTGCGAACACTTCAGGAAACTGTTTGAGGCCAGCATGAGCAAGTCCAGTCAACGCGTTCGCTTCCGCATGGGCTCGGTCAGGGTGAACTGGCAGGCGCTCATGCACGCCCGGCCAAGGCTCGCGGCCTTGGCGCGGGGAGCTGCACAAAAAGCCGCGCAAAAGGTGGATGTGGACGGACAGCACTTCCTCCCCGGTCTCGAATACCTCCGCGAAAAGATGCCCAGGCAACGCAGGGCATCAAAAGGAGTTCAGTGAATGGTTACGGCAACTACCAGCAAGGGTCAACTGCACGTCCCCACCTCGACGCTCCGCAAGGAGTGGCTGCGCCAGAACGGCCATTCTGGCCGGGCCTTGGCGCAGCTCTTCGGGGTCAAGCCTCCGCGGGTGTCCGCCATCCTCTCCAGCGGCGAGTGCCCCCAGCGCTACATCGACATGCTGCGCCAGCTCGGTATGCCCATGGATCTTCTTCCAGCGCCCTCGCGCGAGAAGCCCGGACCACACATCGGCGCCGCCCTGGAGCAAGCCGAAGCCTGATCGGCTGCCCCCTTGTTTTGGCCCTAAGCGCACGCCCGCGCCCTAGCAAGATGAGATCCCGAGGAGAACCTCACGATGAGCGACGACATTGACCTGCAGGACCTCTCACTTCTCGATGCCCTGGACCTTGCCGTGACGCGCTCCGGCAAGTCGCGCGTAAAAATCGCGGAGGACATGGGCTGGGGTTGGAGCAACGCCAACCGAATTTTCACCAGCGAGCGTTACTGGTGGTGCTTCGAGGACTTCCCCCGCTTGCTCGCAGTGCTTGGCAACACCATCCTTCTTGATTGGGCCAGGGCCCACGCTGATGCGGGCGGGCTCCGGCGCGTGCCCAAAGACCTTGACTGCGCTGCGCTCGTGCTCCGCATGGGAGTGCTCTTCAAAGAGCTGGGCGACGTGGCGCGGGTCGGCGAACAGGCCATCCGCAACAACAAGATAGACAAGGGCGAGGCCCGCCAGCTCATCCGCGAGTTGATGGACGTGGCCAACGAAACCCTGGGAACCATCAACGGACTGCGGAGCATTGCGGGCATTCCGACGAAGTGACCGCAGCAGGGAACCGGAGGAGGTACGCATGTCGACGACTCAGCCCCTCTACGACCTCTTGAAGAAGATCGACGCCCTGGTGGTGCAGGCGCTGCGCCACCCCGAGGCCTCGCAGTCGGACAGGGCCATCATCGTGCAGGGCGGCACGCGGCTGGCCGAAGTTTGCCGTCGGCATATGCCCAAGCGGCTGCCCATTGACGCCGCGGCCCTGCCCGCAGGCGCGCACTTCCAGTCCTTCACCCCGGTACCTGGCTTGAAGCGCGGACACCTGCTGGATTGGGAAGACTCAAAGGAGGGAGCACATGAGCAATAAAATGCCTTCACGGATATACGTCACCCACATGGTTTGCAGTACCCCGCTTGCGCAAATAGTCGAAGTCCGTGTTCCGGGCGATCTGCACCCCGACACAAGGGCTCTGGTGCGGCGCTTCGCCGAGGCCTTGGCCAAGAAACTCCTCGCCTCCGAAATCAAGTACGGCTACGGCAACGGCTGGAAGGACCCCGGCTGTGTGGAGGAACTGCGCGGCAAGCTCGCGGAGCATGTGGCCAAAGGCGATCCTGTGGATGTCGCGGCCTTTTGCGCCATGCTGTGGCACCACGGGGAACACTGCCGACCACACACACGTGCCGAAGCAGTCGAGGCCGAGCGGGACGCCTTGCGTAAAGCGCTGCAGCTAAAGATTCAACACCCAGCAGCGTGTTGCCCTGGTGCGGCAGGATGCTGCCCAGAGGCCAGCCCAGAGCCGGGCTGCATCCTTGCGCGGGCGGTCATCGAGTGTTGGATTTCCGCTGGGGAAGCCGCCCTGGCCGCCACGGAGGTGCCCGCATGACCGCCCTTCCCGCGACCACGCTCGTGTCGGCCACGCGCCTCCAATCCCGCATCGGCGTTTGCTACGCCTGCGAGGCCATCTTCCTTTTGGCCCCGGGCCAGATGTTCACTGAGCCTTTGCCCTGCGGCCACCCGCTCGGCCTTTATCTGGCCGAATCGTCCATCCTCGCGGCGCTGCGCGACGCGGACTTCCTGGAGTGGGCGCACCGAAGCGGCGCCCTGGACGCAGCGCTGCAGGCCCTGCGCGCTGCGGGCGGCAGCTACAACCCTTGGGCCCAGGGGCCGGGCAGGCTTCGTCTTCCTGGAGGTGCCTCATGAGTAACGACATGCTCATCGCCCTGGTGTTCCGCGCGGCCTGTGTGCCCGCCGGAGTGCAGCCCGCAGACATGGCCCGGTACCTCGGCCACGTCATCGAGGACAGGGACGGCTCGCCCGCGCCGGAGGTCTGCGCGGCCATGCACCGCGTCAAGGGCCAGCTCCTGGGCCACTTCCTCTTGCCGGATGGCCCGGCCGCACAGGATCCCGCAGCCAGCCGCCTGACCGTCAAAGGCCCCCGGTCGCACATGAAGGAGATCCTCGGCCGCTACATCGAGGCGGGCAGCCTGGTGGACGGCGCGGTTCCGGTGCGCCCGGCCATGCTCAAGCGCACCACGCTTCCCGTGCGTCTGTTGCTGGCCCTGCACGCGGCCGGGGTCTCTCTGCCCTGGCTTCTGTCGGGCGAGGGCGACCCTCTGCGCGACGCCAGCCGCGCCCGCGTCGAGGGCACGGTCAACATGATTCTGCGCAGGCTGGAGGCCCTGGAGGCCGCAGTGGCGGAGGCGCAGCGCGTGTCGCGCATGACTCTTGACGACCTGGTGCAGGCCAAGTCTGCCGACCTGACCGAGCTGGCCGAGGCCAGGCGGGAGGTCCAGGCCCTGCGCGCGCAGCTGCGCGACGTGAGCGCGGAGCTGGCCGCGCATGAATTCAGCATGTGAGGAGGGAGAACATGTTGATCAAGATTGAGAAGGCCGCATTGGCGGCGCAGC
Organism: Humidesulfovibrio mexicanus; assembly: GCF_900188225.1. Taxonomy (NCBI): domain Bacteria; kingdom Pseudomonadati; phylum Thermodesulfobacteriota; class Desulfovibrionia; order Desulfovibrionales; family Desulfovibrionaceae; genus Humidesulfovibrio; species Humidesulfovibrio mexicanus. The sequence continues at coordinate 113,392 of NZ_FZOC01000007.1, read as the reverse complement.
TGGCCACTGCGGCCCGCATATCCGGCAAAGGGCAGGCCGGGTTCCGGTCGCTGATCCTGAGCGCGGCCGAGGGTGAGCTGAAGGTCATGGCCACCGACGGCAGCATTGAGTTCTGCGGCAAGGTCCCGGCCGAGGTGCAGGAGCCGGGCGAAACCGCCGTGTGCGGCAAATTCCTGCACAATCTGGTCAAGCGCCTGCCGGCGTGGCCCCTGACCCTCCAGACCGACGAAGCCGGCAGCATCGTGCTCAAGAGCGAAAAGCTCAAGTACACCCTGGCCGCAGAAGCAGCCTGGGACTCTGAGAGCCTTGCCCTGGAGCCGCCTGCGGGCGGCTTGGCCGTGGATGGCGCGATGCTGGCCGAGGCCATTGACCGCGTGCTGTTCTGCGTCGGGCGCGATGCTGGCATGGAAGGCATTTCCTGTCTCAAGATCGACCCGGACCCCAAGTCCGAGGAAGTGGCCATGGTGGGTCTCGACGGCCACCAGCTGGCGCGGACCCTGGTGCGTGACACCACGTTGCGCTCTCTGCTGCCCGACGCGGGCCTGCTGCTGCATTGGGCTTATGTGGATGAGCTGCGGCGCTGGCTGCCTCCGGGCGGCGTCCAGGTCGCAGTGGGCGCGAAGCGGCTGCATCTGCGCACGGCGGAGGAAATGTTCTCGTTGCCCATCAGCGATTGGAGCTACCCCTCGTTCAGAGCGCTGCTTTCCAGGGCCGAGGCCGCGCCCTCGCGCCTGGAGGCTGGCCGCGAGGCCCTGCTCGCCGCCCTGGACCGCCTTGCCCTGTTCACCACCGAGGTTATGAGCGGCGCGGTGCTGACCGCAAACGCTGATGCCGATGGCGTGGCGCTTTCGGCCCAGGCCGACCAGGGCAAGGCCGAAGAAGCCCTCGTGTCGGACTTCCAGGGCGACCCCGTGCGTGTGGCCCTGCCGGTAAAGCCCCTCGCGGACATGCTGCGCAACCTCACCAGCGAACGCGTGCGCCTGGATATTTGCGGCGAGAAAGGCCCGTGCCTCATCACCGGGCAGGATGACGGGGATTGGGACTACGCGTTGATCCTCATGCCGCTCATCATGAAAGACTAGGAGGAACCATGTTCAAGGAGTTGTTTGATCTGATTCCCGACAAGGGCAGCGTTCGCTTCGCCCTCACCCGCACCGGCGCGGACACCATGGCCGTGGTCCTGGTGCCGGAGTTCCCCGTGGGCAAGGGTGAGGAGCCCAAGCTCACCCCCTTGTCCGTGAGTGGCCCGGTGGCCGAACTGGAAGCCGGGTTTCTGGACGCCGTGCTGGCATACGCTCCCGATGTGGCCGCGTTGGCAAGCAACTTGTCCCAGGCCAAGGCCTCCATGGAAGGGGGGAAGAAGGGCGGCAAGGCCAAGGAGCCCAAGCCCGACCCCAAGCCCGTGGCGCCGCAGGCCTCGTTCCTGACCATGGACAGCGACCCGGCCGAGTCTGCGCGCACGTGCCGCAAGTGCGGCTGCACCGATGACCAGGCCTGCTCGGGCGGCTGCTCGTGGGTCGAACCGGACTTGTGCAGCGCCTGCGCGGAAACGGGTGGCACGGCGACCGCCGCGGTCGAAACTGCGCAGCAGGAGGAAGAGGATCATGGCGCTTGAAGTCAAAGCTCTCCCGCGTGAGTTTGTGGCCCGCCAGGGCAAGGGCAATGAGCGCGTCTTGACTGACCCCGGCACGGGCATGAGCCCGGAGGAGGTCCGCGCCCATTACGCCCAGGTCTACCCCGAGCTGGCCAGCGCCGGCGTCGAAGGACCGGAGGTTAAGGACGGCAAACAGGTCTACGTTTTCACCGGCAGCGTCGGAGTCAAGGGATGACCACGGCGGAGTACATTAAGAGGTTGCGCCGCGCAGCGCCCAAGCGGGGCGCGCGCGGCGCGCAGCCTGAGAGCCACCCTTCGGCTCCGGGCGCGGAGACGCGCCCCATGCGCGCGCACAGGGCCTTCGCGGCGCTGCTCGAAGAATCCAAGGGCGCAGCCGCGCACATGCGCGGCGTGGAGCTGCCCAAAGCCATGGAGACGCCGCGATGCCTGCTCTCGCCTCTGGTCTGACCCTGCCGAACATTTCTTCCCTGCCTCTGATGCGTCCGTGGCATGAGGTGGAGTGCCGGCAAGGCCTCAGTTCGTTCCCGGGAGACCCTGACCGGGCGCTTCTGGACCTCTGGCCTTTGTTCAAGAAGCAGGTGGAATTGGGAGACTGGCGGATTCCTGAGGCCAAACGGGACTGGACCGGCCAGGAGTCGTCCATTGAGGTACTCACATTCTGCTGGCGTTACTACAGACAGGTTCTTTCCTGCGCCCCCGACTGCCCAGCCGTGACCATTGGCCAGGATGAGCGCGGCTTCTTTGTCTTTGCTGAAGTCTGCCTGCAGGACGCCATCCCCGAGGACCTCAAGCTGTATTGGGCGGACCTGCGCCACCTGCCTCGGCTGCGCGGCTTTTCGCGCGGGCTGTGGGACTATGCTTCCGATGGCTTGGGCCTGCTGACCAGCCTTGGAGTGGATTCCTTCGATCGGTGGACGGACTGGTTCGAGGAATGTTGCGCGGGCTATGGCGATGGCGGCGCGGACGAGGACGAAGGGCCTGTGCAGGTGGGGGTGCGCGACAGCGAGGCGGAAGAGCTGCGCGATGTGGCCCTACAGGTGCTGGGCGGCGTGCGCGGGCGGGCGGCGCGCAAGGACCTTGCCCGCCGCTTCGAGGGTCGGGTGCGCCGCGCCGCCGTGGGGCCGGAGTGGGTGGCCTGGGGGCGGCTGATCCTGACAGCGATGCGCGATCTCGGTCCGCTCTGGAAGCTGGTGGACCAGGAGTCGATCGAGAGCGGCGACTTCGACGGCGAGCTTTTTATTTCCTTGTTCTCGCTCCACTGGTGTTCCCCGCGCTTTCTCGATCTCAGCACCGAAGCGTTCAACGACCAGCTGAACAACGTCGGCTTCATGCTGCCCTCCATCGGCGGCAAGCTCCGCAGGACCCGGCCGAACGGTCTGGAGGAACTCCGCGCGAAGGCTCTTACCCGCTCGGTCGGCCTGCGCGCCCTGGCCCTGGCCCTGGAAGGCTTCAACACCTTGGCCGAGCAGGCTTGCGGAGTGATAGATGACGATCCCCGATAGTGACTACGCACTGCGGCAGATGCTGGCCGTCTACGTCCAGGGGGAGCCGGAGCACCTTGGCGTCCACACCCTCGGCGGACGACGTTCCGGCGGGATCTATGTGGAAACTCACGCGGTGGCCGTCTCGCGCGGAAAGCCCGTGCTGCTGGCGGGCAAACCCTTGTCGCTGCGCGCCGCCCGGAGGCTGGCCAAGGCGCTGGACGAGGAAACCCGTGCGGTGGGGCACGGCATGCTGCCCGAGCGCATCCTGGCCGCCGCGCCTTCCGGGGATCTGGCGTGGTGGGTTCCGGCCGGGCGGCACCACCTGCGCCTTGCGGCGGACATCGGCTTGCCTTCGGGCACGGCCCACGTTCCGGCGCTGTTCTTCGCGCTCAAGGGTGCCAGCCTTCTTGTCTTCGCCCTCAAGACCGGCGCGAAGCGGCCGCTGGCCAAGGCGCCGCTTTTTCAGCTCCCCCTCTGGAACTGCTTCCAGGACGGCCGCATGTGCATGGGCTCGGCGCGCTTTGAGCGCGAGGGAACGGCCGCGCGGCGCATCGAGGAGGCCGAGAGAGCGTTCTGGAACTCGGAGTTCTGCGCGCACTTGGGCGGAGAGGCTCGGGTCAAGGGCGGTTCGCTCAAGCCTCTATGGGAGACGCTGGTCGGGGGCAAGGGCAAGTTCCCCTTAGCCCGGCTGGTGCCCGTGGGCGTGACTCTTGGCGGCTACCTGCAACAGGAGGGGTTTTAGCGATGCGGCACTACGCCTCGAAGGCTCTTTCGGCCAACGCCCCGCACCGCGTGGGCGTCTTGCTTGTCGGCGCGGGTGGCACGGGCAGCCAGGTGCTCAACGGGCTGGCCAGAATGGACCACGCCCTGCGCGCCCTGGGTCGGCCGGGCCTGTTTGTGGTGGTGGCCGACCATGACCGCGTGAGCCCCTCAAACGTGGGGCGGCAGTCCTTTTCGCCCGGAGACGTTGGCCAGCACAAGGTCAGCGTGCTGGTGACGCGCATCAACCGTTTTTTCGCCCTAGACTGGGAGGCCCTGCCCGTGGCCATCGGCTCCGGCAAGCCCGATGGCTTGGCCTGGCAGCGGCATGGCCTGCTCGACATGGTGGTGGGGTGCGTGGACTCCGGCCGGGCGCGCCATAAAATCGGCCACGCCTTCAAGGGGTGGCTCAAGGACGCGAGCTATTGGCTCGACTTCGGCAACTCCCGGTCCACCGGCCAGGTGGTTCTCGGCACCAACGGCAAGGTGGAGACGCTGGCCAGGTCCGTGACGCTGACCGAGTTCGTGGACGAGTGCGAGGGGCGCGAGACAGCGGCGCAGGAACTGCCCACGGTGTTGGACCTGTACCCGGACATAGCGACCCAGGACGACGACTCCGAACCTTCCTGCGGCATGGCCGAGGCCCTGGCCAAGCAGGATCTGTACATGAACGTGACCCTGGCCGACTTCGGCCTATCGCTGCTTTGGCGGCTGGTCCACCAGGGCCACATCGAGCACCACGGTCTGTTCCTCAACCTGGAGCAGTGTTTGGCAACGCCCCTGCGCATCGACCCCGAGACCTGGCGGCGCATGGGTTGGGAGGGAAGGGCATGAACGAAAAGGCAAGCATCGACGCCGTGCGGCGGCTCCAGCTCGAGTATGGCGAGCCCATGACCCCACAGGCCGTGGCCGCGTTCCTGGGTGTGGACGTGCGCACTGTGAAGAAATATGGTGGCTCACTTGGCGGCGTGGAGGTTGCTCCGGGACGCTGGCGGTTCTTTGAAAACCGAATGAGGAGATTCATCGATGCCAACAGAGACCACACGCCGTGGAACCAAGAGGTGGCGCGCCGTTGTGAAGGTCAGCGGGAAGATCGTGGCCAGCAAGTGGTTCGGGAGCGGGGCAAAAGAGCACCGCAAGGCCGTGCTGTGGGAAGAGACGTGGAAGCGCGAGGCTGTGCAACAGGTAAGCACGCCCGTGCTGAAGCTCTCGGACTGGACCCTGGCCTATTTGGAGGATGTGCAAGTGCGCTTCTCCGATAGCACCTTCGACGAAAAGCGGACGGCCATGACCCGGCTCATCAAGGCCCTGGGGGACCTGGACGTGACCAAGATCACGCCAGGGGTGGCCCTGGGCTTCCTGAGTGGCCAGTGCAAAGCCCGCTCGGGCTATTCGGCCAACCGCGACCGCAAGAACCTGGCTGCGGGCTGGACCTGGGGCCGAAAGTTCATGGACGGCTTCCCGAAAACGGGCAATCCGTTCCTGGACGTGGACAGGTTCCCGGAGGAGCGCAACCCGCGTCATGTGCCCACCGAAGAGGAGTTCTGGAAGGTCTTGGAGAAAACCGAAGGGCAGGACCGCGTGATGCTGATGGCCTACCTGTACACTGCGGCCCGACGGGACGAGCTCTTCCGCCTCACCTGGGCGGATGTCGACTTCAAGGCGAATGTCTTGCTCCTGCGGACGCGGAAGACCCGCGGCTCATCCTGGAGGGTTGACCCACTTCCCATCCTGCCGGAGCTGCGTCAGGCCCTTGTCTGGTGGTGGGACGCGCGGCCGTACAAAAGCGCCGAGTACGTCTTCACCTGCCTGGACGACAGCCCGAGTCCGAACCACAACCCCGGCGGCCGCTTCCTGTACCGCCAGCACGTCATGCGCAAGCTGTGCAAGCGGGCCGAGGTGCGGCCGTTTGGCTTCCACTCCATCCGGCACTTACGGGCGGTCATGCTCTACAAGGGCGGCGCCCTTGTGCACGAGATCCAGAAGTGGCTGCGCCATGAAAGCGCGTCCACCACGGAGCGCTACTTGAAGAGTCTCGGCTGCGACCTGGACCGGCTTCAGGAAGCGGCCACGAGAGGCAGAGGACAGGCGAAGGTTATCCCCTTCGCCCAGAACGGCAGAGCCCTCGGAATCGTTACTTCCGAGGGCTCTGGATATCCGCCAGTGTATCCGCTGGCTGAAACAATGGCTACGGGGCTGTAACCATGTGGATTTGCTGGCGTCCCCAAGGGGGTTCGAACCCCTGTTGCCGGCGTGAGAGGCCAGTGTCCTAGGCCACTAGACGATGGGGACGTGGAAAAGAGCCTTTGGTGGGCCGTGAAGGACTCGAACCTTCGACTCTATCATTAAAAGTGATATACTCTACCAACTGAGTTAACGGCCCCCGAGGGAAGGCCCTTTTATCCGCGGCCTTTTGCCGTGTCAACACCTTTCGGCCCTCGCTCACCGCTTTTTTTGCGGAGGTGCAAAATGGACCGAAGTGCGCTACCCAGTGGACATGCGCCTCACCGCCAAACAGCAGCCTGCAGCCATGTCGAAGGGGTCTATACATCAGCGCCGCAGACTGTGCAAGCCCCGCGCCCGTACGTTCACCCGGCGCGACGCCAGGCTTAGGATGCTGGCCGAAAATTCCAGCGACGTGTACTTCTCGGTTCGCCTGCCCGGGGCCCGCTACGAGTACATCAGCCCCTCGGTGGAGGCCCTGTGCGGGTTTTCTCCGGAGGCGTTCTACCGCGATGCGGGCACCTTTCTGCGTTGCGTGGCCCCGGCCTGGCGCGAGCAGATGGCCGTCTGGCTTGCCGAGATCGACCGGGGACAAGTGGCCGAGGCGTACGAGTTCCAGGTCATCGGGCCTGACGGCAGCCTGCGTTGGGTGCGCCAGCGGCAGATTCGCGGCGCCACGCCGGACGGCGCCGCCTGGCTTTTGCAGGGCGTGGCGACGGACATAACGGAGCTGCGCCAGGCCCAGACGGAGCTGCGCGAAAGCAAGGAGCATTTCCGCCAGCTCATCGAACTGTGGCCGGACCAGGTGGCCCTGTCCGTGAACCTCGACGCCGGGCGGCACGAATACGTGAGCCCCAGCATGGAGCGGATGCTCGGCTACACCCCGCAAGAGTTCTACGACGATCCCGACCTCGCGCGGCGCGTCGTGCCGCCGCATTGGCGCGACAAGGCCCGACGCTGGTTTGCGGAGATCCGTTCCGGAACCCTTCAGCCCTTTTATGAACTGGAGCTGGCCCACAAGCACGGCGGGCAGCGCTGGATCCATCTCAGCGGCGTGCTCCGGCCGCGCGCCCCCGGCCAGGACATGGTGGCCCAGTTCATTCTGCGCGATGTGACCAGCCGCAAGCGCGCCGAGGCCGCCCTGCGGGAAAGCGAGACCCGTTTTCGCGACCTGGCCGAGAACTGGACCGATCAGGTCATCGTCCGCATCAATTTGCGCACCCACCGGCACGAATACGTCAGTCCGGGCATGACGCGCATTTTCGGCTACCGGCCGGAGGAATTCTACGCCGAGACCTCGCGCGCGCTGGACGCGGTGCTGCCGGAATGGCGGCCGCAGCGGGCGCGTTGGCTGGAGGAGATGTCCCGGGGCGTCATCCGCCCGGAGTACGAGTTCGAGGTGCTGGACGCCTGGGGCAACCGCCGCTGGGTGCTGCAGCGCGGCTCCATCCTGCGCGACGCCAAGGGCCGCCCCGCCGCGCTGCAGGCCGTGCTGTGCGACAACACCGAACGCCGCCGCCTGGAGGACGCCCTGCGCGAATCCAACCGCAGGTACGCCCTGCTGGCGGAGAACATGGTCGATGTCATCTGGGCCTTGGACGCCCATCTGCGCTGGACCTATCTGAGCCCCTCCGCCGAGGCTCTGGCCGGGGAGAGCGTGGACGCGCTGCTCCAGCGCCCCTTGGACAGCGTGCTCAGCAAGGAGTCCATCGGGACCATCGGCCGCACCATCGAGCAATGGGGCAGGGCCGCGCCCGGCTCCCCGGAGGACGAGCCCCAGCTGCTCACCCTGGAGGTGATCCACGTTGGCGGCCGGGCCGTCCCGGTCGAGGCGCTGGCCCGGTGCCTGCGCGATGCGTCGGGGCGCATCACCGGCTATTGCGGCACCGCGCGCGACATACGGCCGCGCAGGCGCATGGAGCGCGTGGAGGCGGCCTTGGGGCGATTGTCGCTCTTGCTGTTGGAATGCGCGGACCTCGCCCAGGTCCAGGTGCTCGCCTCGGCCTGCGCCGAGGACATCACCGGCGCGGGGCAGGTGCTGGCGCAACGCCGCGACCCGGAGACCGGCCGCTACTTAAGCCCGTCCGGAAGCCCCTGCCGCGAACTGGCCCAGGACAACGCGGTGAGCGTGCCCGTGCTGCACGCGGGCGAGGAGCTTGGGCGGCTGGTGGCCCTGGACTTGGAGGCGGAGCAGCGGCCCCGCGCGGCTTTGCTGCTGGAGCGGGTCGCGGCGCTGCTTTCCCTTGCCGTGGCGCGCATACTGGCCGAGGAGGCCCTGCGCAAGAGCGAGCGCACGTCGCGCAAGCTGCTGGAATCCATGCACGAGGGCGTGTGGGCCGTGGATCGCGAGAACCGGACCATCTTTGTGAACGAATACCTGACGAAGATGCTTGGCTACGGGGCGGAGGAACTCGCCGCGATGCGGCCCTGGGAGGTGCTCGACAGCGCGGAGCTGCCGCGGGCGCTGAGCAGACTGCGCGAGCGGCGCCTGGGGCTTTCCGGCACCGGCGACTACGACCTCAGGCGCCGGGATGGCGGCGTGCTGCCCGTGCAGGTGAGCTCTTCCCCCATTTTGAACGAGAGCGGCGGGTACGAGGGGCTGGTCTGCACCGCCCTGGACCTCTCGGAGCGCAAGCGCATGGAGGCGGAGCTGCGCCGCAACCAGGCGCGCTTCGAGGCGCTGTACGAGCTGACAAGCCTTGACGGCGTGGGCGAGGCGGAAATGGCGGCCTTTGCCCTGCGGGAGGCCCTGCGGCTGACGGCCAGCGGGGGCGGGGCGCTGTTTTTTGTCTCTGCGGACGGCCAACAGCTGACGCCCCTGGCATGGCATGGCGTTCCGGACCCCTTGGGACCGCTCCCCGCGGGGACGCACACCCCCTGGGCCGTGGTGCACGCCACTGGGGTGCCGCTGGTGTTGAACGACTTCACCATGTCCGCCAACGGCAGCCCAGAGGGATACATGGGGCTGGACCGTTTTCTGGGGGTGCCCGCCCTTGATGGCGAGAGGCCCGCGGCTGTGCTGGCCCTCATGGGCAAGGCCGCGCCCTATACGCCCGACGACACGCTGCAGGTCTCCCTGCTGATGGACGGGATGTGGCGCATCGTGCGCGGCAGGCGCGACGACGAGCGCATCCGCGCCTCGCTGCGCGAAAAGGACGCCCTGCTTCGCGAGGTGCAGCATCGGGTCAAGAACAACCTGCAGGTGGTCACCTCGCTGCTGGACATGGCCGTGCGGCGGATGGAGGATCCCCAGGCCCGCCTGAGCCTGAGCGAGGTGCGGGCCAAGGTGCAGGCCATGAGCCTGGTGCACGCCCAGTTGCACAGCGGAGCGGCGGAGGGCGCCGGGGCGGGGCGGGGCATCGACCTGGAGCGCTACGTGCGCGCCCTGGTCCGCCAGCTGCGCGAGGTCTACTCCGGGGACATGTCCTTCGAGGCCAGGGTGGAGTTGGAGGGGCTGAGCCTGGGGCTGGACCAGGCCGTGCCCCTTGGCCTGGCGCTCAACGAGGCCCTGGCCAACGCCTTCAAGCACGGCCGCCAGGGCGAGGCGCGGGGCCGCGTCGTGCTCGACGCCTGCCGCGAAGCGGACGGCCGCGTGCGCATCGAACTCAAGGACCACGGCCCCGGCCTGCCAGCGGGCCTGGAACCGGAGCACGCCTCCGGTCTGGGGCTGAAGCTCATGTTCGGGCTGGTGCGCCACCAACTGGGCGGCCAGCTGGACCTTGAGAGCGGCCCGGAGGGCGTTGTGGTGCGCATACGGTTTTGCCCAAGTGTTGCCCGTTGACAAAAAGAAGGCACTGCCTCACCAGCCCATGAAGCCGCGAATGGCCGCGACCCGTGCCGAGGCTTCGCGGCCGGACCGTTCCTCCTCCAGCACCTCGGGCAGGCCGCGCGCCGGGACAAACCCCGGACAGCGCGAGGCGTCCGCGTCTTCCTCCGGCCGCACGTCCGCCCTGGGCCAGCCTTCCAGGACGAGGGCTTCGGCGGCCTCTTCGCAGCCGTCATCGGACCAGTGTTCACAATCGCAGCAGCGCATGTCGGCAAAGGGCAGCATGGGGCCTCCGTGGTTGGGGTGACGCAAGGCCAAAATGATAGCGTTTTGGCAAAATCTTGTCAATCGGCAACTTGCGCGCGGCCTTGAGAAAGGCCCGCTTTTGTGCGAAGACAGCCCCATTCCTGCGCCAGGGGGCCGCCATAATGCGAGAGATCATCCTCATCCACGCCACGGGCGAAGACCGTCCGGGCATCACCTCCTCCTTGACCGGCGTTCTGGCGTCCTGCGGGGTGGACATCCTGGACATCGGCCAAGTGGTCATCCACGACCATCTCACCCTGGGGATGCTGGTGGCCCTGCCGGACGAAGGCCAGGCCGCGCCGGTGCTCAAGGACCTGCTGTTCAAGGCCCATGAGCTGGGCGTCGCGCTCAAGCTCACGCCCATCGGACTAGAACGCTACGAGAACTGGGTGACCGTGCAGGGCCGTCCCAGGCATATCGTCACCTTGCTGGCCAGGCGGCTCGAGGCCGCGCACATTTCGCGCCTTACCGGCGCCCTTGCCCGCCACGGGCTCAACATCGACATCATCAACCGCCTGTCGGGCCGCGTGTCCCTGACGGACGGCGCCGAGCCCAGGCCCGCCTGCGTGGAGTTCTCCGTGCGCGGGGCCGCGGCCGACTGGACCGCCATCCGCCGCGAGTTCATGGACATGAGCAGTGAAATGGGCGTGGACGTGGCCCTGCAGGAGGACAACGTCTTCCGCCGCAACCGCAGGCTGGTGGCCTTCGACATGGACTCCACGCTCATCCAGGTGGAAGTCATCGATGAACTGGCCAAGCGCTTTGGGGTGGGTGACGAGGTGTCGGCCATCACCGCCGGGGCCATGCGCGGCGAATACGATTTCAAGGAGAGCCTGCGCCGCCGGCTGGCCCTCTTGAAGGGCCTGGACGCCCGCGTGCTGGAGGATGTGGCCGCGAGCCTGCCCCTTACCGAAGGGGCCGAACGCCTCATCGTGAACCTCAAGCGCCTGGGCTTCAAGGTGGCCATCATCTCCGGCGGGTTCACCTACTTCGGCGAGCGCCTCAAGGAACTGCTCGGCATCGACTACGTCTTCGCCAACAAGCTGGAGGTGCAGGACGGCCGACTCACCGGCCGCGTGGTGGGGCCCGTGGTGGACGGCGCGCGCAAGGCCGAACTGTTGCGCCGCCTGGCCGAGAAGGAAGGCATCAGCCTCCAGCAGGTGGCCGCCGTGGGCGACGGCGCCAACGATCTGCCCATGCTGGGGCTGGCCGGGCTGGGCATCGCCTTCCACGCCAAGCCCAAGGTCAAGGCCGGGGCCAGGCAGAGCATTTCCACCCTCGGGCTGGACGCCATCCTCTATCTCATCGGCTTTCGCGAGCGCGAAACCCTGGGCTAGCGCGGCGCGGGAGGGGGGCGGCGCGCCCCTCGCTCCCGGCCTTCGCCGCCTCGACGCATAGGACTGCCGCCCAATGGGGTCAGGCCGGTCCCTGCGGCCGCTTCTGTGCTTTGGCGGCCCGGGCCGAATCCCGCCTGGGCTTCCACCACAGGGTGTCGGCCAGCAGGAAGCCGGTCGCCGCCAGGGCGATTGCGGCCAGCGCGTGGAAGCCCAGGTTCAGGGAAAGCCCGGCCAGTCCGGCCAGCCACACCGTCAGGCCCCCCCGCACCAAACCGAAGCGCTCCGCCATGCGCATCCATCCGGGCATGTGCTGTGCGTTGTTTTCCGGCATGGCTCTCTCCTTCCGTTGTGGCCCGGCGCCTTCGGCTTCCACCTAGCGGAAGAAGAGCAGCGTCAGCAGGCCGAAGCAGGGCACGAGAATCCCCACCGACCAAATCATGTAGCCGAAAAAGCTCGGCATCTTGACGCCGCTGGACTCCGCTATGGAACGGACCATGAAGTTCGGGGCGTTGCCGATGTAGCTGTTGGCCCCCATGAACACCGCGCCCGCGGAAATGGCCAAGAGGGTCTGCACCTCGGCCATGAGGGCCTGGGCGTCGCCTCCGGCCACGTTGAAGAACACCAGGTAGGTGGGGGCGTTGTCCAGCAGGCTGGAGAGGATGCCCGTAAGCCAGAAGAACATGGCCGGATCGTGCACGCCTCCGGGGGCCGCCAGCCCCACCAGGCCGGCCAGGGCGCCCTCCGTGCCCGCGCGCAGGATGGCGATGGCCGGGATCATGGACACGAAAATGCCCGCGAAGATCTTGGCCACCTCCTCCATGGGTTCCCATTCAAAGGAGTTCTTGTGCCGCAGCTCTGCGCTGGTGATCATGAGGCTTGCCCCGGTAAGCCCCAGCAGGGCCAGGTCGCGCAACAGGTTCTGCAGTTCGATGTGCACATGGAAGACCTCGAAGCCCATGTCCGGATGCCACACGCCGCTGGCCAGCACACAGACCACCACGGCGGCCAGCAGCAACAGGTTGGCCGTGCCTTCGAGCTTGAGCTTGGCCTTCTTGGCCTTGGGCGGCTTGGGGCTGCCCTCGCGGCGGAACAGGGCGCTGTCCAACAGGAAGTACAGGCTGAGCAGGATGGCGGCCATGAACAGCAGGGGCAGCAGCAGGTGCTGGGTGGTCCAGAAGAAGCGCACCCCCTTGAGGAAGCCCAGGAACAGCGGCGGGTCGCCGAAGGGGGTCAGGCAGCCGCCGATGTTCGCCACCAGGAAGATGAAGAACACAACCGTGTGCGCGCGGTATTTGCGGTGGGCGTTGGCCCGGATGAGCGGCCGGATGAGCAGCATGGCCGCGCCGGTGGTGCCCATCCAACTTGCCAGGAGCGTCCCGATGAGCAGGATGCCCGTGTTCACCAGGGGCGCGCCCACCAGGGTGCCGGAGAGGTGCACCCCGCCGGTGATGGTGAACAGGGTCAAGAGCAGGATGATGAAGGGCACATACTCGGTCAGGGCTGTGTGGACCACTTGGTAGAGGCCCAGCTCCCACCCGTGGACGGCCACGAAGGGAATGAGGTAGGCCAGCGCCCAGGCCGCCGCCACCTTGCCGAAGTGCTGCGACCAGAAGCCCGGCGCGAGCAGGGGAAACACCGCGATGGACAGGAGCATTCCGGCGAAGGGGATGGCCCAGGTCCAGTCCAGCAACCGGCCGATTTCCTCGGCCTGATGGTGCAGGTCGCCGCCCGAGGCCAGGGCCTGGGGCGCGAAGGCGAGCAGCAGGAGCGCCAGGGTCATGAGGGTTGCTCCGACGGTCAATTGCAAATGGTCACGCATGTTCAACTCCGTGTTGGGGCTGTTGGAAAGGTTGGGCTGCGGCGGGGAAGGTCAGGACAAAGGCCGCGCCTGGGCCGCCCTGCACTTCCACCGAGCCGCGCAGCTCGCGCATGGTCTCGTGGACCACGGTGAGGCCAAGGCCCGTGCCTTTGTCGACATCCTTGGTGGTAAAGAAGGGATCGAAAATTTTGCCTACAAGTTCCGGCGGCACCCCCGGGCCGTTGTCCTCCACGCGCAGGACGACGCTCTCCCGGTCCGGGGAGGCGGCGGCGCTCACACGGATGCGCCCCGTGTCCTGGGGCACGGCGTCGAAGGCGTTCACCAGCAGGTTGGTCAACACATGCTCCAGGGCGGAGACCCCGGCCTTCACCGGGGGCAGGTCCGCAGGCAGGTCGCATTCCAGGGCCACGCCAGAGGTCCCGAGCTGCATCCGGAACACCTGGACCAGGTCGCGCGCAACGGCGCCAAGGTCGCTCGGGCCGCAGTGGTCCTTGTCCACCCTGGCCAGGCCCAAAAGCCCCTGCAGCACCTCCTTGGCCTTGCGCGTGTGCCGCACGATGACCTCAAGGTCGGCCTTGGCCTGCTCGTCCTGCTGGCTTTTCTGCAACAGCTGGGCATAGCAGCTGATGACGCCCAGGGGGTTGTTGATCTCGTGGGCCAGGCCCGCGGCCAGCTGCCCCACCGCGGCCAGCTTCTCGCTTTGCTGCATCTGCGCCATCATGCGCTTTTCGGCGGTGGTTTCGCGTACCAGCACCACCGCCCGGTCCAGCCCGGCCTGGCCGAGCGTGGGGTACACGTCCACGGCCAGGTAGCGCGGTCCGGGGAGCTCTATCTCCAGCCCGGAGGGAGCGGCCGCCGCGAGCGCCGCGCCAACGGCCCGCACCTGCTCCTCCGGGGTCTGGAAGGCCGCGAACCAGTCCTGGAGCGGCATTCCGGGCCGCAGACCGCCGTGCATGGCCCTGGCAGAGGAGTTGGCCAGCGCCACGCCGCCGCCGCCGTCCACCAGGAACAAGGGATCGGCGATGCCCTCGAAAATGTGTTCCAGAAGCTGGTTCTGGCTCAACAAGGCGCTGATGGCCTCCAGGTTCTCCAGGGCGATGGCCACCTGCTGCCCCAGGGCCAGCAGCACGTCCTCGGAGAGGTCCGTCGGCCTTGGGCCGTTCCAGAACAGGCCCAAAAGCCCGCGCGAGAGTTCGGCCGAGGCCACGGGCACGAAGACGCGGTCGGCCTCCATGCGCACCCGGCCGGAGCGCGAAAGCTCCTGCCAGTCCGGTGGGAGCTGGTCCAGCCCGCCGCTGCCCGGCGGCCACTCGTTGCGGCTGCGCCCGAAGGACGCGCACAGGTAAGCCGCCCGCGCGGCCTTGAAGCGCTCGGCAAGCCTGGGCAGGGCCCTTTCCAGCAGTTCGTTGTGGGTTTGGCAGTGGTTCAGGTCGCCCAAAAGCTCCACGAACAGGCGCACGTCGGTCTGGTGCTCGGCGGCCTCCTGGCTCAAGGCCGCCGTGCGCGACTGCACCATGCCCTCCAGGTTTGCGGCGTAGTCTTCCAGCTGGCTGCGCGCCTGGCGCAGGTGCGTGGCGAATTCGCCAAAGGCCTTGAGCAGTGACTCGATTTCGTCGCCGCCCTCCAGCCTGGCGACAATGTGCTGGTCGCCGGGGCTGTCGAAGGTCTCGCGGAAAATGGTCGTGAGGCGGCGCAGGTTGGTCACCACCAGGCGGTTGAAGAAGGCCAGGATGATGAGGAACATGCCCATCGCCGCGGCGAAGAACGAGGTGCCGAACATGGTGATGGACTGCTCGATGTGCTTGACCGCGCTGTCCACGGGCATGGCCACCAGGTCCAGGCCGGCCAGTTCGCCAGCCTTGCGCCCGAAGCCGCGCACCGGGCCGTAGCGTTTCAGGAGCACGGCCGGGGCGTCCTTGGGGTCGCCGTGGCAGTACATGCATTCCGACTCGAACAGCACGGGCCGCGCCAGCACGTAGTGTTCCGCGCCGTCTATGTCGCGGTAGCCGCGAAAGGTCTTGAGCGTGGGAGTGTTCCTGAAGTGGTCGATGAGCCCGCGTTCCAGCGCGTTGGCCTGTGCGTCAGGGTTGCGCGGCGCCAGGGCCACGCGGCGGTAGAGGTACTGGTCGCGGTGGCTGTTGCGTTCCGAGAACACCTGCCGGGTGACGAAGGAGGTGCTCATGGCCTCCAGCAAAAACTGGTCGTCTGGCAGGACATCGCGCACGGCGGGGCGCAGGGTTTCGCGAACATACTGCTGCAAGGAGGCTTGATGCGCGAACACCAGTTCCGCGCGGCTTTCGGCCTCGATGTGCAGCATTTCCCGCAGGTGCTGGTTCAGGGCAAACAGCAGCACCCCGCCCAACATCAAGAAGAGCCCGGCCAGACCGAGGAAGAATTTGCGCTGGATCTTGCAGAACAGGGGAGAAGGCATCGGTCGATCCTTGGGTGGGCGTTTCTTGCGAAGCCGCCACCTTGCGCGGCCTTCCATTCCGGCCGCGTTGAAACAGGGTCCGCCCCCCCAAAGCCTACGCCTCGCCCTCCGGCCCCTCCCCGTCAGGCGGGCTGCGCTACTGGTCGCGCAGCACCATGTTCAGGTGCTGTTCCGACTCCTTCACCTGCTCGACATCCGTGAAATACCAGCGGGTAGGGTCGATGCCGTTGTTTTCCAGGCTCTCGGCCATGCGCTGCAGCGGGGCGCAGGACCGAGTCAAGAGGGGCAGCGCGCCGTACACGAACAGCAGCATCAGCCCCAGGACCACAGTAAAGTTTTTGAGCCGCAGCGGCAAGCTCTTCTCCGGCATTATCGCGCCTCCTCCGGTTGGTGGGGGGGAGCGCCATCGACGCCCCCCCGTAGTTGCGCAATCTGTTTGTCGTTCTAGATCTTTGCGGTGATTTCGGGGAACACCAGGTAGAACATGACGTACGCCATGGCCAGGGTCAGGGCAAGGTTGAAGGACTGCCCGCACACATACAAAATCACCGGCTTGCCGCCCTTGAAGTACTTGGACAGCTCTCTGAAGTTGGTGGCCAGGCCGATGGCCGCGAAGGACAGGGCGAAGAACCAGTCGCGCAGCAGCCGGGTGCCGCCGCGCACCACGCCCTGCTCAAGCATGGCGTTGCCCATGTCCGGGCCAAGGGTGGAGTCCATCCAGGAGAACAGGATGGAGGCGGCCACAAAGCCCAAAACGAACTTGGGGAAGCGGTGCCATATTTCGCCCACGCCCACCTTGCGGCCGTCCTGGCACTCCACCTTGAGGCACCAGTACATGGCCACGAAGAATGCCGTGACGCCGATGAGCAGGTTCTGAATCATTTTGATGGTGGCGGCCACATACATGGCCTTTTCGCCCAGGAAGGCGCCGGCCGCGGCCACGGCGCCGGTGGAGTCGATGGTGCCGCCCATCCACGCGCCGCCCAGGATCTCCGGGATGCCCACGGCCTTGATGATGGCGGGCATGACGATCATCATGATGGCGGTGAAGACCAGGGAGATGCCCACGGAGAGGGTGAGCTCCTCCTTCTTGGCGCGGCAGGCCGCCGCAGTAGCGATGGCCGCCGAGGTGCCGCACACGCTCATGTCGGCGCTGATGGTGATGTTCAGCGTCTTGGAGGGCATCTTCAAGACCTTTTGGCCAAAGATGTAGGTGGTCACCAGCACGACGGGCGTGACCACCCAGGCCACGAAGATGCCGGGGATGCCGATGGCCATGATCTTGTTGAAGAGCACTTCCGCGCCCAGCAGCACCAGGCCGCTTTTGATGAAGAACTCCACCTGGCAGGCGGGCAGCACCCATTTGGGCGTGCCCACGGTGTTGGCGATGACCATGCCGAGCAGCACGCCCCAGGCCTCCGCGCCGAAACCATACTGCTTGGAGATGGCCTGGTTGCCCAGCATGTAGGCCAGGCAGGCGGTGAGGAAGACCACGCCGAAGCCCTTGGCGAAGCCGCCGAAGCTGCCGCCCATCATGCGGATGCCCACGCCGAAGAGCACGATGAGGAACACGCAGAGGCCAACCAGGGTTGGCAGGTAGTTGTAGGGCTTGTTCTCCACCTTCTTCTTGGCGTCGCCCATTTTCTTGTGCTCGGCGCGCCAGGCCTTGATCTTGGCCGCGGCCTCGTCGTTCAGGGCCGTGTTCTGGAAGGAGGCGGCCTCCGCGGCCTTCTCCGCTGTCACGGCCAGCGCCAAGGCGGCGTCATTGGCGGCCTTGGCCGTCTCGAACTTGGGCATGTTCTTTTCGTTCAAAGCCTTGGCCTGGTCCTCGGTGCGGATCAGGGCGTCCACGGGGTTTGTGGTCCAGCCGCCTGGGTGCTTGGTCCAGTGTGTGGCGAACTTGCCGAAGGGGGAGCTGGACGCCTTGAGCTTCTTTTTGTCGTCCGCGGCCTTGTGCCAGGCGATGGTCTTGAAGGGCGCGCGGGCCGCCTCGGCCTGCTGGATCCCGTTGGCGGCCTCGATCTTCTGGGAGAATTCCTCCTTGGGGGCGAAGGTGAAGTATGCGAAACAGCATACCGCTATGACCAGAAGGCCCACCCAAATGGCCAGAAAGTCCTCTTTTTTCCAAAGGTCGGACCACTGGCTCTGCCCGTGATCGATGACAATGTTGTTGTCCGTTTTTTCTTCAGCCATACGCGAAAGCCTCCTCCCGAGGATGTGGATGGTGTCTGATCCGCTTTTCCGCAACACAAGCCGATGCCGCCTTGGGCATCCCGTCTTGCTGCGGAAAAGCACATTTCGGGCCAAGTTTATGTATGTCCAATATACCGAGATATAAGCATTTAATTAGATGGATCGCACCGCGGCCGCCAACTGGAGTTGCGCCGCCGCCACCAGAAGGAGGCACCTTGGCGAGGCGGTGGCCCGTGGCCGCGTGGCCCGGCCGGGTTTCGCAGACGTTCCGTCCATCCCCGCGAGATTGACGCGGCGGGCAGGGCCTTGCTACCCCGTGGGAAGGCCATTTGGCCGACCCGTCTGCACGGAGGTTCCCATGCGCGAGGGCCAGCGATGATCGGCCACACCCCTGCCCCCGGCCCGGTGCTGGTGGTGGACGACCAGAAGGATTTCGCCGCGGGGCTGGCGCGGCTGCTTGCCAGCCAGTTTCCGGACTGGCGCGTGGCGGTGCGGCATTCCGGCGCGGAGGCGCTTGCGGCCCTGGACCGCGAGGACCATGCCCTGCTCATCACCGACCTGCGGATGCCGGGCATTTCAGGCCAGAATCTGCTGACTGCGGCCCTGGCCCGGGATCCCTTGCTGACGGTGGTCATGCTTACGGGGTACGGCACCGTGGAGACCGCCGTGGCCGCCCTCAAGGAAGGGGCCTACGATTTCCTCACCAAGCCCATTGACCAGGAGGCGCTGTTCCGCGTGGCGGGCAAGGCCATGGAGCGCCACCAGCTCATGGCCGAAAACCTGCGCCTGCGCGAAAAGGCCGTGGATGTGGAGTGCGGTCCCATGCTCATCGGCGACAGCCCGGCCATGCGCCGCCTGCGCAAGTCCATCGCCGCCGTGGCCGCCTCGGACTACACGGTGCTCATCCGGGGCGAGTCCGGCACGGGCAAGGAGCTGGTGGCCCGCTCCATCCAGTCGCTTGGCGCACGGGCCAACGGCCCCTTTGTCACGGTGAACTGCCCCGCGATCCCGGACACTTTGCTGGAAAGCGAGCTTTTCGGCCACGTGAAGGGGGCCTTTACCGGTGCGGATAAGGCTCGCACGGGCCTGTTCATGGCCGCCAACCGGGGCACCATCCTGCTGGACGAGATAGGCGACATTCCCCCCAGCGTGCAGACCAAGCTGTTGCGCGTGCTGCAGGAAGGCGAGGTGCGCCCCGTGGGCGCCAATGATTCCGCCATGGTCGATGTGCGCATCCTGGCCTCCACCAACCAGGACCTGGAGGCCCGGATCGCGGCCCAGGGCTTCCGCGAGGACCTCTACTACCGCCTGAACGTGCTCTCCATCCACGTGCCGCCCCTGCGCGAACGCACCGAGGACATTCCGCGCATCGCCAGCCATTTTCTGCGCACGGTCTGCCGCGAGCTGGGCGTGGTCCAGAAGATCCTGTCCGACGAGGCGCTGAGCTTTCTCGCCAGCCGGTCCTGGCCGGGGAACGTGCGCGAGCTGGTGAACCTGGTCCGGCGCATGGCGGTGTTCTGCCCAGCGGAGCGCATCGAGGCGGCCCATGTGCGCCAGGCGGAGTCCGGGGGGCGGCTGGCGCGTGCGGCGGAGCGCGTGTCGCCCTACAAGGAGGCCAAGCGCCTGGTGCTGGACGAATTCACCCGTGACTACGTGGCCCGCCTGCTGGAGCACACCGGCGGCAACATCTCCGAAGCCGCCCGCTTGAGCGGAGTGGAGCGCTTTTCCCTGCAGAAGATCCTGAGGCGTCTGGGCATCGTCGGCGAGGCCTTCCGCCGGGGGTAAGGCGCTGCGGGCCGCGGCCGGGGAGCGCCGCCCCCCCCCTTGTGGGCGCGGGGCCGGGCGTGGTAGACGGCAGAAAGCCCGATGACAGCGCCAAGCACCTGGAGAACACTCGCCATGCCCAGCCGCGCACCATGCTCCACGGCGGCGCGCCCATGACCGCCGCTCCCGCCGAGGGCCAGCTCTCACCGCCGCGCACGCGGCTGCGTTTTCTCCGCCAGGTGCTGCGCCTGGCTGGCCCGTACTGGCGTTGCGCGCATTGCGCCAAGGTGCGCTGGGCCACCCTGCTTTTGCTGTTGCTCACCATCGGCCAGGTGGGCCTTTCGGTATGGGGCAACTACTGGCACCGCGCCCTGTACGATGCCCTGGAGCAGCGCTCCGTGCGCGGGGTGCTTGTGCAGGTGGCGGTGTTCGCGCTCATCGTCTCCCTCTCCATCGTCGTGACCGGCGCGCACCTCATGGTCAAGCGCTGGCTGCAGGTGGACTGGCGGGCCTGGCTCACCGAACAGCTGACGACCAGTTGGCTGGACGAGGCCCGGCACTATCGCCTGCGCTTCACCGGCGGCGAGCACGACAACCCGGACCAGCGCATCGCCGAGGACATCCGCATCGCCACGGAATCGGCCATCGCCCTGGCGCATTCGCTGACCTTCAGCCTGCTGACCCTGGGCCTTTTCGCCGACATCCTCTGGTCCGTGTCCGGCTCCATCGACCTGCCCGGCACCACCATGCACATTCCCGGCTACATGGTGCCCCTGGCCTTTCTGTACGCCGGGCTGGGCAGCGTGTTCGGCTGGATGTGCGGCAAGCCGCTGGTGCGCGCCACCAACCGGCTGCAGAACGCCGAGGCCACCTATCGCTTCGGCCTCTCCCGCGTGCGCGAGCACGCCGAGGCCATCGCCCTCATGCGCGGCGAGGGGCTGGAGCGGCAGGGCGCGGCGCGGCGCTTTTTGCAGGTGGTGCGCGGTTGGCACAAGCAATCCATGGCCTACCTGGGCCTCATCACCTTCGGCACCGGCTACGGTTCGCTCCTGCCCGTGTTGCCTATCCTGGTGGCCGCGCCGCAGTACATCGCCGGAACCATGACCCTGGGGCTGCTCATGCAGGCGGCCCAGGCCTTCCAGCAGCTCACCTCGTCCCTGTCCTGGCCGGTGGACAACATCGGCGAAATCGCCCGCTGCCGCGCCTCGGCCGAGCGCGTGCTGTCGCTGCACGAGGACATGCAGAGCCTGGACGGGGCCGCGCAGGCTCCGGGCGAGGCGCGCCTCGGCCTCTCCCGTGGCGGCGCTGTCCTGGCCATGACGGAGCTGTGCCTGGCAGAGCCCTCGGGCCGGGTGCTGGCGGAAGGCGTAGACGCCCGCATCGCGCGGGGGGAGCGGGTGCTCGTCACAGGCGATCCGGCGGTCACCGGGGCGTTGTTCAAGGCCTTGGGCGGGCTGTGGCCCTGGGGCGGGGGGGAGCTTCGCCTGCCGGATGAGGGAAGTATGCTTTTCGTGCCGCAGCGGCCCTTTTTCCCGGAGGGCACCCTGCGCGAGGCGCTCTGCTACCCAAGGACTGCGGCGGAGTTCCCCGAAACCGCCGTGCTGGACGCGCTGGAAAAGGTGGGGCTTTCGCGCCTGGCCCAGCGCCTGGACGAGACCGACGCCTGGGAACAGGCCCTGCCGCAACGCGCCCAGCAGCAGCTGGGGCTGGCCCGCGCACTGTTGTTGCGCCCGGATTGGCTGTTCCTGGAGGAAGCAACGGACGCCTTCGACCCCGAGGGCGAGCAGGGGATTTTTGAGATGCTCTTCCGCGAACTGCCAGGGGCCACGGTGCTGAACATCAGTTTCCACCCAGACCTGGCCAGGCTGCACCACCGCACTCTTACCCTGCACCGTCTTGCCGAGACCAAGGTGCTTTTTGGAGAGCGGCGCGCGGAAAACGGCAACGGCGCGGCCTAGGCGCTCCGACCGGGCGGGCCCGGCCCTTGACGCCTTACGCGGGAGCTGGCCTTCGGCGCCGGGACACGGTATAGGACGGGCCCGCAAGGACGGGGATCCAAGCGTTCGTGTCCAGATGCGGGCAGGAACGAGTCGGCCGCGCCGGGACCTGGCGCAGGCGCGCGATCTGCGAGGGAGCGAACATGGGGAAAAAAGTCGCGCTGATCACTGGCGTCACGGGCCAGGACGGCGCTCTGCTGGCGGAGATGCTGCTCAAGAAGGGCTACGAGGTGCATGGCGTCAAGCGCCGGTCCTCCCTGTTCAACACCAACCGCGTGGACCATCTGTACCAGGACCCGCACCTTGCCGACCGCAGCTTTGTCCTGCACTACGGCGACCTTACCGACGGCGCCAATCTCGTGCGCATTCTCCAGCAGTGCCAGCCCGACGAGGTGTATAACCTCGCGGCCATGAGCCACGTGGCGGTGAGCTTCGAAATGCCGGAGTACACGGCGGACGTGAACGCCCTGGGCGCTCTGCGCATCCTTGAAGGCATCCGCAGCCTGGGCCTGGAAAAGAAGACGCGGTTCTACCAGGCGTCCACCAGCGAACTCTTCGGCCAGGTGCGCGAAATTCCGCAGCGCGAAACCACGCCGTTTTATCCGCGCAGCCCCTACGCCGTATCCAAGCTCTTCGCCTACTGGATCACGGTCAACTACCGCGAAGCCTACGGCATGTATGCCTGCAACGGCATCCTGTTCAACCACGAGTCCCCGGTGCGCGGCGAGACCTTCGTCACCCGCAAGATCACCCGCGCCCTGTCGCGCATCATGCTCGGCCTGCAGGACTGCCTGTACCTCGGCAACCTGTCCGCCCTGCGCGACTGGGGCCACGCGCGCGACTACGTGGAGATGCAGTGGCTCATGCTGCAGCAGGAACAGCCTGAGGATTATGTCATCGCCACGGGCGTGCAGTACAGCGTGCGCGATTTCGTGAACGCTGCGGCCAAGGCCCTGGGCCTGGACATCAGCTGGCGGGGCCAGGGACTGGACGAGGTGGGCGTGGACGGGCAGGGCCGGACCATCGTGCGCGTCGACCCCAGATATTTCCGGCCCACCGAGGTCGAGACCCTGCTGGGGGACGCCGGGCGCGCGCGGGAGCGGCTCGGCTGGACGCCGCGGACATCCTTTGCGGACATGGTGGCCGAGATGGTGCGCTGCGACCTGGATTCCGCCCAGCGCGACGACCTGGTGAAGCGCTCCGGGTTCAGCGCCTACGACCACCAGGAATAGGGCCGCCATGGACCGCAGCGCGCGCATTTTTGTGGCCGGGCATAGGGGCCTTGTGGGCTCGGCCATTGTCCGGCAATTGCAGGCGCGCGGGTACGGCAACCTGCTGCTGCGCACTCACGCGGAGCTCGACCTCACCGACGGCCCGGCCGTGCAGGCGTTTTTTCAGGAGCACAAGCCGGAATACGTCGTCCTGGCGGCCGCCAAGGTCGGCGGCATCATCGCCAACAGCACCTACCCGGCCGACTTCATCCGCATCAATCTGGCCATTCAGCTCAACGTCATCCACAACGCCTATCAGAATGGCGTAAAACGCCTGCTGTTCCTCGGCTCGTCCTGCATCTACCCGCGGCTTGCGCCCCAGCCCATGCGCGAGGAGCACCTGCTTACCGGGGCGCTGGAGCCCACCAACAGGCCCTACGCTCTGGCCAAGATTTCGGGCATCGAGATGTGCTGGAGCTACAACAGGCAATATGGCACGCGGTATCTCGCCGTGATGCCGACGAATCTCTACGGGCCGGGCGACAATTACCACCCGCAGGACAGCCACGTTATTCCGGCGCTCATCCGCAAGTTTCACGAGGCCAAGGTCTCGGACGCGCCCAGCGTGACGGTCTGGGGCACGGGAGGCCCGCGCCGCGAGTTTTTGTACAGCGACGACATGGCCGAGGCCTGTGTGCATCTCCTGAGCCTTGACGAGCAGCGCTACGAGCCGCTGCTGGGCAGCGACGACACCAAGACCGGACGCTTCGAGCCGCCGCTGGTCAACATCGGCATCGGCTCGGACATCACCATCCGCGAACTGGCCGAACTGGTGCGCGACGCCGTGGGCTACACGGGCGACATCGCGTTCGATGCGGGCAAGCCCGACGGCTCGCCGCAGAAGCTGCTGGACATCTCGCGCCTGCGCGCCACAGGCTGGCGGGCGCGTACCGGACTGCCCGAAGGGCTGCGCTTGGCGTATGCGGACGCCAAGACGCGGCTGTCGCTGTAGCGCGGCCGACAGCGCGCGCATGGCCCTTGGGGACGCCGCCCCCTTCCCCGCCGCGGGTGCGGCCCCTTTTGCCCGCCGCTACCGGAAGCGGCGCGGCAGCCAGCCTCGTTCCACGCACTCGCGCAGACACCACTCCGGCGTGTTTTCCGTGCGGTAGCTCCAGAAGAACCAGCCGTGGTGATGCTCGAAGGCGAGGAGTTGCGCCGCGGCGTAAGCCCGGTAGCAGACCTCCGTGCGGAAGGGGTCCAGCCCCGTGAGGGCGTGGTCGTAGGGGCCTTCCGCCCACAGGGACACCACCTCCAGGTTCAGTCCCAGGCTCCACTCGCCCACGATGCACGGCAGGGCGAGCTCCCGGCGGATGGCTTCCGCCTCCTGCCGCCACAGGTCACCGGCCTTCTTCATGTGGCCGTGGATGTCCAGGTCCAGGTCCTCGCGGTTGAAGCACTGGTAGCGGTGGATGTCGAAAAGCACGTTCCGGAACTGCGGCGGCTGCAGGAAGCCCAGATACTCCGTGTGCGGCCGGAAACCATCGTGGAAGACCACGGCGGCGCGCTCTGGCGGGCAGTGGGCGCGGATGGCCGCGTAGGCGCGCAGGGTGAAGTCCTTCAAGAGCTCCGTGGGGATGTCCCATCTGGGCTCGTTCAATACCTCGATGCCGAGCAGGGCGCGTTCGGCGCGGTAGCGCTCGGCCAGCCGCCCCAGCATGTCCACGGAGTGGTCCAGATATTCGCCCTTGGTGTGCCACTCCACAACGTCCTTGATGCCGCCGTTGTCGAAGCCGTTCTGGCAGCCGGGCGCGGCGTGGAAGTCCAGCAGCACGCCCAGGCCGAATTCCCGCGCCCAGTCGAAGGCGCGGTCCAGCACCTCGATCCCGCCTGTGACGAAGGGCGTGCGGTTCTCGCCGTACTTGGGGTGATAGGGATAGGGCGGGCCGAAGACCCAGTGCCCAACCGGGATGCGCACGGCGTTCAGCCCGCGTTCGGCGATCCAGGCGAAGTCCTCGCGGGTGATGAAGGCGTTCCAATGGGCGCGCAGGCGCTCCTCGGCCCGGCCGCCCAGTTCGGCGCACCAGGTGGTCTCGTCCGTGGCCGCAAGACCGTGGAACAGGCTTGGCGTCATCCACTTTTCCAGCAGCAGCCAGCCGCCCAGGTTCACGCCGCGCAGGCGGGCCGGTGGGGGGACGGGATGGGGGGCGTTGGACATGCGGGCTCCTTGCTGTTTCGCCGACGACCGGTTTGCGCTGCCCCGGCCCTGTCGGCGGCGTCGGCCGGAACGCGCTGGGCGCTATGCTCCAGGCTGTTGGGCAAGGGTGGTCATCAGCCGCATGATGTCCTGCCTGGCCACTGGTTTGGAGAGGAACGCCAGGGGGGCGACCTCCTGGGCGCGGGTGCGGGTGGCGGCGTCGGTGTAGGCGCTGGTGAAGGCCACGGGCGGCCCCTGGCGTTCGCGCAGCATCCGCGCCGTGGCGATGCCGTCCAGCCCGCCCTCCAGGTGAATGTCCATGAACACCAAATCCGGGCGTTGGCGCTCCACCAGCTCAAGCGCCTGCTCGCCGCTTGGCACGCAGCCCAGCACCTGGTGCCCCAGGCCGCGCAAAAGGGCGCACAGGGCCAGGGAGATGATGCGCTCGTCCTCCACCACGAGCACCTTGAGTCCTGCATCAGGCGTGGTCATCGGGAAACTCCAGGCGGAAGACCGCTCCGCCTCCGGGGGCGTTCCCGGCGGCGATGGTCCCGTCCAACTGTTCGGTGAGGCTTGAGACAAGCGTCATGCCCAGGCTGGGCGAGGCGCTGATGTCGAAATCCGTGGGCAGTCCGGGGCCGTTGTCCGCCACCTCCAGCGCCAGCCGTCCGTCCTTTCGCCGCAGGGACACCCGCAGCACGCCCTCGGCCGTGTGGTTGGCCTTGTCGATGCGGAACGCGTGTTTTACCGCGTTCATGGTCAGTTCGTTCAGAATCAGCCCGCAGGGGATGGAGCGCGTCACCGGCAGGCGGATGTCCGCCACGTCGCATTCCAGGCGCACGGGCGCGTCCGCCCCGCCCAGCACGCGCTCCACCAGGCGCGGCGCGTAGTCGGCCATGTTCACGGAGGAGAGGTCCTGGGCGCCGTAAAGTTCCTCGTGCACCAGGGCCATGGCCTGGATGCGCTTCTGGCTTTCGGCGAAGAGTTCGCGGTCGCGCGGGGTGCTGACGTATTCCATCTGCAAAAAGAGCAGGCTGGAGACGATTTGCAGGTTGTTCTTGACGCGGTGGTGAATCTCCTTGAGCAGGATCTCCTTCTCCGCCAGGGAGCGGGCCATGGCGGCCATGGCCTCTTCGCGCTCGGTCACGTCCATGCCGTAAAGGTTCACATAGCCGTCGCGAACCACGGGCCGGGCGGCGAAGGCGAAGCTGCGCTTCCCGCAGGCCGCGCTGAACTGCCGCACGGAGTCGGCCTCGAACGCCAGACGCGTCTCCGTGAGGAAGGGTTCGTCCAGCCGCTGCCCGATGGTGCGGCCCATGGCGTCCAGAAAGCAGGCGCTGGCCTGGTTGGCGAAGCAGAGCGTGCCCTGGGCGTCCACGCGCAGCACGGGGCTGGGGTTTTCTTCGGGGAAGCGGGCCAGGCTGCGGGCCTGTCGGTCGGCCTGTTCGGCCTGGGAGCGGGAGGAGCCCACGCGCTCCTGCATGTGGTTCACCGCCAGGGCCAGAATGTCCAGCTCGTCCCCGGCCCAGCGTTTGTCCAGCCGCAGGGCGGGCGGCGGGGTTCCGGCCGGGGCCAGGTCCAGGTCCTGGAAGTGCCGGGCCGCCTCCACCAGGTGCCGCGAGACCATGGACCGCGTGAGCAGAAAAATGGCCAGGGACACCAGTCCGGCCAGGAACACGCTGAAACCGATGGAGATGGCCGCCGCGCGCAGGGCCTGGGCCCGCGCCAGGTCGAGATCGGCCTCAAGAACCAGGGTTCCCAGCACAATGCGTTTGCCGCCGTGGTCGCGCACAAGGGGGGCCTCGCGGTGCAGCCGCCGCGCACTCGACGGCGCGCCGCTTTCCGCCAGCAGACGGCTGTTTTCGATGACAGCGGCCCGGCGCATTCCCTGCAGCCGGGCGATGCCCTCAAGCTGCAAAACCAGTTGCCCGGTGTCCATGGCCCACAGACTGTTGGACAGCGAATCGCCCTGGGTGGAGACGATGCCGTCAAGCAGCCCCTCCGCCTCTTTGAGCTTGGCGGCGTATTCCCACCAGGCGCGCAGCCCGGCCAGCAGCATGGTCAGCGCCAGCGAGAGCAGCAGGATGCGCCAGAGCAGCCGGGAGCTCAGCGGCGCGGTGACGGCGAAGGCCGGGGCGTTCATTGCTCTGCCCCGGCCAGCCCCTCCCGCGTGAGCCGCGCAAGGGTCCCGTCCCGGCGCATGGCGCGCAGGGTTTCGGTCAGACGCGGCACAAGTCCCGCGTGCCGCTTGTGCATATACAGGAACATGGGCTGCGTGGAGAGCGGGGGATCAAGGGCGTGCACGCCTTTGTAGCCGCCCGTGCGCAGCACTTCGCGCCCGGTGTGTCGGCTGGAGATCACCACATCCAGGCGTCCCTTGGCCAGCATGGCGAAGAGGGTTTCCTCGTCGCGTACGCTGGTGAGCTGCGTCGCGCCGACCAGGTGTCGCTCCGCCAGTTTCCAGCCGGTGACGATGCCGGTGCGGCGCATTCGCAAATCCTCCCAGGCGGCGCTTTTGAGCCCCGCATCGCGGGTGAAGGCGGTGAAGGCGAACTCGCTCATGGGCTCGGGCACCATGACAAGGTTGGGATACAGGGCCGAGAGCCCGGCCACGCGCACGTAGTTGCCGTCGTCAACGCCCTGGTTGGCGTTGGCCAGGGCGCGCTCGGAGGGCAGGCGCACCAGCCGCACGGCGAGCCCCATGCGCCGGAACAGTTCGGTGACGATGCGGTCCTCGAAGCCGGAGCCGTCGTCGCGGGAGTGGGGAGGCGCGCCATCGGTATTGAGCACCAGCGGTCGTTCCGGGGCCTGGGCCAGGGCCTGCCGCGCAGCCAAACACGCGGTGCAGCAGCACAGCAGGGCGAGCAGGACGGGCAGGGCGGGGCTTCGGTCCATGAGCGTGCATACGCTGTTTTTGCGCCGCGTTGCAAGCCCCAGGCGATTGGCGTGGGGCTTGGCGCAAAAAAAAGCCGGGAGTGCTCCCGGCTATTCTCTGGCGGGGAAGCGCGGCGGATCAGGACGCGGCCTGGGCCAGGGCGGTGAGCGTCCCGGCATAAAACGGCTCGTCGCCCACTTCCTTGACCAGCTCGGTGTAGGTGACCGTGCCGGCCTTGTCCACCACGAACACGGCGCGCGCCAGCAGGCGCAGCTCCTTGATGAGCACCCCGTAGTTCAGGCCGAAGCTGGCCTCGCGGTGGTCGGAGAGGGTCTCCACCTTGTCGATGCCCATGGCTCCGCACCAGCGCTTCTGGGCGAAGGGCAAATCCATGCTGATGGTGAGGATGCGCACGCCAGCGCCGAGCTTGGCGGCCTCGGCGTTGAAGCGCCGGGTCTCCACCGCGCATACGGGCGTGTCCAGGGACGGCACGCTGACCAGCGCCAGGGCCAGCCCGGCGTAGTCGGCCAGGGTGACGGCGCCCATGTCGTTGGTGACGAGGCTGAAGTCCGGGGCTTTCTGCCCGATGCGGATCTCCGGCCCAAGCAGGGTGAGCGGGTTGCCGCGCATGGTGATGGCTTCTGGGCGTTCGTGCATGGCGTTCCTCCGTGGGTCTGGGGGCAGTGATGCGGCATCCTACGCCGGGCCGCTGCGAAAGAAAAGGGGGGAGAGTCAACGGCGGTCGGGCTGGCAGTGCGGGCAGTAGGTGCTTGTGCGCCCGGCCACCCGCATGGAGCGCATGGGCTCCCCGCAGTCCAGGCACGGTTGCCCGGCCCGGCCATAGGCCCGGAAATGGTTCTGGAAGGCTCCGGCGTCGCCGTGGGCGTCGCGGTAGTCGCGTATGGAGCTGCCGTTCTCCGCGATGGCCTGGGCCAGCACGGCCTGGATGGCCGCGAAAAGCGCAGTGCGTCTGCGGGGCGTGAGCGCACAGGCAGGGGTGTCCGGCCGGATGCCCGCGCGGAAGAGCGACTCGTCGGCGTAGATGTTGCCGATGCCCGCAAGCACGGTCTGGTCCAGCAGCAGGGCTTTTATGCGCGCGCGCCCCGCGCCGAGCCGGTGCTGGAATGCGCTTTCGGTCAGGGCAAAGGGCTCCGGCCCCAGGCTGGCGTAAAACGGCCAGGCGGCCATGGCTCCGGGGCCAAAGGCGTGCATGGCCCCGAAACGCCGCACGTCCGCGAAACACAGGCGCACCCCGCCGGAGAGGTCCAGCACGGCGCGGGGGCGCTCCGGCTCCTGCCCCGGCGCATAGGCCACAATGCGCCCGGTCATGCGCAGGTGCGCGGCGATGTCGCCGCCGTCGCGCCCGTTCCGGTCCAGGGCCAGGAGCAGCAGCTTGCCCCGCCTGCCCACGGAGCGGATGACTGCGCCAGTGGCCAGGGCCGCGAACGCCTCCGGGCCCGGCAGCAGGGCCGAGGGGTCGGGCGCGCACACGGAGAGGATCGTGCGGCCCAGCACCTCCGGCGCCAGCGTGCGGGCTATGGTTTCCACCTCGGGCAGTTCGGGCATGGCTAGGGCGTCTCCCGCGTGGGCGCGGCTTCCGCGCCCACGGTTCCGGCGGGTGCGGCCGCGGCCGCCTGGCCCGTCTGGCCCGTCTGGCCGAGGGGACCGAGGTCCACCGTCAGGCAGGACCGGCCGCGCCGCACCTCAAGCACCAGATTGCTCTTGTGGCGGTAAGCGTCGCTGCCCGCCAGATGCAGGGCGTTCAGGGCGTTCATGCGGTAGCCGCCCGCGCGCGTCACCACATCGCCGGGGCGCAGGCCCGCGGCCTCGGCCCGTGAGCCGCGCCGCACCTCGCGCACCAGCACCTGCGAACTCTCGCCGAAAATCCGGTGCTCCAGCACCATGCCCATGCGGCTTTCGAAGCGCAGCGGGCAGTACACGCGCACCGCCGCGTCCTCCGGGTCCAGTTCGTCGCCCCGCCAGGGCGAGACCAGCAGAATCTCCGCGCCGGGGTCCAGCACCCGTATGCGCCGGGCGATGCCCAGGCCGCCCTCCACATGCGCCGCGCCCGCGAAGGCCAGCACCTGCCGCCCGCTCTCCCGGCGCAGGGCCACGGCGGTCTCGGCCATGGCCGAATCCCACACGCTCTGGATGAGCAGGAAGCGCGCCAGCTGCCGTCCGTCGGCAGGGTCGCGGCCCTTGGGGTGCCCGGCCATGACCTCCTTCAGGAAGGCCAGCTGTTCGGGCGCGGGCTCGATGATGCGTTTGGGCAGTTGGGCGCGGTCCTCCGGGGCCAGGGCCGCCACCGGGCCGTCGAAGGTGTCGCTGGCCGTGGCGTTGTCCATGGCCGCGGCCGAGAGCCTGCGGATGACCTCCGGCGGCACGTTGAGGCCTGCCATGGGCAGCTTCCAGCGCCGCGCCTCCTCGAACACCGGCAGATAGCCCGGGAACGGGTGCCCCCAGGTTTTGCCCCAGTCCAGGCGGCGCTCCAGTTCCGAGGACGGGAACGCCCCGGCGGCGAAGTCGCGCAGCACGGCGCTGTTCTTGGCCGGAACCATCTCGAAGCCCACGGCCGGGCCCTGGCCCAGGTGCGCCAGCAGGGAGAGGATGCGCCGCTCGGCCTGGTGGTCGCACATCTCGCCGTGGGACTCGCCCACCAGCACGTAGGCCGCGGTGCGGCTCCGCTCCATGAAGGTTTCTGGGGAAAGGCGGTCGCCCGCGGCGGTCATGAGTTCGCCCGGTTCGGGCAAGAAACTTACTCCCATGGGCGTGTCCGTGGGGGCGGGCCGGGCGCAGCCCGGCAGCGCGGCCAGGGCGCAGACGGCCAGCAGCAGGGCGGCCGCAAGGGGGGAGCGTGGGGATAGGCCGTGGGGGCGCTGGCGGTGGAAAACGGACATGGGCGGTCTCCGGCGGTCTGGCGCGGCGCGGGCGCGCGTCGCAGGGGGGATGATGCCAGAAGGCGCGTCCCGCGTCGAGGGCGGCCGGGCCGCGGCGCCACGGCGGCTAGATGCGCGCCACGCCCAGGAACACGGCGTGCAGCGCCGCCACGAGGGTCAGGAAAACGGCCCTGGCCGCGGCTGGCGAAAGGAACGGGAAGCGGTAGCCCATGGAATCGTGCGGGCAGGCGGCCACGCAGTCGCCGCAGAGCGTGCAGGAGAGGCCGGGCCGCCCGGATGCGATGTCTTCCGGGGACAGGGCGCTGTAGCGGCAGGCCAGCGCGCAGGCCCCGCAGCGGGTGCAGGTTTGAAGGCGGATGGACATGCGCCAGGGCGTGAGCCTGCCCAGCAGGTTGCCCAGAAGGCCGATGGGGCAGAAGGCCGTGCAGTGGACCATGGCCCCGGCGCGGCGCGAGGCCGCGAGCATGACCCCCACCCCCGCCAGGCCGAAGGCGGCCGCCAGCCCCGCCGCCAGCGAAGCGGGCGCGCCGGAAAGGCGCAACCCCAGGGCCGCGCCGCAGGTCAACGCCAGGGCGGCCAGCCTGCCGCCCACGGTCCAGGCGCGGGAAAGGACCAGGGGCCGCGCAGCGCCCCGCGCCCGCGAGCACTGGTCGTCCCAGGCGCCGATGTAGCACAGGTGGCTGCACCAGGCCGGACCCACCAGGAGCACCGTGGACGCAAACAGCACGGGCATGAACAGGCCCTCGCCCCGGAACAGCGGCCCTGCGGCGATGAGCGCGGGCACGGGCAGGTGCAGCCGTCCGGTCATGAGCAGCTCCGTGAGGCCGGAGAGCCCGAGGGCCAGTTGCAGGAAGAAAACGGCCGAGAACAGCGCCCAGATGCGCGGCCGGAGCCGCCGGTGTTCGCCGGGGCCGTGGTCCGGATGGGTGAAGCGCCCGGCCAGCCAGGCCGCGTAGAGCGCCAGGGCCAGCACCGCCAGCCAGCCCGAACCGGGCAGCAGACGGTCCGCCAGAAGCACGGGCACGCTGGCCTTGCCCCGCGCCAGGGCCAGCAGTCCGGCCGTGAGCAGGAAGGCCGCCGCCTGGGGCAGTTCCATGGCCGCGCCCCTGGGGAACAGCGCCCTGGCCCGGGCGCCCAGGAGCCACAGGCCGCAGCCCAGGCTTACGGCCGCCACAGAGCCGAGAATGAGGGCCAGGCGCAACCAGGGTTCGCCCAAGGCCAGGCGCACCTGCGCGAACTGCGTCCCGGCCGCCAGCCACTGCGCCGCGCCCAGCAGCAGCACGGCCGAGACCACAAGCCGCGTCCAGCCCTGGCGCGACAACAACAGCAGGGGCAGGGCGGCCAGGGCCGCGCACAGGCTCCAGTCTCCCCGGCGCAGGGCATGGGCGGCCAGCAGCAAAAGGGCCAGGGCCACGAGGGCGGCAGGCGTCATGGGCGAAGGTTTGGCCGACAGGTGCGTCATGGGCGGGCGTCTCCGTGGAGGGTGCTGTGGTCCAGGTCGGGCGCGGAGACATCCTGCACTGGTTCCGGCCAGCGCGCCTTGACTTGGGTCATGTTTGCATTGCTGGTGCATAATTCTTGTCGTTCAAAAAATAATGATTGACAAACGATGATTAATAGTCGAAGCATGATGTCGCGCAAAGCAGCGCAGGAGGGCGACATGGACAAGATCCAACGCATGAGCAGGCGGCTGCGGGTGCTGTTTCTGATTGGCGTCGGCCTGGTGCCGGTGCTGCACGGCCTGGGCTGGGCCTTTTTCGAACGCGTGCTGGAAACGCCGCCCCTGGGGTTCAGCGCGTTGTTCGGGCTGGGCTGGGGGCAGCTTCCGGAAATGGCCGGTCCGGTGACGCCGCTCATGAAGGCGCTCGGGTTCGCGTCCTCCATGCTGCCGGGGGCGGCCAGCATGTACGGGTTGGCCTGCCTGGCCGGGCTGTTCGGCCGTTTCAGCCGGGGCGAGGTGTTCAGCGCCGGGGCGACCGGGCTCATCCGGCGGCTGGGCTGGACCCTGCTGGCCGTGCAGGGCCTGCGCGTGCTGCATGGCAGCCTCAGCACCCTCATCCTGACCATGGACAATCCTCCGGGGCGGCACATGGTCTCCGTTGGCCTGGACAGCGCCACCTTCACCGAGGCCCTTACCGGGGTGGTGGTGATCCTGGCCTCCTGGGTCATGGACGAGGCGCGCAAGCTCAAGGAAGAACAGGATCTCGTCATCTAGCCCGGAGGCCGCGCCATGCCCATAATCGTGAACCTGGACGTGATGCTCGCCCGGCGCAAGGTGGCTTCCAAGGATCTGGCCGCCGCCGTGGGCATCACCGCCCAGAATCTCTCCATCCTCAAGACCGGCAAGGCCAAGGCCATCCGCTTCTCCACCCTGGCGGCCATTTGCCGCGAACTCTCCTGCCAGCCCGGCGACGTGCTGGAGTATGCGCCAGGACCTGAGCCGGAGGCGGAGCCGGGGAACGGGGGCTGAGCGCCGGACCGGAAGCCGGGCGCGCGAGGTGCCCGCCAAGCCTTGCGCCGAAGCCC
Organism: Humidesulfovibrio mexicanus; assembly: GCF_900188225.1. Lineage (NCBI taxonomy): Bacteria > Pseudomonadati > Thermodesulfobacteriota > Desulfovibrionia > Desulfovibrionales > Desulfovibrionaceae > Humidesulfovibrio > Humidesulfovibrio mexicanus. The sequence continues at coordinate 79,995 of NZ_FZOC01000007.1, read as the reverse complement.
TGGCCCGGCTATGCTCGCGCATCTCCACAAACCGGAGGCTGCATGGAACAGGACAAGCTCGCCGCGCTGGCCCGGGTGCGGCTTTTCGAGGGCCTGCCCAAGGCGCAGCTGGCCACCCTGGCCGAGATCGCCCAGCTCAAGCGCGTTGCGGCCGGACAGATTCTGTTCGAGGCCGGGCAGCCGGGCACACACTTTTATGCCGTGGTTTCGGGCAAGGTGCGCATCTATCGTTCCGCGCCATCGGGCAAGGAGCAGGTGCTGCACGTGTTCGGCGCGGGCGAGGCCTTTGCCGAGGTGCCCGTGTTCGAGGGCAAGACCTACCCCGCCAGCGCCCAGACCCTGGACGACAGCGTGCTGCTGACCATCCCGCGCAAGGGCTTCGTGGAGGTGCTGCGCCGCGACCCGGAGCTGGCCCTTGGGGTCATGGCGCTGTTGTCCGCCAGGCTGCGCGGCTTCGTAGGGCAGATCGCCCAGCTGAGCCTCAAGGAGGTGCCCGAGCGCCTGGCCGGGTACCTGCTGCTGTTGCGGGCCGCGCAACACACGGACGAACTGGTCCTCGACCTGCCCAAAGGCCAGATCGCGGCCTATCTGGGCACCATCCCGGAGACCCTGTCCCGCGCGTTCAAGAAGCTGTCGGATCAGGGCCTCATCGAGACATCTGGCCCCAGCGTGCGGCTGCTGGACCCGGAAGGGCTGGCGGCGCTGGCCGAGGCGGTCCGCTGAAAGGCCGCCCCAGACCAGCCGCGCGGGGTCACTCCCAGGCGATGCAGCCCGCCGGGCACGCGTCGATGGCCGCCTGGATCTCGTCGGCCGGGGCGCCGGTGGGATTCACCACCTTGGCCTTGCCGGAGTCGGCGTCGAACTGAAAAACGGCCGGGGCCAGCTCGCAGCAGGTTTCACAGCCAATGCACTCGTCCTCGTTGATGGTCACGGTTCCGCCCATGATGTCCTCCTTTTGCGGTAAGCATACATCAGGTGTTCAAGCGTTGCCAAGGGGGAAAGGCCGGTTCGGGATCAGCGGGCGAAAATGCCGGGGCGCAGGGCCGGATGCGCCGCCCGGAGCACCGCGCGCATCCCCGGATGTCCCATCTGGGCGGGCAGGCCGGGCGTGGCGGAATCCGGGCCATGCTCCAGGTGGAAGCTCCCCGGCGGCAGCACCGGGCGCGAGAGGCCGGGCTCGATGATGGTCAGCCCCTCCGAACGGCGGGTGTCCAGGGATCCCTTGAGCTCCACGGCCCAGGCGTCGTCCGCCCCGGCGCGCGCCAGAACGCGCAGCATGGGCGGCCTGCGGGGGGAAAGCCGGTCCAGGCCGGGAATCGGCCGCCTGGCGTCGGCGCCGAAAAGTCCGGCCGTTAGGGGCCGAGTGGCCGCGTGCCGCAGCTCGGAGAGCGCCTCGCGCGGGCGGAAGGCTCCGGCCGCCAAGGAGTCCAGGGCATAGCGCCAGGCATCGGCCGTGACCGCCAGATAGGCCGAACTGCGCGTGCGTCCCTCCACCTTGAGGGCGTCCAGGCCCAGGCGGGCCAGCCAGGGCGTCTGCCACAGCAGGCACAGGTCCTGTGGCGCAAAGTACTGCGTCCAGGGCGCCTGGCCGGGCGCATCGGCGTCGTCGGTCCAGCGTTCCAGCACCTCCCAGGCGTCGTGCCCCTGGCGCTTGCGCTCCTCCACCACGGCGCGCAGACGGTACTCGTAGCGGCAGGGGTGCGCGCAAGCCCCCATGGACGCCGTGCGGCCGGGCTGGTTCACGGCCCGCTCCACCATGTGGGCGGAAAGCTGGCAACGCCCGGAAAGGGCCGTGCACTGCGCTCCGTGGACAAAGATTTCCAGACCGAAGCCGGGCAGATGGGCGTCGCGGGCGCGGGCCAGCGCGGCCACCTCCGCGGCGGAGCATTCCCGCGCCAGATTGGCCCGCACGGCGCCCATGTCGCGCCAGAAGGCGAGGGCCTCGGCGTTGCGCGTGTTGGCTTGCGTGCTGATGTGGAGGGGAATGCGCGGGGCGTGGCGCATGGCCAGGCGGGCCACGCCGGGGTCGGCCACGATGAGTCCGTCGGCTCCCGCCTCCACCGCCTGCTCCAGGCCCTGGCGCACCAGCGGCATGTCCTGCTCGCGGGGGCTTGCGTTCAGGCACACGTACACGCGCACCCCGGCCGCGCGGGCCAGGGTGCAGGCGCTGTCCAGGTTCGGACCGGAGAACCCGGCCGCCCCGGCGCGCAGGTTGGGGCCGTCGGCTCCCAGGTACACGGCGTCGGCGCCGTAGAGCAGGGCCGTTTCCAGGGATTCCATGTCGCCGCAGGGCAGCAGGAGCTCAGGGATGCGCATGGCCGGGTGGTACCCTTGCCGCACGCCGCGGGTCAAGGCTTCCTGTGGCCTTTGGAGGGGCGCCGAAGCTCTTTCTGGACTTTTTGTAGATTCCCTGCAAAGATGCGCGAGCCGAGGTGTGCGCCCGCCGCGCCGCCCATACGGCCGGAGGAACATGCTGGGACGCACGGGACAGGGCGCGGGGCGCGCACAGGTGATGGCACTGCTGCTGCTGGCCCTGGCGCTGTGCGCGGGATTCTTGCCCCTGGCCCAGGCCCACGCGGCCGCCAAAGCCCAGGCCAAGGCCGACGAGCATCCGGCCGATGCGCCGGTGCGCCGCTTCCAGACCCTGCTTGCGCGCAAGAAGATTTCCCTGGAGGTGTTGCGCACGCTCGAAACCGAGCTGGAGCAGGCCCAAAAGGTCCGTCCCGCCGGGGCGGACGGGGCCAAGGCGGGCTTTTTTCTGGCGCGCGTGCAGCAGGAGACCGCCAAGCTGACCAAGCGCAAGGCCGACTGGGCCAAGGCCGCAGACACCTTTGGCCAGTGTGCGGAACGCTTTCCCAAATACATCCTCGCCCCGGACGCGTTGCTGCACCGGGGCGTCATCCGTCTGGAGCGCCTGGGCGACCCCGAGGGGGCCAAGGCGGATTTCCAGGCCGTCGTGCGCGGCTATCCGCGTTCACGCGCAGCCAAGGCTGCGGCGGTCCGGGCGCAGAAGGCGGCCCTGGTCCCCGCTGCGCGCAAGGCCGAACCCCCTGCGCCCGCACAGGCCGCCGCGCCGCAGGCGGGGCACGGCGATTCCCGCGCCTCTGGCAAGGCCGAGCTGCTGGAGGTGCGCATCAAGAACGCGCCCAAAAGCGCGCGCGTGGTGCTGGAGCTCGACTCCCGCGTGAAGTACCGCTACCAGCTGTTGGAGAGCCCCGGCGGCAAGGATGTCGCCGGACGCGTGTACGTGGACTTGCTGGGCGCTGGACCGAAACCCGGCCTGCCCGACGACATCGATCCCCATGGCGGCATCCTGCGCGGGGTGCGCGTGGCCCCCAGGGACGGCGAGGCCCTGCGCGTGGTCATGGAGTTCAGCGAGCTCAACGACTATCGCGTCACCGTGCTGGACGCCCCGTTCCGCCTGGTCATCGACGCCTTCGGCACCCGCGAGGCCAAGGCCGCCGCTCCGCCGCCACCCGCCGCGGAGGACGATGTCCCCGCGTTCCAGGCTCCCAAGGGCAGCCGCAGAAAACTGGCCGCCAACCTGGTGGAGCAGCTGGGGCTCACCGTGCGCACGGTGATGGTGGACGCCGGGCACGGCGGCAAGGATCCCGGCGCGCAGGGCTTCGGCCTGAACGAAAAGGACGTGAACCTGCGCATGGCCTTCATCTTGGGAAAAATGCTCAAGCAGCGCGGGTTCAAGGTGCTCTACACCCGGACCACGGACGACTTTTTGGCCCTGGAGGAGCGCACCGCCCTGGCCAACGGCAAGAAGGCGGACCTGTTCGTCTCCGTGCACTGCAACGCCCATACCGATCCCACCATGCAGGGGTTCGAGACCTACAGCCTGAACCTGGCCCGCACGCCCGACGCCGTGCGCGTGGCCGCGCGCGAGAACGCCGTGGCCACGGGCAAGAACATCAGCGATCTGCAGATGATCCTGACCGACCTCATGCTGACCTCGAAGATCAAGGAAAGCGTGGACCTGGCCCGCGCGGTGCACAAGAACGGGCTCTCCGTCATGCGCGGCAAGTGGCGCGTGGTGGACCACGGCCACCGCGAGGCGCCCTTCTACGTGCTCATGGGCGCCAAGATGCCCTCGGTCCTGCTGGAGATCGGCTACATCACCAACAAGACCGAGGCCGCGCGGTTGAAGAGCGACGCCTACCTCAAGACCTTGGCACAGGGCATTGTCCAGGGCATCGTCGGCTACAAGATGCAGATCGAAGGGTTCACGTCGCGATAGCCCGCCACGGCCCCCCGGACGGCATGTGCGGTCCGTCCGGAGGGGATGGGGGCTAGCGTTGATGGGCCGGGATGGGCGCGGACTCCGCCGGGAGGAGCGTTTCCGTGGCGTGCGCCCGGACCTGGCCGGAGAACAGCAGCAGCGCAAGAACGGCCAAGGCGGCGAGGATGACGAGGTGCCCTGGGCCGGAATACGGCGCGGGCCTGGCTATGGCTATGGCGCGGGGTCGGACGGGGCGGCGGGACATTGCGTGGTGCCTCCTTGAACGCTGCTTGGGGAAGGCGGGGACGGAGGTGGAAGAGCGGAACCTCCGTCCCCGGCTGTGCACAAAACGCTCTGCACACACACCCGCTGTGGCAAACGCCGTGCCAAAAATGAAAACATAATCTTTTCCGATTGTTGTCCGATTCCGCAGCGCCGCATGTGCAGGAAGCGATGTGCAATTTTCGGCACATGTCGCTGCGCAGCGTGCACAGCACCCCCCCAGCGCGCACGGCTTTGTCGCCCTTGCCGAATTGCTCAACAGTAGCGGGTTTTCCTGGACAAACGGCTTGACGTTTCGGGGGGAGTCTGGAATAGAGACGCGAAGTATTGTTCCCTTATTCACAATAGCGTCAAGTGCGTCGTGTCGGCTTCCCGGTGGGGGGGGAGCGGGCGGGCGTCTGTCATTACGGTCTATACCTGGGGGGCGCATGGGGCTGCATGAGGCGATAGCCGAACGCAAGGACGAACTGGCGGGGAAATGGGCCGACCTTATCCTTGCGACATATCCGGCCGAGACCCAGGTGGTGTGGCGCAAGAACCGCGACGCGTTCACCAACCCGGTGGGCCACAGCATCCTCGATTCCACTGCGAAGCTCATCCCCTTGTTGCTTGAATGGAACGACGCCGAGGCCGTGGCGCGCGCGCTGGACATGATCGTCAAGATCCGCGCGGTGCAGGATTTTTCGCCCAGTCAGGCTATTTCCTTTGTCTTTCTGCTCAAGAAGCTGCTGCGCCAGGAATTCGCCGAGTCCCTGGCGTCCCGCGGCGAGCTTGCCGAGTTGCTGGCCTTTGAGACCCGCGTGGACAACCTCGCGGTCATGGCTTTCGACCTTTATGTCGCCTCGCGCGACCAGGTCGCGCGGATGCGCGTGGAGGAGGTCAAGCGTGCGCACAAAAACATCGTGCGCAGGGCCAACCTCATGAAATCGGACGTTGCGGCCCCCAAGGCCGTGTAGTTTTTCATGGCAGGGCGCACCCGGCGGAACGCCGCGGGGCGGCCAAACTACAAGCGAGGTGACGGCAGATGAAAGCGATCTTCTCACTCCTTATGGTCCTGGCCCTGGTGGTGATCGCCACTGTGGGGGCGGGCGCGGCACAGATGCAAACCATCTTCGCGTACTGCATTCCCGGCACGGCGTTCATCATTTTTCTGGTCGGGTTCGCGTGCAAGATCATCTCCTGGGCCAGACGCCCTGTGCCCTTCAGCATCCCCACCACCGGCGGGCAGCAGCAGTCGCTCGACTGGATCAAGCAGAACAAGTGGGACAACCCCTCCACCGGCCCGCAGACCTTCGTCCGCATGGCCCTTGAGGTGCTGACCTTCCGCTCCCTGTTCCGCAACACCAAGACCGTGCTCAAGCACGACGACGGCCAGAACCCCATCGTGGCCTATGTCTCGGCCAAGTGGCTCTGGCTCTTCGCCATCCTGTTCCATTACGGCTTCCTCATCGTCGTCATCCGCCACATGCGCCTGTTCATGCAGCCCGTGCCCACGCCCATCGCCACGCTGGATTATTTCGACAGCATCCTGCAGATTCTGACCCCGACCATCTACATCTCCGACCTGCTGCTCATCGGCGGGGTCTCCCTGCTGCTTCTGCGCCGCTTCTTCGACGCCAAGGTGCGCTTCATCTCGCTTGTGAACGACTACTTCCCCCTGTTCCTCATCCTCGGCATCGCGCTTTCCGGCGTGTACATGCGCTACATCGCCAAGGTGGACATCATGTCCATCAAGGACGTGGTCATGGGCCTGGTGGCCTTCAACTACAAGGTCCCCGCCGGGGTGGACGTGAGCTTCTTCGTCCACCTCTTCCTGGTGAGCACTCTGCTGGTGTACTTCCCCTTCTCCAAGCTGATGCACATGGGCGGCGTGTTCCTGTCCCCCACACGTAATATGACCAACAATACCCGCATGGTGCATTACGAGAATGTGTGGAACGACCCGAACATCAAGCCGCACAGCTACGAGGCCTACGAGAACGAGTTCCGCGAGCCCATGCATGAGGCTGGCCTGCCCCTGGAGAAGACCCCGGAGGAGGCCGCGTAGCGGCTCACCAGCCCCCCGGACCTTAGCGCAACAAACTTTTTCCGCGAGGAGAAGACATGGCAAAAATCATCAAACCCGATGAGATGCTCAAGAGTATCAACTACACTCCGCCAGCCACCAACTGGATGGAGCTGCCCAACGATTTCTCGCCCGGACGCTGGGCCTATCCCGCCAAGGCGGACAAGGTCGAGTACCTGATGCATGAGATTCCGGGCCAGTTCGCCAACCCGCGCGAGTGGAGCCCCGGCGACCAGGACTGGAAGCTGCCTCCCAACTGGAAGGAAATCGTCATGAACGGTTTCCGCGAGCGCCTGGACAAGTACCGCTCGCTCAAGATCTTCATGGACATCTGCGTGCGCTGCGGCGCCTGCGCCGACAAGTGCCACTACTTCATCGGCTCCGGCGATCCCAAGAACATGCCAGTCCTGCGCGCGGAGCTCATGCGCTCCGTCTACCGCGGGGAGTTCACCCTGGCCGGCAAGATCCTGGGCAAGCTCACCGGCGCGCGCGTCATGGAGGAGGACGTCCTCAAGGAGTGGTTCCTCTACTTTTACCAGTGCACCGAGTGCCGCCGCTGCTCGCTCTTCTGCCCCTACGGCATCGACACCGCCGAGGTGACGATGATGGCGCGCGAACTGCTGCACCTGGTGGGCATCAACATCAACTGGATCCTGGAGCCGGTGGCCAACTGCACCCGCACCGGCAACCACCTGGGCATCCAGCCGCACGCCTTCAAGGACATCGTCGAGTTCATGGTCGACGACATCGAGACCATCACCGGCAAGCGCCTGAACGTGCCCTTGAACGAAAAGGGCCACGAGGTGATCTTCATCACCCCCTCCGGCGATGTCTTCGCTGACCCGGGCATCTACACCTTCATGGGCTACCTGATGCTCTTCGACGCCATCGGGCTGGACTACACGCTCTCCACCTACGCCTCCGAGGGCGGCAACTTCGGCCTGTTCACCAGCTCCGAGACCATGAAGGCCCTGAACGGCAAAATGTACGCCGAGGCCAACCGTCTGGGGGCCAAGTGGATACTGGGCGGCGAGTGCGGCCACATGTGGCGCGTCATCAACCAGTACATGGACACCATGAACGGCGAGCTGCAGGGGCCGCAGATGCAGACCCCGGTTTCGCCCATCACCGGCACGGTGTTCCACAACGCCAAGCAGACCAAGATGGTCCACATCGCCGAGTTCACCGCCGACCTCATCAAGCACGGCAAGCTGAAGCTCGACAAGAGCCGCAACTCGGACATCATCGCCACCTTCCATGACTCGTGCAACCCGGCGCGCGCCATGGGCCTCTTGGACGAGCCGCGCTACGTGCTGCAGAACGTGGTGGACAACTTCTACGAAATGCCCGCCAACACCATCCGCGAACAGACCTTCTGCTGCGCGGGCGGCTCGGGCCTCAACACCGACGAGATCATGGACATCCGTATGCGCGGCGGCCTGCCCAGAGGCAACGCCCTGCGCTACGTGCAGGAGAAACACGGGGTCAACACCATGGCCTGCGTGTGCGCCATCGACCGCGCAACGCTGATCCCCCTGGCCGACTACTGGGCGCCGGGCGTCAAGATCACCGGCCTGCACGAGCTGGTGGCCAACGCGCTGATCCTCGACGGCGAGGGAGAGCGCACCATGAACCTTCGCCAGGAGCCCCTGCCCGGCATGGAGGAGGAATAAGATGAAACTGTACAACGGCGGTAAAATCATCACCGGACTGGTGGTCTTCCTGGCCATCTTCCTGGCCCCGTTCGCCTACAACGCGGGCAAGGCGGCCTACTCGCAGCCCAAGCTCAAGATGCCGGAAAACGAAAAGGAATGCATCGAGAGCAAGGAGTTCATGCGCACCAAGCACATGCAGCTGCTTGACCAGTGGCGCGACTGGGCCCTGCGCGACGGCCAGCGTGTGTACGTGAACAGCAAGGGCAAGGCGTTTGAAATGAGCCTGCAGAAGACCTGCATGAAGTGCCATACCAACAAGGCGGAGTTCTGCGACAAGTGCCACAACGACGCGGCCGTCTCCCCCTACTGTTGGGATTGCCACATCCAGCCGGAGGGGTTGAAGAAATGAACCACACCAGAAGAAACTTCCTGAAGTTCATGGGCGTGGCCGCCGCGGGCCTGTGCGCCGCTTCCGCGGGCGGCGCCCTGGCCGCCTCCGCCACCGGCATCAAGGACGGCCCCGCCGCCATGAAGGCCAAGCGCTGGGGCATGGTCATCGACACCAAGAAGTGCGGCACCAAGGAGGCCATCGAGGTTCTCGCCAAGGCCTGCCACGCCGCGCACAACGTGCCGAACATCCCCGGCAAGCAGGAAGTGAAGTGGATCTGGGCCGCTGGCTTCGAGCAGGGCTTCGACCAGCCCAACAACTACATGGACGAGGCGCTTGAACAGCGCCAGTTCGCCCTGCTGTGCAACCACTGCACCAACGCCCCCTGCGTGCGCGTGTGCCCCACCCAGGCCACCTACAAGCGGCCCGACGGCATCGTCGCCATGGACTATCACCGCTGCATCGGCTGCCGCTACTGCATGGCCGGGTGCCCCTTTGGCGCGCGCAGCTTCAACTTCATGGAGCCGCGCAAGCACCTGGACCTCGCCAATCTGAACAAGGAGTTCCCCACCCGTATGCGCGGCGTGGTGGAGAAGTGCAACTTCTGCGTGGAGCGCCTGGCCCAGGGCAAGCAGCCCGCCTGTGTCGAGGCTTCGGGCGGAGCGGTGGTCTTCGGCGACCTCTCCGATCCCAATTCCGAGGTGCGCAAGCTGCTGCGCGAGCACTACACCATCCGGCGCAAGCCGTCGCTCGGCACCGAACCGGGCGTCTACTACATCATTTAGGGGGCGGTCATGCTCGAAAAAGCACTCAAAGGTACTCCCAAATACTACATGTGGGTCGGCTTCCTGCTGGTCCTGATCGGCGGCACGTCCGCCGCCTACGTCAACCAGCTCATGGAAGGCCTCACCATCACCGGCATGAGCCGCGACGTGTCCTGGGGCTTCTACATCGCCCAGTTCACCTACCTGGTCGGCCTGGCCGCCTCCGGCGTCATGATCGTGCTGCCCTACTACTTCCACCACTACAAGAAGTTCAAGGACCTCGTCATTTTCGGCGAATTCATGGCCATTGCGGCCGTGGTCATGTGCCTGGGCTTCATCGTGGTCGACATCGGCCAGCCGCAGCGTATGCTCAACGTGGTCCTGTTCCCCACGCCCAACTCCATTCTCTTCTGGGACATGGTGGTCCTGAACGGCTACCTTATCCTGAACCTGCTTGTGGGCTGGACCTGCCTTGAGTGCGACCGCCAGCACCTGCCGCATCCCAAGTGGAGCAAGGTGCTCGCCTACGTCTCCATCATCTGGGCCTTCAGCATCCACACCGTCACCGCGTTCCTGTACCAGGGCCTGCCCGGCCGCCACTACTGGCTCACCGCCATCCTGGCCGCCCGCTTCCTGGCCAGCGCGTTTTGCTCCGGCCCCGCCATTCTGCTGCTGGTCATCCTGCTCACCGAGAAGCTGACCACCTTCAAGGCCGGCGCCGAGGCCATCGGCACCCTGGCCAAGATCATCACCTACGCCATGTGCGTCAACGTGTTCTTCTTCCTGCTCGAGGTGTTCACCGCCTTCTACTCGGGCATTCCCGGCCACCAGCACTCCATCGTGTACCTGTTCGCGGGCACCCACGGCCACCACGAACTGGTGCCCTTCATGTGGACCGCGGCCGTGCTCGCCATCGTCAGCCTGGCCCTGCTCATTCCGCCCCGCCTGCGCGACAACCTGAAGCTGCTGCCCTGGACCCTGGCCATCCTGGTCATCGCCACCTGGATCGACAAGGGCCTCGGCCTCTTGATCGGCGGCTTCAACCCGACGCCGTTCGAGACCATCACCCCCTATTGGCCCACGGCCAAGGAACTGCTGGTCTCCCTCATGATCTACGGCACTGGCGCTCTGGTGGTGACCATCCTCTTCAAGGTGGCCACCGAGGTCAAACAGGAGATCGGCGCTTCCCAGAAGCCCGCGCCACAGGCCGACTAAACACGCACCACGTCCAGCATCCAAAGGCGCTCCCTCACCCGGAGCGCCTTTTTTTGTTGCCGATCGGTGAGCGCAGCCCAAAGGGGCGCGGACGGGCGCCGCCCCGGTCCATCGGCCAAGGGAAGCAAAGGAAGTCCCTGCGTGGCAGGCAAATCTCCGTTGGCGACAGGCAGAATGCGTAACGCTGTAGGCGAGTCCACCCGCGGGGAGCTGACCAACGATGGAGCCGCAGGCTTCTGTTTGCGCTGGAGGCTGGACGCGTCCGCGGGACAGGCCCGCTTTGAGCTGGCGCGTCTGTTGTCCGCTTCCAGGTCCGGCCGTCCTGAAGCTCTGGAATTGCTGCACTCACAATTGCGCCAGTCACCGGAGGACATGCCAGCGTGCGGCCCTTGCCGCTGATATCCGGTATTTTCCTGCTCGCATGACGCCCGCCGAAACCCTCTGCGCGTGAAGCGCGAACCCAGTCAACGCGTGCGGTGTGCCCTCGCGCATCCTTGTTCCCAAGGATTGGAGGACTGTTCCGGGTAAGCGTTTTTGGTATCCGCATCTCCCTGGTTGCATGGGCGGAGGCCCCATTTTTTTGTTTACACGGAAACAAAGTGGGACTAGAGAAGCTTTGTTTACGAGGAAACAAAAAAGCAATGGAGGACGGATGGAACTGACCGAGCAGATACTTGATGCGCTCACCCGCGTGCAGGAGCGCACGGAACTCTTGCGGCATGGATTGAGCGTGGTCCAAGGCGGGCTCACCCTGGCCGAGGTCCATTGCGTCGCCTGGATTGTTGAGCTTGAACACGCCAATGTCACCCGCTTGGCCAAGCAGATGGCCATGACCCGTGGCGCGATCAGCAAGATAGCCAAACGGCTTTTGTCCAAGCGGCTCATCGAAAGCTATCGCCTGCCTGGCAATAACAAAGAGATCTATTACAGGCTTACAGAGACAGGCAGTCGTCTGGCCGAGGAGCATGCGCACCGCCATGCCGCCGCCCGGCGGTCCAAGGCCGCGCTCCTTGAAGGCTACAGCGAGGCCGAGCTCTCCGCTGTGCTCCGTTTTCTTACAGCGCTCAACCACCTGAATCCACATAAGGAAAATGACTGATGGCCGGACAGCCCCCAAGACTTAAGCCCATTGTCGCCATCTCCCTGGCGCATCTCGTCAACGACTGGTACATGAACTTCATCCAGACGCTTCTCCCCTTCCTTGTGGCCGCAGGCATGAGCGTGGGCCGTGGAGGGTTTCTCATCTCCGCCTTCACCCTCTCTTCGTCCGTCCTGCAGCCGGTTTTCGGCTACCTTGTGGACCGCAAAAATCAGCGCTGGATGGTCTACGTCGGCACCATCTGGATGGCCATCATGCTCAGCCTCCTTGGCGTAACGGACAATTACGCCGCGCTGTTCGCCTTCTCGCTCTTTTCCGGTCTCGGCACCGCCGCCTTCCATCCGCAGGCCGCGGCCATGATCGGTTCCGTGAGCGGCAACCGGCACGGGTTGTTTCAGGCCGTGTTTGCCGCTGCTGGCAATATCGGTTGGGCGCTCACGCCGCTCATCGCCGTGCCGTTCATCGTCACCCAGGGCCTTTCGGCTACGCCGGTCCTCGTCATTCCGGGAATAGCCGCAGCGGCTATGCTGCTCACTTTTTCCCCCAAGAGCCCGGTCGGGAAGAAAGGCGAGTCTGTGCCGTTTCGTCCGCTCCTGCGCGAGCACTGGCGCGAACTCCTCAAAATCGTGTTTGTGGTTGCCCTCCGCTCATTGACGTATTTCGGGATCATCGCCTTCCTGCCGCTGTTTCTCCAGGAGCGGGGCGTCACCCTCGTCCATTCTGGGCAAATACTGTTTGTGATGCTGTTCGCCGGTGCCCTGGGCGGTTTGGTGGGCGGGCATTTGTCCGACAGGCTTGAACGCCGCGGCATCATCATTGTTTCGCTCATTCTTGCCGCACCGCTGTTCCACCTCGCCCTGCACGCCGAGGGGCTTGCCCGCGATCTGCTGCTCGCCCTGGGTGGGGCAGCGCTGCTCGCGTCCTTCTCCGTCACGGTGGTTCTCGCCCAGGAGGTCCTCCGCAAAAACGCCGCCATGGCCTCGGGCCTTACCCTCGGTTTTGGCAACGGCATCGGCGGGTTGGGCGTCGGCCTGGTTGGAATGCTCATTGAACGCTACGGCCTCGGCGTCGCCATGCACCTGATCGCCTGGCTGCCCTTGGTCGCCGGAATCCTCGCCGCAAGCATCAAACGCAGGGCGCTTTCCGCGGAGCAGACCGCAGCGGCAGCAACGTGATGCCCGTTTTCCTTGGCGCTCGCTGTTTGAGCGCATCGTATCCGCCACGGTCGGGAAGCAGGCAGGGCGGGACGCATTCAGCAAGGCCACGTCTTGTGCGAAGGGCGCGATCACGCCGACGCGTGCGCAGGGGCTCCGGGGGGCGCGGAGCCCCCCGGCGGGGTTCCAGGGGCGGCGCCCCTGGTCGTGTTTTCAGCTACGCCGCGTCCTTTTGCGCCTCGCGGGCAAGCGCAAGCTCCGCGGCGGAGAAGATGCGCGCGATGTCCAGGATGATGATGAACACGTCGTCCTGCTTGCCGATGCCTTTGATGTACTCGGTGCTGATGGAGGTGCCCATGCGCGGTGCGACCTCGATGCGGTCTGCGGGAATCTCGAAGACCTCGCGCACGGAATCGACCATGCCGCCCATGATGATGCGGTCGCCCTCGAAGTCGACCTCCACGATGATGATGCAGGTATCGACGGTGGCCTCGGCCCTGGGCATTCCGAACTTCAGGCGCAGGTCCATGACGGGCACGGCGTGCCCGCGCAGGTTGATGACGCCGCGCATGAAGTCCGGGGTGCGCGGAATCTTGGTGATGGAGGTCAGTTCGAGCACCTCGCGCACGCTGGCGATGTCCAGGGCGAAGACTTCCTTGCCGAGGGTGAAGGTCAGGTGCTGGCTGGTCTCGATGGCGCTTGCTTCTGCCATGTGGATGTCTCCTGTTCGTGCCTAGAACTTCTCGAACTCGCCGTCCTCCGTATCGGGACTCAAGTCAAGCTCGATGCCGCTTTTCTTCGCGTTGCCGGAAGGCTTTGGCGCAGGCGGCGGCGTGGGCTTGGCCGCCTTGCCGGAGCTTGGGGCCGCGGGCAGGGCCTTGGGCTTGGCGCGGCGCATGACCTGTGTGCCACCGTCCACGCGGAAGAAGCTCATGGTCTGTTGCAGCTGCTGGGCCTGGCTGGACAGCTCTTCGCTGGTGGAGGCCATTTCCTCGGACGCCGAAGCGTTCTGCTGGATGACCTGGTCGAGCTGCTGAATGGCCTTGTTGATCTGCTCCGCGCCGGAATTCTGCTCTCCGGTGGCGGCGGCTATCTCCTGCACGAGTTCGGCGGTGCGCTGGATGTCCGGCACGAGCTTCATGAGCATTTCACCGGCCTTTTCGCTCACGTCCACGGTGGAGCTGGAGAGTTCGCTGATCTCTCCGGCGGCGTTGCCGGAGCGTTCCGCGAGCTTGCGCACCTCCGCGGCGACCACGGCGAAGCCCTTGCCGTGCTCGCCCGCGCGCGCGGCCTCGATGGCGGCGTTCAGGGCCAGCAGGTTGGTTTGCCGGGCAATCTCCTCGATGATGGAGATCTTCTCCGCGATGTTCTTCATGGCCACCACGGCCTTGCCCACGGCCACGCCGCCCTCCTGGGCGTCCTTGGCGGCCTGCAGGGCGATGCGTTCGGTCTGCTGGGCGTTGTCGGCGTTCTGGCGGATGTTGGCGGCCATCTCCTCGATGCTGGAGGAGACTTCCTCTATGGCGGCGGCCTGTTCGGTGGCGCCCTGGGAAAGCGACTCGCTGGAGGCGGAAAGCTCCTCGGAGCCGGAGGCCACGTTGTCGGTTGCGCTGCGCACGTCGGCCACCACCACGCGCAGGCGGGCCACCATGTCGTTCAATGCGCGGGCCAGCACGCCGATCTCGTCCTTCTGGTCGATATCCAGCTGGCCGGTGAAGTCACCCTCGGCCATGCGCTTGGCGAAGCCCACGCCCAGCAGCACCGGGCCGGTGATGCTGCGCGTAAGCGCTATGCCCAAAATTGCGGCGATGAGCACACCCAGGGCCACGCCCACCAGGACCACGGTACGGCTCACGGCGGAGCTGACGAGAAGCTCCTTGGCGGCGGTTTCCGCAGCGTTCTTGTGGTGCTCGGCCAGGGCATCGGCCGCGGCCAGGGCGGTGTTCATGCGCGTGCGCGAATCGCCGATGAGCACGCCAGACATCTCCGCGAAGAGCGCCTGGCTCTTGGCGGCCTCCTCGCGCATCTTGCGGAACTGTTGGAAGGTCTCTTCGGCTGCGGGCGCGGTGACTCCCACATACAGGGCCTTGGCCTTGGCCTGACCGCCCGCGCCGCCCGCCATGGCCTTCTTGGCCTCGCCCACGGACTGGTGGAAGCGCTGGTGCGAGGCCGCCACCTGGGCCAGGGCCTCGCTTACGGCCTTGTTCTCGGTCTTGAAGCCCGCCGCCCACTTGCCGAAACCACAGGCGGTGTGGTCGTCGCCGCCCTCGAAGGCCTTGCCGGTAAGAATCATGGTGGCCAGTTCGTCGGCGAGCTTGTAGTGGTCGCCGCGGAACTGCTGCAGGTCCGCCTGCAGCAGATCAGGCTTGAGGATGTCGGACTCGATCACCTTGCGGGCCAATTCAACGGCCTTGTTGTTGGATTCGCGCGTGGCCAGGAACTTGGCCTTGAAGTCCTCGTAAAGACTCTTGGCCTTGTCGTCCACGTCCAATTTCTCGTAGGACTCCATGGCTTTGGCGGAACGTTCGCGGGCCTTGCCGATGTTCTCGAACTGCCGCAGACGGTCTTCCTTGCCGATCTCAGGGCTCATGAGGGTGCGCAGGCTTTGCCCGACGCTGTAGATTTCGGCCTTGATGGCGAGGGATTCCTGAACTCCGGGCAGGTCCACCGTGCTGATGCGCGCGCTTTTCTCCGCCAGGGAGGTAAGCTGGAAGAAGGCCAATCCGCCCACCACCAGGGTGATGGCCGCCACGATGAGGAAACCGCCAAGCAACTTTGTCCGCAAACCGAGATTCTTGAGCATGGGCCCCTCCACATCGAGAGTGTGTCTGCCCGCGCCATGCGCCGACAGTTTTTGTGGAAAACGTCGCCGAAACAGGGCTTGCCGGGGGTGCAGGCCGCAATGGCGTCGCGCGCCGCCGTGGAGACCGATTGCA
Source organism: Humidesulfovibrio mexicanus (assembly GCF_900188225.1). Taxonomy (NCBI): domain Bacteria; kingdom Pseudomonadati; phylum Thermodesulfobacteriota; class Desulfovibrionia; order Desulfovibrionales; family Desulfovibrionaceae; genus Humidesulfovibrio; species Humidesulfovibrio mexicanus. The sequence goes on along the minus strand of NZ_FZOC01000007.1, from coordinate 64,209 downwards.
TTCTATCGGCTTCCGCAATTCAACGCTTTAGACCAATGTACGCGTTCGCACAAGTGGAGGGGCAAAAATAGAGGGAAGCATTTTCAGGATCGATGCCTGAGCAGGCTGTGCAGGGTGTGGGCGTCCAGGACCGCGAACAGTGTCGCGCCGGCCTTCTTCCATGTGCCCCTGGCGGGGCAGTCGCCGCTGTGCGGGCAGCGGGCGCAGGCGGCCGGGGAGGGCGCGCAGCCCATGGAGTCTGCGCCCTCCTCCAGGGCGCGCGCAATGTCGCCCAGGGTGATGCGCCTTGCGGGCCTGGACAGCATGTGGCCGCCCTTGGGGCCGCGCCTGGAGACCAGCAGACCGGCCGTTTTGAACCGCTGGACAAGCTTTTCAAGGTTCTTTGCGCTGATGCCGGTGCGCTGGGATATCCCGGCCATGGACACCGGCCCCGAGCAGCAATGCTCGGCGATGTCGAGAAGCATCCGTGTGCCGTTGCGGCATTTCGTGCTCAGGCGCATGGACCTCTCCGGGCGGAATGCGGGTGGGGGGGGATTGCGCGGCGAGGGAACGCCATTCGCACCCTCCCCCGCCGCGCCTGTGCGGACCTATTCGTCTTCCTGGGGCTTCAAGTGCTCGGGCACTTCCAACATGCTGATGACCAGCGGTTTGAGGAAGCTCCACTTGATGCCGATCTTGAATTCCTCCTCAAGGTCGCGGATTGCGTCCCAGCAGTTGTGGCACGGCGCGATGACCAGCTTGGCGCCGGTGGCGAGAATCTGGTCGCGCTTCTTCATGAGGGCGCGGTTGCGCTGCTTGCGGAACCGGCCGATGCCGTTGAAGCCGCCGCCGCCGCCGCAGCAGAAGTTGTGCTCCTTGTTGGGGCTCATCTCCACGAAGTAGCCGGGCTCCACGATGTAGCTGACGATCTCGCGGGTGATCTCCTTGAGGCCGTGATTGCGGATGTAGTTGCAGGAGTCCTGCAACGTCACCGGCTGCTTGATGCGCTTGGCCGGGTCTATCGTGATCTTGCCCAGGCGCAGGGCTTCGGCCAGCCACTCCACGTAGTGCATGTAGGGCCGGGGGGTCAGGCCGTCGGGCCGTCCCGCCCAGTAGGGGCCCTCGATGACCGTGGCGCGATGGGCGTGGCCGCACTCCGTGCCCACGCAGCGCTTGGGATTCAGGCGCTCCATGGCGGCGTACACGTGCTCCACCTGCAGGCGGCAGGCCTCCCAGTCCCCGGCGAACATGGACAGGCTGGTCTGCTCCCAGCCGGAACTGGGCACGGTCCAGTTCTCGCCCGCCACATGGAAGAGGATGGCCGCCTCGGAGATGTCCTCCGGGTAGTGCTTGGGCTCGCGGGCGTTCACGGTGTACATGATGTCCGCGTTTTCCTTGTCGATGGGAATCTCCAGGCCCGGCCACTCGTCCTGGGCCTCCTCGGCCATCCACTCGCAGGTCTCGGTCCAGTCCTCGTCGGTGACGTTCATCTGGGCCTTGTACACGCGGTGCATTCCGGCGCCGATCTTGAGCTCCCAGGGAACAAAGCCCTGGGAATGCAGAAGCCCGCGCAGGTAGCTGAACATCACCCCCATGTCGATGCCGTAGGGGCAGTACTGGCCGCAGCGGTTGCAGCAGGTGCACTGGCTCCAGGCCACTTCCATGGCGCGGCGCATGAAGGCGTTATCGACGTCGCCCTTGCGCGTGACCATCTCGCCCAGGGTGGACTGGATCTTGTAGGCCGGCACCTGCCTGGGGTCGCGGTCGTTCACCAGGTACAAAAAGCAGGAGTCGGCGCACAGGCCGCAGTGGGCGCACATCTCAAGCCAGGTGCGCGTGCGCGACTTGCAGGTGTTCTCGATTGCGGCGGCGAGCTTGGGAACGTCCACGTCCAGCTCTTCCATCTCCGCGTAGTATTGCTTGCCGCCCTTGTCCGCCAGCAGGGCCTCAAGGGCCTCCTGGGTGTTCACGGGCGTCCGGTTGCAGAACGTGCCTTCGGGCATTGCGTTGCTCTCCTTGACTGCTTTGGGGCGTGGCGGCCGTGCGGCTACCAGGCCATGTTCGTGCCCTTCATGCCGCCGCGCTTGATGCCGTAATCCATGCCCAGCTGCCCGCGCGAAAGGAAGAAGCCCACCACGTGGAACAGCTTGGTGAAGGGGATCGCCAGAAGCATGAGCTCGCCGGACAGGATGTGGACATAAAGCCAGAACACGTGGTCGCCGCCCAGCTGGTGCACGGCCATGAAGCCGCTGAAGAAGGGCGCGATGGTGATTCCCAGCAGGAGGTAGTCGTAGAGGCTGGTGATGATCCGCACCTCCGGCAGGGCGATGCGCCGGACGATAATGAAGAGGCCCGCGCACATCATGGCCACGGTGAGCACGTCGGCCAGGGCCATGGGCAGTGCGGGCCAGGCGAAGCCGAAGCGCATTTCGAGGATCACCAGGTGCCCGGCCAGAAACAGCGGGGTCACCACGATGCCGATGTGAAACACGAAGAAGAGAATGGTGAAGATGGGCTTCACCTTCCAGCCCTGGGAGCCGAAGGGCACGATCCACGCGCCGATGCTGCGCAAGGCCCCGCGCCAGCCGTAGGCGGTCTGGGTGCCGTAGGCCACGCGGTCAAGCTTCCAGTCCAGCCCCTTGATGTAGGAGTAAACCCGCCAGGCGAGTCCGCCCACGAAGACCAGGAAGGTAAGCCACAGAAGCGGTCCGGTGATGAATTGGTACATGGCCTACTCCTTGTCGTGCTCGGGGAACGTGTGAAGCTCCTCGTCGCGCGAGGTCATGAAGGCCCACAAGCCCCAGAAGCCCAGCACGAACAGCCCCATGAGGATGTACGTGACGCTCTTGGTGTGCATCATGAAGTCGTGATAAACATGGTATTCCACGTCGCGCCTCCTTTAGTGGGCGTCCTTGTATTCCGGGTGCTCGAAGAAGATGGGCATACGGCTGACGATGAAGCGGTACACGGTCACGCCCACGGTCACCACGAAGATGGAGAGCATGATTTCAAGGAAGCTGGGGAAGTAGCGCTGGTCCGCCGGAAGCTGCCAGTTGAAGGCGATCATCGAGACGTTGAAACGGTTCAGGATGATGCCGAACACGGTCAGCGCGGCCGTCCACTTGATGAGCGTGATGTTCTTTTCCCGGCTGCCGATGGCGTACAAGAGGCTCGGCAGGGCCACGAAGCCCAGCACCTCCACCAGCCACCACGCGCCCCAGCCCGTGGCCAGGTAGCGCCAATTGTCGTCGTAGGCCACGGCCACCAGCTTCACGCACAGGTACGCTGCCAGGGCGATGGACGCGCCGCGCGCAAAGCCCAGAATCACGCCCTCGTGCTCGTCCAGGTGCGTCTTGTCCATCATGTGCCGCCAGGGCTTGTGGGCCAGCGCGCCCTCGAAGATGACCATGGACAGGCCCGCCGGGATGCTGGACACGAAGAAGAGCACCGCCAGGTACGGCGAGTACCACAGGGGGTGGATCTTGCTCGGCATGGCGATGTAGAGCGCGCCCAGGGAGCTTTGGTGCAGGGTGGAGAGCACCACGCCGAACACGGTGAGCGCCAGGGTGAGCTTGTGCACGGTGTTGCGCAGCTTCTTCATGCCCAGCCACTCCAACGCGGCGGGGCTGAACTCTATTGCCAGCACCGTGACGTACAGGAACACGCACAGGCCCACTTCATAGAGCAGCGAGGTGGTGCCCGGCTGCACGAAGATGGGGTACACCAGCCGGTAGGGGCGGCCCACGTCGTAATGCAGGGCGAAGACCACCAGGGCGTAGCCCAAAAAGGCGGTCAGAATGGCCGGGCGTACGGCGGAGTGGTACTTCTTCATGCCGAAGAGGTAGCAGGCCGCGCTTGTGGTGTAGCCGCCCGCGGCCAGGGCCACGCCGCACAGCAGGTCGAAGCCTATCCACAGGCCCCAGGGGTTGTTCTGGTCCAGGTTGGTCACCGCGCCAATGCCTTTTGTGAACCGCAGCACGGTGATGACCAGGCCCACGGCCAGGATGATCCCGGTGATGATGTTGGCCGGGGTCATGAGCGTCTTCTTGTCGATGGTCATCTAGGCCCCCTCCCCGTCTTTGTCGGCGGCGTCGGATTTGGCGGCTTCGGCCTCCTTGCGGGCGGCTTCGGCCTCCTCAAGGGCGCGCTTCACTTCGCGCTCGATGGCCCGGTTCTTGTCGTCCTCGGCGTCCTTCATGGCCTTGGCCAGCTTGGCCTCGGCCTCGGCCTTGGTCGCGGCCTTGGCGGCCGTGACCGCGGCCTTCCGCTCTTCCTCGGCCACCTTTTCCTTGCGCCTGTTCATGGCCCACACCCCGCCAAGCAGGGCGGGCCACAGGGCCGCCACCATGGGCACCACGGAAAGCGGCCCGGCGCTGATCTCCGGCACGCTCTTGGCGCCCAGGTCCTCGCGCATTCCCAGGGTCGAGAAGCTCTCGCCGGAGATGTACAGCCAGTTGGTGCCGCCCATCTCCTTTTCGCCGTAGATGTGCTGCACGTAGCGGCCAGGATGGTTGCGGATGCGCTCGCGGGCGATCTCGATCAGATCCTCGCGGCGGCCATAGGTCAGCGCCTCCTTGGGGCAGGCGGAAACGCAGCCCGGCGCATTGATCTCGCCCTTGGCGATCTGGTCGTGGCACATGGTGCACTTCATCACGCGCGGGGTAAGGGGGTCGTCGTATTCATAGGCCGGAATGTTGAAGGGGCAGGCCACCATGCAGTAGCGGCAGCCCACGCACACGCTGGCGTCGTAGGTCACCGATCCGTCCGGGTTCTTGGTGAAGGCCCGCACGAAGCACACCGAGGCGCAGGCGGGCTCCATGCAGTGGTTGCACTGCGTTTTACGGAACACCGGGCCGTTTTCGCCCTGGTACTTGTTGACCACGGTATAGGTCTTTTCGTCGGTGCGGCGCTCCCGGTCCAGCACCGCAAGGTCGGTGAAGGGCTTCGCCGGGGCGGGCAGCTTGTTGACCGTGTTGCAGCCGGCCTCGCACTTGCGGCAGCCGATGCAGCGCGTGGCGTCGAACAGAACGCCCCTGGCCTCGGGATGGCCGTCGAAGGTCTTGCCGCCTGCGGCCTGCGCGGGAGCGCCAAGGGTGGCCGTGATCCCCGCGGCGCCCAGCAAGCCGAGAAACTGTCTTCTCTTCATGGACGTGCTCCTTGTTGTGCCGGGGTCCGGCCTACTTCCTGCGTTCCGTGTGGCAGCCCGCGCAATCGGTGTTGAGCGGCTTCTTGAGGGCCATGGACTGGTGGCAGCCCATGCACTGGCCGTGGTAGGCGGCCTTCAGGCCCGGACGGCCGGGATTCTTGGCGTCAAAGGGCCTGGCGTGGCAGCTGGCGCACGTGGGCGGCTTCTTGGTCCCGCCCGCCTGGCCCTTGTGATGGCAGGCCTGGCACAGGGTTCCAGGATCGGCGTGGAACACGCCGGCCATCGTGGAATCCTTGATGCCCTCGGCCATCTTCAGCACGATCTTGCGGTGGGGCATCACCGAGGCCTCGTACTCGTCCGCCAGGGCGTTGATGACCACCTTCTCCGGGATGTCCTCCAAGGCGTAGATGTCGGCTTTGACAGGACGGCCCTGCAGCAGGGTCTTCGCGGCGGCGGCCTTCTCCTCCGGCTTCATGCTCCAGTAGGCGGGCATGGCTCCGGGCTCTGCCGGAACGGCCAGCTTGCCGCCGATGTGGCACTTCGTGCAGCTGTCGGCGGGCGGATTCTTGCGGGCCTTCATGAGGTCGTGGCAGCCCGCGCACTTGGGATCGGCCTTTTTGGTGTTGTGGCAGCCCACGCAGCTCTGCTTGGCGGTCGCGCGGTGCATGGCCTGCTCAAGGGGCACGAAGCCGCCGTCCTTGGAGCCCTGCACCGTGTGGCAGGCGTTGCACGCCTTCATCTCCTTGTGGTGGCAGGAGCGGCAGGCGGCCACGTTCTTCTCGTGGGTCTTGTGGTTGAACACCGCCGGGCTCATGGCCAGGGGCTTCACGCCCGGGTCGGGCTTGTTGATGCTCATGAGGGTGAGCTCGGGCTGGCCGCGGCGGATGAGGCTCGCGCCCTCCGGGGCCTTGGCCGCGGCGGCCATGCTCCTGGCCGCGGTCTGGGCCTGGGCCTCCTTGCCGTGGCAGCCGACGCAGTCCACCGGTCCGGTCTGCTTCTTCCCGGCCTTGGCCAGGGACAGGTGGCAGCTTACGCAGGACTCGTGCGAGGCCCGGGCCATGCTGCGGACCTCCTTGGTGGCCTTCTCCTGGTGGCAGGCGCGGCAGCTCTGCTCCTTGCCCTTGGCGTAGAAGGTCTTCTTTGCGTCCGTGTTGTACTCGTGGTGGCAGCGGTTGCAGTTGTCCTTCACCGCCTCGCCGGACGCACCGGTGACGCCGGAGGGGATCTCCCGCGACTCCGAATGGCGGAAGTGCAGGGCGTTGTCGAAACCTGCGGGCTGGCGAACGGACACGACCCTTGGCCTGGCGTCGTGGCAGGAGCGGCAATCGCCGTCCTGGGGCCCGGTCTTGCGGCCCTTGGCGGCCAGGTCGGTGTGGCAGCCGATGCAGTTCTGGTGATAGACGCTCTTCGTTTCCGCAAAGGAGGCGTTCTGCTCGCGCTTGAACCTCACCAGCAGCTTGCCGTCCTTCTGCAGGTGGCAGGCCGAACACTCCGCGCCGGAGCCCTTCACGGCCTCGACGTGCTTGTCGTGCAGGAAGGTGACGGGCGGCAGTTCCAGCGCGCCCAGCTCCTTCATGGCGTCGATGGTCACCACGTCGGCCCTGGCGGCGGCGTTGGCCCGCGCCTCTCCCACTCCCTGCGCTTCCAGGCTCAGGACGGAGACCAGGGCCAGGGAGAACAGGGTCCCGGCGCTCAGCAGCAGCACTCTTCTATCCATGTCGTTGTTCCTTGCCTCGCACGTTTGGGAGGGTGCGCCCCAGCCCGTGAAACAAGACCCGCGGCCTCCCACGCAAGAGACCGTCGCGAAATTCCGCCAAAACCCGAGGGGATATTTTGCTTCCCGGTGACTATCCAATTCATACTGTTCAGTCAAGAATTTCGCGGCAAAAATCCTTTTCAAGGTATGAAATAAATACTCCTAAAAATTCCGAGCGTTAAATAATCCTGGCCGCGCCTTCCCGGTGTCCGCCATGGGGAATATCATATTCAGCATGATGAAATATGCGCAGCCGTGCCGCGTTGGACAAGCCCAGCGCGATTGCGTATACCCGCTCTCGCCGCGTGGCCCGCAAACCGGCCCGCGCGGACGCCATTTCACGAGGTATTCATGCTCAGACCGGATTTTGCAAAGTGCGGAGGGCTCGTGCCGGTCATCGCCCAGGAGGCGCAGACCGGAGAGGTGCTCATGCTGGCCTACATGAACGAGGCCGCGTGGGACAAAACCATCGAGACAGGCGAGGCGCATTACTACAGCCGCAGCCGCAACACGCTGTGGCACAAGGGCGGCACCTCCGGACACGTGCAAAAGGTCCATACCATCCGCCTGGATTGCGACGCCGACACGGTGCTGATCCAGGTGACCCAGATGGGCGGGGCGGCTTGCCACACAGGCCGCAAGAGCTGTTTCTACCGTGAAATCGATGGCGACGCCGTACGCGAGTGTTCGCCCATGGTCTTCGATCCCAAGGAGGTCTACGGAAAATGAGCGAGAACAAGCTGAAACTGGGCATCCCCAAGGGCAGCCTTCAGGACGCCACCATAAAACTCTTCGAAAAAAGCGGCTGGAAGATCCGCCTGCATTCCCGCAACTACTTCCCGGAGATCGACGACGACGAGATAGCCTGCAGCATGTGCCGCGCCCAGGAGATGAGCATCTACGTGGAGCAGGGCACCCTCGACGTGGGCTTGACCGGCAAGGACTGGATTCTGGAGAACAATTCCGACGTCGTGGTCGTCTCGGACCTCGTGTACTCCAAGGTGAGCAACCGGCCCGCGCGCTGGGTGCTGGCCGTGGCCGGAGACTCCCCCTGCACCCGCCCGGAGGACCTGGCGGGCAAGAAGATCGCCACCGAACTGGTGAACTTCACCAAGCAGTACTTCGCAGAGCGCAACATCCCGGTGGAGGTCGCCTTTTCCTGGGGCGCCACCGAGGCCAAGGTGGTGGAAGGCCTGTGCGACGCCATCGTGGAGGTGACCGAGACCGGCACCACCATCCGCGCCCACGGCCTCAAGATCATCAAGGACCTGTTGCTCACGAACACCCGGCTCATCGCCAACAAGAAGGCCTGGGAAGACCCCTTCAAGCGCGCCAAGATCGAGAAGATGAACCTGCTCTTGCAGGGCGCGCTCAAGGCCGAGCGCATGGTGGGGCTCAAGATGAACATGCCCAAGGCGCGCATGGACCAGGCGGCCGAGCTGCTGCCCAGCCTCACCTCGCCCACGGTGAGCGCCCTGTCCGATCCGGCCTGGCTGTCCGTGGAGATCGTGGTGGACGAGAGCATCGTGCGCGACCTCATCCCGGAGCTCAAGGCCCTGGGTGCGGAAGGCATCATCGAATACCCGCTGAACAAGGTCATCTAGACAACGCAAGGCGGGGCGTTTCGGCCATTCCCGGAACGCCCCGTCCATTTCCACCCTCACACACCGGAGCGCCGATGTTCACCAAGGCCGGACTGCTCATCGCCCTCGCCCTTGTCTTCTTCGGCTACCGCTGGGGCAAGCGCAAGGCCCTGGAACGCCTGGCCCCGCCGCAGGCCCGCGCGGCCGCAGCCCCCCCGCCAGACGCAGCCCAGCCCAAGGCCGCCGGTTGGCTGTCGGTCAAGCTGCTGCTCGGCGTCGTCATCGTGCTGCTCATCATCGCCATCTTCACCAGCCTGCAACGCTGAGGCCTTCCCGGAAACAGTGCCCGCGCGGCTACTCCCCGTCCGGGGAGCACGCGTCCTCCGGGCCGGTCAAGACGGCCAGATCCGCCAGGTCGGCCAGCTTGTGGCCGAACACGTGCAGCCGGATGTTCCTGGCTTCGCGCACGGCGCCCACGGCGCGAAAACCCTCGGGCGTCATCTCGCTGACCTCCAGATCCAGGTTGATGGCCGAAAGCGGGCCGAAGGACGGGTACTTCTCGCCCCGAAGATGCCGGATCTCGACATCGAGCCGCAGCGCATCGCCAAAGCCCTCCTGCACGCCGCGGTAGACGTGCGTGTCGTTGGCGCCGTGCACGCCGCAGGCGTCGAACACGACGATGCCGTCGCCCACTGTGGCCAGGCTGGATTGGAACTCGACGCGATAGATTCCTTTGAGCATGGGGACCTCACGGTTCGGGGTTGCAATCCGCTTTACCCCACTTCCGCCCGCCTGTGAAGCCGCCCCTCTGGAAAAAGCTTAATCTTGCCGCCAGATGACGGACATCATGCGGCCGGTCTTACGCGCGGCGCGGTACGAGAAGAAGGCCTCCGGCTCGGACAGGGTGCAGCGGTCCAGGCCAAAGACGCGCTCCGGCGCAAGGCCAGCGCGCTCAAGCTGATGTCGGGTGAGCCGCCACAAGTCCACGGTGTCGGCCCGGCGGTCGAAATAGGGCAGAAACTCCTGCCCGAACTCCTGGGCGAAATTGAGGAACTGGGCCTTGTCCGGGCCGAGGCTGGGGCCGCGCACGGCGAAGAGCTCGCCCGGCGCGCAGCCGTAGCGCGCGCACAGCCGCGCCACGGCCGTTCCCGGCAAATTCAGCACGTTGCCGCGCCAGCCCGCGTGCAGGGCGGCCACGAAGCGCCCGGTCTCATGGGCCAGCAGAATGGGCTGGCAGTCCGCGGTCTTGATGCACAGGGCCACGCCGGTCCGGGCCGTGGCCAGGGCGTCGCCCTCCAGCACGGCCCCGCGCGCGGCGAATTCCTCAAGCGGCGCTGGACGGGGGTCCAGGTGCAGCACATCGCCATGCACCTGGCGCAGCTCGCACCACAGCTGCGGCCCCATTTGCGCGGCCAGGGCGCGGCGATTGGCCGCCACGGCCAGCGGATCGTCGCCCACGTCAAAGGACAGGTTGGCCCCGTCAAAGGGCGGCGGGCTCGCCCCGCCCTTGCGCGTGGTGAAGACGCAGCGCACCCCCTCCAGGCCCGGGAAACGAAACTCGACGGTCCCGATCACCGCCAGTCCCCTACCGGAACCACTTGAGCTCGCGCTCGGTGCATACGGCCTGCACCGGCTCGTCCCAGGCGTTGGTGGGCAGCACGGGCAGGCGCTGGAACTCGTAGCACAGGCCGATGGTCACGGCCTCGTCCATCTCGGGCCGTGCCAGCAGGCGGTCGTAATAGCCGCCGCCGAAGCCCAAGCGGTAGCCGTGGGCGTCGAAGGCCACGGCGGGCACCAGCACCAGATCGGGCACAAAAGGCTCGCCGGAGTCCTCGCTGGTGGCGCAGCAGGCCGCGGGCTCCATGATGTTGAACGACCCTTCCGTCAGATCCTCCTCGCAGGAGCAGGCGCACAGGTCCATGAATCCGGGCTGCTCCGGCCGACAGCGGGGCAAAAGCGCGTTGGCGCCGCGCGCCCACAGCTCTTCCAGAAGCGGCCGCGTGTCCACCTCGTTCTTGATGGGCCAGTACAAAAGCACCGACCAGGCGTTCTTCCACTCCGGCAGCGCACGGATGCGCTCGGCCACGGCCTGGCTGGCGCGGGCCACCTCTTCAGACGTCAGCGCCATGCGCCGCTCCACCAGACTCTTCCGCAGCCGGTCCTTCTCCTGGCTCGCATCGGTCATCTTCTCCCCCCCAAAACGCTTGATTTCCGGGCGCCCCCGCACCCTTTGCGCCGTGATTTTGTGTATGCTATGACCGCCCCGAATGGAAGGGGAAAATTCCCCGTCCCCCAGTCGGAACATAGCGATTTCCCCAATTTCTGCGGGTGGATGCCCACACCGTATGAGAACCAGAAGAGGCGCAACATGGAGTGGATCGTGCTGGGCGACGTGCATGAGGATGCGGGAGTGTTCGCTGGCATTCCAGGCGTGGCCGGGGCCGACGGGCTCATCATCTCCGGCGATTTGACCAACCGGGGCGGCCCGCGCGAGGCCGGACTGGTGCTCGCCGCCGCACGGCGCGCCAACCCCGCCGTGCTGGCCCAGATAGGCAACATGGACGAGCCCGGCGTCACCGGCTTCCTTGAGGCCGAGGGCGCGAACATCCACCGTGCGGCGCGGCTTCTGGCCCCCGGCCTGGCCCTCATGGGCGTCGGCTGGTCCACGCCCACCCCATTCGACACGCCCAGCGAGGCGTCCGAGGCGGATCTGGCCGCCTGGCTGGACCAGGCCCACGCCGCGGCCCTGGCCCTGGCCGGGCCTGGGGGCCGGGTGCTGGCCGTGGTCCACAACGCGCCCCACGGCACCGGGCTGGACCGCCTGCCAAACGGCGTAAGCGTCGGCAGCCGGGCCGTGCGCGCCTTCCTGGAATCCGCCCAGCCCGAGATCTGCGTCTGCGGGCACATCCACGAAGGCCAGGGCGAGGAGCGCCTGGGCCGCTGCCATGTGCTGAATCCCGGCCTCGCCGGGGACGGCGGCTTCGTGCGGGTGCTGCTGGCGGACGAGGGAAGGCTCTCGGCCCGGCTGGAGCGCCGCTAGTGCCGCTGGGCTGCCTGTTTGTGGGCAAATGCCGCGAGGCCGCCCTGCGCGACGCGGCCGAGCTGTACGCCCTCAAGCTCTCCCGCCTGGCCCGCTGCGACTTCGTCACCGTCAAGGACGCCCCGGCCGCCTGCCCGCCTGCGGAAAAACCCCAGCGCGAGGGCCGCGACATTTTGGCCAAGCTGCCCGCCGGGGCCACGCCCGTGCTCCTTGACGAACGCGGCGAAACCTGGTCCAGCCGGGAGCTCGCGGCGCGCATCAAGGCCTGGGAGGACGCGGCCCGCACGCCCTGGTTCATCGTGGGCGGGGCCTTCGGCCTGTCCGACGAGCTGCGCGGCCGGGCCAAAAACGGCGGCGCCATGTTCTCCCTGGGACGCATCACCCTGCCGCACGAGCTGGCCCGCGTGGTGCTGCTGGAACAGCTGTACCGCGCCGCCAGCATCAACAAGGGCCTGCCCTATCACCACGACTGAAACGGCCCCCCACGGCCAAAGGACGCGACAATGCTCGACTCCGCCTACCTGGACAAGCTCGAACAGTACTTCAGCTCCGGCGACCTGACCTTTGACTTCGAAAACGGGGACGAGGCCCGTCGGCACGCCATCCTCGAATACCTGGAGAAGCTCATGGACCTGGCCGAACAGGCCGACGAACTGGCCACCCGCCTCATCTTCAAGGGCGGAATGCTTCAGACCCTGTCCAACTCCAGCAACCAGAAGTAGCGCCGCCCCCCGCCCGCCGGATACTCCCGCGCCCCGGCCAGCCGGAAGCCCGCGCCCAGGCCCTCCCCGATGGCGGCTGGCGGGGCCTCGTTGGCCAGCACCACCAGTTTGCCGCCTGCCTCTGCGCGGTCCGGGCCCAAAAGCCCGGCCGCCAGGGGCAGCAGCCTGGGCCAGGGCATGAAGGCCCGGCTCAGCACCAGGTCCGCGCCCTGGCGCGGACGCAAAAGCCCAAGGCCCGGCAGGGCCTGCACGGCGCCCTCGGCCCGGCCGTGCAGCACGAAGGTGCGCGCCAAGCGCACGGCCGCAACGGCCTGGGTCAAGAAAATGGCCCGTTTTTCGCGCAGTTCCACCAGCACGTACTCGCCCTCCGGCCAGAGCACCCGCAGGGGGATGCCGGGCAGGCCCGCGCCCGCCCCAAGGTCCAGGGTCAACGGATTCGGCGGCAGGCCCGCTTCGGCCAGAAAGCGCGCCAGGTGCAGGCTGTCCGCCGCCAGGTCGCGGAACACCTCGGGCCAGCCGGTGCGGCCCACCAGGTTCATGGCCCGGCTCCACTTGAGCAGCAGGGTCAGGTAGCGGGACAAGGCCTCCGCCTGCGGCGCGGACAGCTCGAAGCCCGCGCGGGCGGCCTCGGCGGCCGTCTCGGCGGGCGTGGGTGCGTACGGAGCGGCAGCGGCCGCGCCTTTCTGTCTCTTGGTCATGGGCGTCCCCTCCGGGGCGCGTGCCGGGACTGCGCGGGTGCGCCTAGTTCTTGAGGTCGGCCTCGGACGCCGGAACCGCTGGCGAGGCTTCTGGCTGGGACGCGGCAGAGCCGGGCTGGGGCCGGACGATCTCCACTGGATCGTCCACGGGAACCACCGGAGCGGGCGCAGGGGCCGGGGCGGCGATGCCCGAGAGAGACGGCCTCCGGGCCTTGAACTCGGCCACGGCCTTTTCCTTGGCGGCCACGCGATTGGTCCAGTCGCGCACCATCAGCGTGGCTGGTCCGATCTTGGACTTGAGCTCCCGGCATTCCAGGTCGTTCTCGGCGCGGTCGCTCTTAAGCCCGTCGAGCACCTTGCGGTTCTCCTCGCCCTTGCCCAGATTGCTGCCCATGACGGCCTCCATCTTGGCGATGTCCAGGGCGATCTCCGCGGCGCGGGTCTGGCATTTGGCCAGCTTGGCGTAGAGGCTCGCCAGGTCGTCCTGGCGGTCGGCCAACTCCTCTTTCAGCTCCGCGAGCTCCTGATCCTGTTTGGCGCAGGCCAGCAGGAACTCGGCCTTGTTGATGCCCTCGCGCTTGGCCTGGGGCACCCGTCCCACCAACTCGGCGTCCACGGGCGACCCGAACAGGCCGCCCATGCTCAGGGCATGGGCCTGTCCGGGCCAGACCAGCGGCGCGGCGGCGAGAAGCGCGGCAAGTGCGGCCGCGAACGCGGTTCGGGAAAGCGGAAATGGTGCGCGCATGGGCTCCTCCTGGCTCGAACGGTGGCGGCTTTCTGCCGACGGCATGGCGCAACGCTAGCCCAAAGGCGCTCCCAAGGCAACGCCGCCCCGACTCCCGCTTCGCTCCGGGGTCTCGCCGCTCCGCCTCGAAGCCGCGCACTTGTTCCCCTGGCGTAACGGCACGGTAACCACGGCCCGCCGGGCGCGTGATAGCCGTCTTCATGCTCGGCGGTACAGCCGGGCCTTCCGCCAAACCAGGAGGACACGCCATGCAGACGAACCTTCGCCAGCAGTTGATGGACGCCCTGAACGGACTCATGCCCCCTGTCGCCCCGGACCCGGACATGGACGACGCCACCCGGCTCGACGCCTGCGCCGATGAAAACGAGTACGCCTCCCGCGTGGTGGAGGTGGGGATGCAGCTGGTGCTGCGCCGCCGCATGGAGGCCCGGCGCGCCGAGATAGAGGAGGCCCTTGCCCGCATGGACGCCGGGACCTACGGCGTGTGCGAGGACTGCGGCGAGGACATCGCCCTGGCGCGGCTTTTCGCCAACCCCACGGCGCGGCTGTGCGTGCACTGCCAGTCCGACCGGGAGCGCGGCCCGCTGCCGCGCTGCGCCTGACGCCCACGGCCGCCGCGAGACCAGCATGACAGAAACAGCAGCCGACCGTCAGCGCTTTTGCATCGACCTGCACGTGCACTCGCGCCACTCCACGCGGCCCTCCCAATGGGTGCTCCAGCGCATGGGCTGCCCGGAGAGCTTCACCGCCCCGCGCACTATTTACGACACCGCCCGGGCGCTGGGCATGGGGCTCGTCACCATCACCGACCACAACACCATCGCCGGGGCCCTGGAGATCGCCCACCTGCCCGGCGCCTTCGTCAGCGAGGAGATCACCACCTACTTCCCCGAGGACCGCTGCAAGCTGCACGTGCTGGCCTACGACATCACCGAGGCCCAGCACGCGGACATCCAGCGCGTGCGCGGGGACGTGTTCGAGCTGGTCCCCTATCTGCGCGCCCAGGGCATCGTGCATGTGCTGGCGCACCCGCTCTTCGCGGTCAACGGCAAGCTCACCGCGGAGCACTTCGAGCAGGCGCTCCTGCTCTTCAACGTCCTGGAGCTCAACGGCTCGCGCGACGAGGGCCAGAACCGGGCCCTGCGCCGCATCGTGGGCGGGCTTGGCCGCGAGGACGTGGAACGTCTGGCCTGCAAGCACGGCATCGCCCCCTTCGGCGACACGCCCTGGGAAAAGGCGCTGGTGGCCGGCAGCGACGACCATTCGTCCCTGGGCATCGCCCGGATGCACACCAGCTTCCCCGGCCCGGCCACGGTGAACACCCTGCTTAGAGGCCTGGCCGCTGGCGAGGGCCTGGTGCAGGGCGAGGCCGCCACCCCCTGGAACATGGCCCACAACCTGTGCGGCATCGCCTACCAGTTCTACAAGAGCCGCGCGGGCAGGCTGCCGGAAAGCCATCTGTGCCTGCGCTACGCCAACGCCCTGCTCGACCCCCGCGCCAGGCGGCCCAGAGGCTTCGGGCACAGGCTGCGCGCCCTGGCCGACCGCGCCCGGCTGGCCGCCTTCTCCCTTGCCGCGGACAAGAACTCCACCAGCGCCATGCTGCTGGCCGAGGCCGGGCGGGTCATCCGCGCCGATGCGGCCATGCTGGACGCCGCGCGGGGCCGCAACGCTTCGGCAAAGCCCGAAGACTCCTGGCGGCGCTTCGTGTCCCGCGTGGCCGACAGGATGCTTGCGCGCTTCGCCGGGCGCACGCTGGCGGCCGTGCAGCGCGCGGACATCTTCGGCCTGCTGCACGAGGTGGCCCAGGCCGGTTCGCTCTACGCCATGCTCTCGCCCTTCCTCATCTCCTGCGGGCTCTTCGCCTCGGAGCGGGCCTTCGCCCGGCAGTGCCTGGAGGCATTCGGCCACGCGCCGGCTCGGCACAAGCCCGGCGGCCTCAAGATGGCCCATTTCACCGACACCTTCGCCGAGGTCAACGGCGTGGCCCGCACCATCCAGCAACAAATCGCCCTGGCCGAAAAGCACGGCAAGGACATGACCGTGGTCACGTGCGGGGCCGGGCTGGAGGCGGACGACCTGGGCCCCGGCGCGGCCCGCTTCGCGCCCATCGGCTCGTTCCAGCTGCCGGAGTATCCGGAGATCGCCCTGCACTACCCGCCGTTCCTGAAGCTGCTCGCCTGGTGCGCGGAGCAGGACTTCGACTGCATCCTCACCGCCACCCCCGGCCCCATGGGCCTGGCCGGGCTGGCCATCGCGCGCATCCTCAAAATCCCCGTGCACGGCACCTACCACACCGCCTTCCCGGAGTACGTGCGCATGTTCACCGAGGACCCGGCCATGGAGGACACGGCCTGGCGCTACATGCGCTGGTTCTACGGCAGCATGGACACGATCTACGCCCCCAGCCGCAGCACCGCCCAGGACCTGGCCCAGCGCGGCATCGGCGCGGAGCGCATCGTGGTGCACCCGCGCGGAGTGGACGCCGAACGCTTCCGCCCGGACAGGCAAGGCGCCTTCTTCCGCGACCTGGGCCTGGAACGGCAGTTCAAGCTGCTGTACGTGGGCCGCGTGTCGCGCGAAAAAAGCCTGGACGTGCTGGCCGAGGCCTTCCGCCTGGTGCACGCCCACCGCCCGGACGCCCGGCTGGTGGTGGTGGGCGACGGGCCGTACCTGGAGGAGATGCGCGCGGCCACGGCGGACCTGCCCGTGGTCTTCACCGGCTATCTCTCGGGCGAGGCCCTGGCCCAGGCCTACGCCGGGTCGGATCTCTTCGTGTTCCCCTCGGCAACGGACACCTTCGGCAACGTGGTGCTGGAGGCGCAGGCCAGCGGCCTGCCCGTGGTGGTGACCAGCGCTGGCGGCCCGCGCGAGGCCATGCAGCCGGGCCGCACCGGACTTGTGGTGGAGCCCGGCGACCCGGCCGCCCTGGCCATGAGCGTGCTGGACCTGATGCTGGACCGTCAGCGTCTGGCCGACATGGCCGTGCTGGCCCGCAAGCACGCGGCCCAGACCTCCTTTGACCAGGCCTTCCTGCGCACCTGGGACATTTACGCCAGCACGGTGCGCGGCGAGGCCGACACCACGCCGACGTTCCAGCCGGGCCCGCCTTCCGGCCCCCGGCCCGGCCCTGTGCGCCCGGACGCGGGCGGTCCCGCCGGGCAGCAGGCCCGCGCGGCATAGGCAACGACTCTCCAGCCCCGCCTCCTTCCTCCAGGCCCCGGACTCCGGCAGCGCGCCGGGCTCCGGGGCCGCACGGTTCCGGGACGCTGGCGCGGCGATACGACGAACCCCGCCCCCGGCGCAGGGCCGATGGGCGGGGGCAGGGTCGAAGGGGGAAGTCCGGCGTCTAGGCCTTGGGCGCGGGCTTCGTGGCCGGGCCGGAAGCAGGGGAGACAGCCGGGCCGGAAGACGGGATGGCGGCGGGGATCGCGGCGTTCTTTTCTTCAGGCTTGGCCTCAGGCTTGGCCTCAGGCTTGGCCGCAGGCTTGGCCGCAGGCTTGGCCTCGGGCTTGGCCGCAGGCTTCGCATCGGACGTCTTGTCCTCCTCCTTGCGGTCCTTCTTTTCAAGGGCCTTGGCGGGGCCGTCCTTGCCCGCGCCCACCGAGGCCTCGGCGCTGATGCGCAGGGCCGTTGGGTCATCCTGCTCGCGAGCCACGCGCCAGGTCACCTCCAGGGAAAAGCGGGCCTTATCCTTCTTGACGCGGGCCTCCACCTCCACCTCGGCGGTCTCCACCGGGATGAGGGTCAGGCTTTCGCCGCCCTTTTCAACGGTGATCTGTCCCTTTTTGAACCCCCTGGCCAGTGCCTCCAGGTAGTCGGCCACGGCGGCGGTCTCCATCACGGCCTTCATCTCGATCTTGTCCTTGTCCATAGCCACCTCCATCTGTCGGGTTACGTGGTGCAGCGGCGTTGTGGTCACGCCAGGGAAAGCAGAATGGGCGCGAGAAAACGGTCGTCGATGTCCGTGCTGGCGCCGTAGCCGATGAGCGGGCAGTCGATGACCTCCACGCCCAGGTTCCGTATGCGCGGCACGTCCAGCCCGCCGGGGTACTGCCCGTGGCGCGAGTCCACCAGCACGTAGTGCAGCACGTCGCACAGGCGGATGCCGGGGGCGTCGGCCATGAGGGTTTGGCCCAGGCGCTCCACCTGGTCGGCCACGCCCAGGCCCAGGCATTCCGGGTCGTCCCCGGTGGAGGGCACGTAGACCTTGGGGCAGGAGGCCCCGGCCACGGCCTGGCCCACCCCGCGCGGCAGCAGGTTGGCCAGCAGGCTGGAATGGAAGCTGCCCATGGGGTAGCAGATGAGCTCGGCCGAGGCGATGAGGCCGCGCATCTTGTCGCGGATGGGCTGTTCCACCGGGCGGCCGGTCTCGTCGGAGAGAAACAGGCGGGCGATGGGCTGGGAGAGTCTGGCCGTCTCCTTGCCGGTCATGCGGTGCTGGCCCACCACAAGGGCTCCGTCGGCCAATTCCGCGGCTAGGTGCAGGTTCTTGTTCACCACAGGGCGTACGGTGCCGCGCACCTGCACCAGGTTGGAGAACATGAAGATCACCGGATCCAGGTGCCTGCGGTTGGCCAGATACCCCCCGGCCAGCACCAGGTTGCCGATGCTCGCCCCTGAGAGGTCGAAGCTGTCGGGCATGTTCTGCTGGAACATGGCCAGATGGTTGCGCACAATCTTGCGCATGGGGTCGGGAATGCCCGCCACCAGTTCGTGCCTGCCGCGCACCATGCGGTCCAGCTCGCGGCGCAGCTCGTCCTGGCCGCCTGTCGCCTTGGGCAGGCGGTGGGCGAAGAGCGCGAAAATCTCCGGGTTGCCGCGCAGGCTCTGGTCGGCCAGGGCCATAAGCCGGTTGCGGATGTCGCCCACGGCGGGCATGTTGAAGGCCTGCCGGAGCTTGGCCGAGCTGCCGCCGGAGTCGAAGGGCGTAACCACGTGCACGGAGTTGTGCGTGTAGTGCACCAGCCGGGCGCTGGTTCTGCGCAGGGCCGTGCCCCCGCTGAAGAACAGCACCCGGGGCCCCAGCTCCGGGCACTTCTCCAGCCGCGCCAGGGCCATGTGATTGGGAATCTCCACCTCGCGGCGGATCCAGGTCTTGGCCACGTTCGCCCCCTGCCTAGCCGTGCACAAGGTATTCGATGCAGAAGTCCGCCGCGCGGCCGAAATCCACGCCCCCGGAGACCTCGACAAGGTCGCAGCGGGACAGCAGCTCCGCATAGGCCGACTGGTCCGGGTCGCGCCAGGCCGCGTCGCCGTTCATCGGCAGGGCGAACAGCCCGGCGGCCTTCATGAACGCGGGCAGCAGGTCCGGCCGCTCGGCCGCATCGACGAAGCGGATGGAGGTCTCGCCGCCGCCGCGCCGCCAGTTGAGCACCACCAGCCCGTCCATGGGGGCCTGGAGCACGAAGCGCCCCTCCCCGAAGCAGGCGTCCAGGAACACGTCGTACTTGTGCTCCAGCTCCCACAACTCGTCGGCCGGGAGGTCGGAAAAACGCTCGCGGTCTTCTTCCGGCACAACGGCGGCCAGGTGCGGGTTGTTCAGGGCGGTGCCGGGGTTGATGCGCGGCAGCTTGGGGATGCCGAACATGCGCAGTCCGGCCGCCCCCTGCGCCGCCGGGCGGCCGTTTCCATGGCCGGGGGCCTGGCCGGGCTGCACCAGCAAGCGGTCATTGCTGACGAACAGCGCGCCCCGGCTCATGACATGCATAGCCAGGGTGCTTTTGCCCGCGCCGGAAAAGCCGCACAGGGCCAGTCCCCGCAGGCGCCCCCCGGCGGGGTCGGCCATGAGGTGGGCCACGGCCGCCGCGTGTCCGAGCAGGCAGCCCTGGCGCAATTTGTGCTCGATGTAGCGGTTGTTGATGAAGTTCACCACCTGGTTGGCGTTCGCAAGGCAGGGGCCCATGGCCAGATTCAACTCCTTGCCGAAGAGGAACACCATGCCGGTGAGGGCCTTGCGCACCAGCCGCCCGCCGGGCAGGTCGGCGAACTCCTCCTTCACCTTGGTCTTGCCGGGGTCGGGCTCCTTCACCGCCAGCTCCAGGGGAACGTTGGGGGCCGGTCCTTCCAGCGCGGTGACGGCCACCTGCGCCGGGCCGGGCGCGGCCACAAAGCCGCCGAAGTAGGCGTCCAGCGCCTGAAGCAGCGCAGCGGAGTTGGAGCGCACCTCCATGCGGCAGTCGCCCAGATCCAGAAAGAGCGAGTGCGGGGCCGGCGCGCCGCCGCCCAGCATCTCGGCCAGGGCGCTCATGACATACGTGTGCCTGCTCATGCGTCGATCCTCCCCGCGGCGTACTCCGCGTACAATTGTGCGGCGTCCAGGCCCCTGGCCTCCAGAATGCCCCGGAAGCCCCCGAAGGCCGACACCTCGAACACCTGCGGGCCGTTGTCGGTCAGGGCCACGTCCACGCAGGTGAAGTCCAGGCCGAAAAGGTTCTGCGCCCTCCAGGCCAGGTCGACGACCTCCCGCGGGGGGTCGAAAGGCTCGTAGCGCCCGCCCGAGGCCGTGGTGGTGTTCCACGCGCCGGGCTGGCGGCGGCGGGAATAGGTGGTCAGGTACTGCCCGCCCAGAAACACCACGCCCAGGTCGCGCTCGCCCAGGACAACAGTCTTTTGGATGTAGAAGAAGCCCTGCGCGCGAAGATAGCCCTCCAGCGCCGCGCGCAGGCCGGGCCCGGGCCGCAGCACCATCATGCCGCGGGCCTTGGTGGAGTACAGCGGCTTAAGCACGGCCTCGCCGTAGGCCTCCACCGCGGCCTGGGCCGCGTCCAGGTCCTCGGTGACGGTGGTGGGCGGCATGGGCACCCCGCCCAGGACCATGGTGGTGGTGCAGGCCAGCCGGTCCAGCAGGCCCGCCACAGCTCCGGGGCGCGAGAACATGCGCACCCCGCGCCCTTCCAGAAAGCGCAGCATCTCCAGCCGGTCCAGCAGGCCGGGCGAATACTCCGGCCCCAGTTTCTTGAGCAGGAGCCCGCCGCAGCGGGAGAGGTCCAGGCCCTCGTACAGGGCGCGGCCGGTCCCAAGGTCCAGGCTCAGGCGCTCCAGCTCGATGACCAGCGGCTGGCAGCCCGTGGCCTCGGCCGCGCGCCGGGCCAGCAGATCGGAGGACCAGCCCCCGCGCACGCCCACCACGGCCAGCCGGGGGGCGGAATGGTTCGTATGTGCCGTCATGGATGCGTCCCGTCAGCTGAAGAGCACGGCCTCGGGCAGGACGAAGTCCTCCCAGGGGCGGCCCCGGTGTTCGGCCACGCGCTCCATGAGGTAGTGCGCCCGCTGGCACATGCCGCGGGAGAAGGCCGGGTTGAGTTCAAAACGCGTGGAGGTGAACAGCGAGCGCGCCAGGGCAAGGGCCATGCGCGCCTCAAAGGCGGCGTCGCCCGATTCCTTGGCGAAGGCCCTGGCGAAGGCCAGGAACTCGGCCATGATCCAGTGGATGCGCTCGCGCAGGGGCGGCTCGAACACGGGCATCCGGTAGTTGGACACCAGGAACACGCTTGCGTCCTGCACATAATCGCCCGGGCGCGAACGGTGCACGTCCAGGTAGTGCAGGCGCTGGGTCTGGTGGTTGTAGACCAGGTTGTTCACGTTGAAATCGCCGTGGATGAGCACTGAGAAGGGCGCGAAGAGCTCCTTCTCGGCTTCGGCGCAGGCCTCCATGAGGGCGCGGGTGCCGGGCGCGGCGCAGCCGCAGATGTCCGCATCCGGCCGGGTAAAGCCGGGGTGGATCTGCAGCACGGAATCCAGACGCGCGTTGAGCTGGGCCATGAAGGCCGCCGGAACCTCCCGGCGGCTCCTGCTGGTCTCCCAGATGTCCTGCACGGTCTGGGTCAGAATGAACAGGGCGTTCTGCAGCACATCCTCGCCGGAGGTGAGCAGCACCTCGTCCATGTTGCAGCCGGGCAGAAACTCCACCAGGAGCGAGGCCTTGTCCCCTTCCTCGTGATACCCGTAGACCGCCGCCACCAGGCCGGGATAGGTCTTGGCCCAAAGCTCCAACCCGGCCTTTTCGGCCACGATCTTGGCCCTGGCGCCCTCCTTGTAGATGCTGCCCAGCGGGTCCACGCCGGGGCCGCCGGTGTCGCCCTCGGCCAGCTCCGGGCGCGAATCCACCCGGCCGATGCGGCAGCCGCTGCGCGTGCCCCAGATGGCCTTGAAGTCCACGCCCGAAAGCCCGCCGGGAAAGCCGGTCTTGGTCAGGGTCTGCTGCAGGGCCTCGAACTGCTCGATCTTGATGCGCTCGCCCAGGATGGAGAAAATGAGCGCCTCGCCCACGTTCAGAAGCGCGTCGCCGATGCGCTCCAGGTAGCGGAAGATGAACAGCACGGTGATGAGGTTCTGCACGTTCTTGCCCGTGCGCAGTTCGCCCATGATGCGGTCGAAGCCCACCTTGTAGAGCCGGTCCAGTCCGTACTCCGAACGGCACACGGAGAGCGCGCCGGAGATGTCGGCCTGCTGGAAGGCGGGCAGCACCCGCGACAGGCAGCCCTCGATCTCGGCGAACATCTCGCGGTAGGCGTAGGTGTGCAGAAAGCCGTGGTCGGTAAGGTAGTTGGTCTGCTGCACGATGTTCACGCAGAAGTCGGCCACGCGCTCCAGGTTCACGCACATCACCTGGATGGCGCGCACGCGGTTGGCCCTGGCCTTGTCCGGCCCGCGCCCGGCCGCGTCATCATGAAACCGGCCGTAGCACTTGTTCTCGATGACGGTCTTGAGGTTGTCGATGTAGTCGTCGCGGCCCACGATATGGTCGTAGAGGCTGTGGCTGGGCGCGTCGAGGAAGGCCAGGGTGGCGCGCACTTGCCGCTCCACCTCGGCCACCATGAAGGTGAAGTTCTCCTCAAGCCCCTCGAAGGTCATCATGCCGGGCCGCCCCTAGGATTCCACGCGGATGGAGCGCTCGGCCCCGGCCGCGGGATTCTTGGCGTCCTTCCAGCCGATTTTGATGGTCATCTTGCTCTCGCCGTCCTTGCGCTTGGCCTTCACCGAAAAACTCACCAGACTGGAGGGGCTCAGCACGATCTCGTCGGCCTCGCTCCTGAGCACAACGCGTCCCTTGCCGAAGCCCTCGGTAAGGGCGGCCAGAAAGGCCTGGATGCTTTTCTCGTCCTGAACGGAATCGAACTCGAACTTGCCGTCTGTGGGCATGGGGCGCTCCTTTTTGGGCTTTGGCCTAGCCGTCGAGCCGGGCGGTGTATTCGTTGATGACGCAGGCGCGGTCCATGCCCGAGGCGAGCAGGCGCTTGCGGATGCCGATGTCGTCCCAGGCGCTCTGCACGCCGATTTCGCGCAGCACCTTGTCCGAGGCCTGGTCGGGGTTCCTGATCTTCTCGCTCATGTGGGTGTCGTCGCCCATGAACACGAGCTGCCTGCGGTCGGTCCAGCCCTTGCGGTTCTTGCGCGCCAGGGTGTCGATGAGGAACTCGGTGTAGCGCTGGGACTGCGGATTCCAGACCTCGTAGCCGTCCACGTCGTAGTCGGCCAGAAGAATGGGCCAGAACTGCTCCGGGTGCGGAATGACCACCCCCGCGCCAAAGCCCCGCGCCTCCTCGATGACCTCCGAGGCGCGGTAGAAATACTGCATGGGGAACTGGGCCTTGACGCGCAGCTTCACCGCCTGGGCGAAGGACTGCACGCGGGTCACCAGCCGGTCGCCAAAGCGCGGGCGCTGGGCGTCCAGAAAGCCGCGCACCAGCTTGTTCTTGAGGGTCTCCAGCGGCACGTCGCCCGCGTGGCGCTCCAGCAGGGCGGAGAGTTTGCGGGCATGGATGCGCGCGAAGCGGATGGTCTCTTCCGCCGCGCCGGTCTCGGCGGCCACGCGGTTCAGGCGCTCCTCGTCGCGCCCGGCCAGCACGTCCAGGAACTCGAAAAGCTGCGAGGAGCGGTAGCGGGCCGTGTGCGCCAGCATGGAGGCCAGCACCCCGGCCTTGTCCTGGCGGTCGGCCCGAAAATGGACGAGCAGCTGCACCTTCTGGTTGAAGCCGCTGGAATAGCAGTCCACCTCCACCCCGCAATAGGCGTCGTAGGAAAGGATCTGGTTGTGCTGGGTGGGGATGAACAACCCCTGGGCGCAGCCGGGGAAGGTGGCCTCGATGCGCCGCCGGATGAGCTCCATGGGCACGAATTCCGGGTGCCAGTGCACGGCCAGCACGCGCTCCTGCCGGGGCAGCACCACGGCGGGCCGGGCGATGCGCTCCCGCTCCTCGTCCGTAAGGGCCGTGGCGGTGATGGCCGCGAACGCGCGCTCGTCCTCCTCTGTGGGCTCCGGGCCCAGGCCGCCCCGGAGGGCCTCCGCCTCGGCGCAGGCGCAGTCACCGGCCGAGAGCGTTCCGGCGGGCGCGTCCTTGGCCGAGTCTCCCTTGGCGAGGCGAGCCGCGCTTCGTTGCTGCTTCATCTTCATGCCGCTCCTTATTTGGCCACCGCGTGGCAGGCCTTCTTGGAGGCGTTCAGCTCCTCCAGGGCCTGGGCGGCGGCGGCGCGGTCCCTGTTGTCGCAGGCGGCCTTGAAGCCGTTCAAAACCTGGAGGTACGGCCCGTAGTCGGCGCTTCCCCGATCCGGGTGGGCGCACATGGCCAGGGAGTCCTTGAGGAAGGCGTCCACCACCTCGGCCGGAGGCAGGGTGAGGGCGTCCAGGCTGTGCTGGAGGAACTTGAAGCTGGTCTTCATGCGCTTCTTGATGGCTTTGTAGCTGTCGCCCTGTCCCTCTTCCTCGCCGGGGCGGGGCACGCCCTTGGCCTTGAGCTTGAGTTCGGCCATGCCGCCCAGCTGCTTGACGGAGAGCTCCAGCTTGGAGCAGGCCGCAAGATGCGGGGCGATGACCTTCAAGGCGTCGGGCTGGACCGCGTGACGGAAGCCGTCGGCCAATGCCCTGAGCAGAACCGTGGTCTCCTCGGCCTGGAGAATGATCTCGATCTTGGTGTCGTCGCGTGCCATGGGCGTGCTCCTTGGAGGGTCGTTGGTGCGTCGAGCCCTGTGGTAGCGGAAAGCGCGACCGGAAGTGTGACGCGGCCGTCACGCCGGGGTGAAGGTCTGGCAAAGGGGCAAGGGCATTGCCAGGCCGCACGGACCGGAGTATTGCCGCCCCATGGACGCCTGCCCCCGCCTTGTGGACCTCTCCTGGCCATTGCGGCCGGGCATGGCCATGTTTCCCGACGACCCGCCCCTGGCGCTGGCGCCCCTGGGAGCCTACGGGCCGGACGGCTTTCTGTCGCACCTGGCCAGCCTGCCCCTGCACAGCGGCACCCACGTGGACGCGCCGGGGCATGTGCTGCCGGGCGCGCCCATGCTCTCGGACCTGCCCCCGGAGCGCTTCCGCGGCCCCGGCGCGCTGCTGGACCTGCGCGCCCGGCCGAGCCTGGCCGTGACGGCGGCGGACCTGGCCCCGCGCCTGGCGGGTCTTGCCGGGGCGGAGTTCGTGCTGCTGTCCACGGGCGACGAGGAACGCTGGGGCGGGGCGGACTATTACACGGCCGGGGCGCACCTGACGCCCGAGGCCGCGGCCCTGCTGGCGGCGCTCCCCGGGCTCAAGGGCGTGGGCCTGGACGCGGGCTCCGCGGATGCGGCGGATTTGCGGGACTTGCCCGCGCACCGGGCGCTGCTGGGGGCCGGGTGCATTATTGTGGAGAACCTGCGCGGCTTGGCGCAGCTGGCCGGGAAGCGCTTCCGCTTCTGGTGCCTGCCGGTGTTCGGGGCCGATGGCTCGCCCGTGCGCGCCGTGGCCGAGATCCACGGCCCGGAGGCCCGGCCGTGAGCGCCGCGCGGCCGGGGCTGGCCGTCTACGCCAAGCTTGTGGGCTCCATGGCCCTGTGGGGGGCCACCTGGGTCTCGGGCCGCTACGTGGCGCAGGTGCTTTCGCCCTTTGCGGCGGCCTTCCTGCGTTTCCTGTTCGCCTCGACGTTCCTGTACCTGCTGCTGTGCCGGGCCACGGCCCAGCTGGGCGGCCAGGCGGGCCAAGCGCATGGGGGAACACCCCCGGATGCGTCGCGCACGCGCTGGCCCCGGCCCCCGCGCGCGCTGCTGCCGGGGCTGGCCTTCCTGGGCTTCACGGGCGTATTCCTGTACAACGCGCTGTTCTTCTCCGGCCTGGCGCGCATCCCGGCCGGGCGCGCGGCCATGATCGTGGCCTGCGTGCCCTCGGCCGTGGCGCTGTATTCCGGGCTGGTGCTGCGCTCGCCCACCGGGCTGGTCAAGGGGCTGGGCATCGCGCTCTCCCTGGCAGGGGTGTCGGTAATCCTGTCCGAGGGGAACCCGCTGTCCCTGTTCACCCACGGTGCCGACCCCGGCGACCTGCTGATCCTGGGCTGCGTGGCGGCCTGGGCGGCCTACACCATCGCAGGCGGACGCGTCATGCGCCGCGCCACGCCGCTTGCCGCGGTCACCTGGTCCTGCGTGCTGGGTTGCGCCATGCTGCTGCCCGCCGCGCTGGCCACGGGCCTGGCCGGGCAGGTTCTGGCGGCGGACTGGATCATCTGGGCCAACATGGCTTTTCTCGGCGTGGGGGCCACGGGCCTGGCCTTCACCTGGTACTACGACGGCATCCTGGCCCTTGGCGCGGCGCGGGCCAGCGTGTTCATCAACCTGGTGCCGGTGTTCGCCACGGCCCTGGGCTGCGCGCTTCTGGGCGAGGGCGTGGGCCTGCCGCTGGTGGCGGGCGGGCTGATGGTGCTTGGCGGCGTGGCCCTGGCCAACCGCACGGCGGCCAGCGGACAATCCGGCCAAGGGCGGAACGACGGCAAACGCACAGACGGCGTCCGCAGCGGCGCGGACCAGGGCCGCCCCTAGCTCCCCGGACCGGACTCCGGCCCCGCGTCCTCCATGGGCAGGGAAAACGCCAGGACCACGCGTCCGTCTTCCTGGCGCAGGTCAAGGGAGCCGCCTAGGGCCTGAGCCAACAGCCGCGACACGTGCCGAGCGCGGCGCAGGGCGAAGTCCGCATCATCGGGCCGGGGCTTGGCGAAATAGTCCTGCGCCTCCTGCGGGGGCAGAACGCCCGGCCGCGACACCTCAAGCGCCGCCCCGCGCTCCATGCGGACGATGGCGGCCCGCAGCGCAGCGCCCGATGCGCAGCCGTGCAGCGCATCGCACAGCAGCCGTTCCACCAGGGCGCGGGCCAGCAAGGGATCGCCCGGCGCAGGCACGGCCGCTTCCTGCGCCAGGGGCGCGCCGTCCACCTGCACGGCCACCTCGACCCCGGCGGCGGCGGCCTGTGAGGCCAGGTTCTTTGCGGCGCGCCGCAGGACCGCGGCCAGGTCCATGCCGCGTCCCGCGGGCGGGCGGTACCGCCCGCGCTCCATGCGGAACACGTCCACGGCCAGATTCACCGTGTTCACCAGCCGGTAGCCGGAATCCCGGATGTCGGCGAGCTTGGCGGCCTGGCCGGGCGGCGTGGCCGGGTCGTCCAGCAGCTCCTGCGGCAGGCGGATGAAGGCGGCCAGGGACTGGCCCAGCTCCCCGCGCGTGGCGGCCTCGACCTCGTCCAGCAGGCGCTCCATGTCCCGCTCCAGGTCCGCGCGCAGAGCCGCCCCCTGCTCCGCTTGCTCCAGCGCCCCGGACCGGGCCCTGTCCAGCTCCGCGCAGCGCGCCTCGGCCTCGGCCAGGCGCTCTTGGAGCGCATCCCGTTTCCGACGCACATCATCAAGCCGCGCGTTCGCGGTGCGCGCCGCGTCCTCCAGGGTCTGTGCGCGGCCACGCACAGCCTCAAGCTCGGTGGAAAGCGAGCCGGTGCGCTCCTTCTCCCGCTCAAGCTCGGCGGTGACGCCCGCAATCCGGTTCAACGCCTCCTCGCCCTCGGCGGCGCGCACGGCGGCCAGCCGCGACCCGGTCTCGGCCAGGCGGGCGCGCATGGCCTCGGCCTCGTCGGCCAGGGCGGCGCGCTCGGAACGCAGCCGCGCGAGCAGAGCCTCCTGCTCCTTGAGGCTGCGCCCCCCGGCCTCGGCCTGGATGCTCAGTTCCCGGGCACGACGCTCCGCCGCGCGCAGCGCCTCGGCGTGGCGGTCGGCGTCGGCCTGGGCGGCCTGCGCCTCGGCCTGCGCCAAATCGAGCCGCTCACGCAGGGCGCGAACCTCCGCGGCATATTCCTCCCTGTCCCGGCCCCGCGCGGCAAGGGCCACCTGCAGCTCCGCCACCCGCGCCTTCACGGCGCCGTGCTCGGCCTCGGCCTGGGCGGCCTCCCGCTCGCAGGCCGCCTCGCGGGCCGCAAGACGTTCCTGCAGCTCCGCCGCCTGCCCGCGCGCCAGCTCCAGACCGGCGGCAAGGACCTCCGCGCGCTGACGCGACTCGCGCAGGGCCGTGGTGAGCCTTTTGGCCGCGTCCATGGCGCGGCGCAGCTGGTCCTCGCGCAGGGCCAGGCGCTCGGTGAGGCCGGGCGCGGGGCGCTGCGCCTGGGCATGGCCCGTCCAGGCGGCCACCAAGCCGGCCAGGGCGCGCTCGAAAAACCGCTCCACGTCCTCATGCGCGCGCGAGCGGGTATCCTTCTCCACCCAGGACTCGCGCACAAGGTCGTCGTAGGCGCGGCGCAATAGCCGCTGCGTCTTCAGCGATGCGGACAGGTCGAACCCGGCCTGCCGGTGCGCCTGCCCCTGTTCGCGGCCAAGGGCGAAGGCCGGGTCGGCGTTCTCGTCCGGGCGCAGTGCGGCACGGCCCTCGGCGGCAAGAATCCCGGCCAGAACGCGCGAAGCCCCGTCAACGGCGGCCTGGGCCACTTCGCGGTCAAGGTTCAGGTCCGCCTGGGAGGCCAGGCGCAACAGACGGTCCGCAAGCCAGGGTCCATTGGCCGCAGCCAACCCGGCCAGGCTCGGAGAGTCTGGTGCGGGGGTGTCGGGCATGGAGCCTCCTGCCGGTTGAGCCGGTTGGACAGTTGAGGGAGGAAGCCCGCGGCGGGGCCTTTGCTCAGGCCCCGTTCCGGTCGGGGATGGCCAGCAGCAGGGTGTCCGCCCACTGGAACGAGGCGTTGTAGGCCGAGGACACCGACCCTGTGGGCAGGCCCAGGTCCAGGGCCAGCCGCCCCATGTCCTCCCAGCGCGTGTCCTCTATGGCCTGGGCCAGGTCCAGCCAGCCGGAATAGGGGCCGGGCTCGCCCAGCAGGGCGGCGCGCAACTGGTCGTCCAGGGAGATGGCCTCCAGAACCTGGGGCATGGCGGTTTCGAGCATGGTGGGCAACAGGGAGAACAGGCCCAGCAAAAACAGGCTCTCGGCCTTTTCGCCCCAGTTGGCGGCCAGGCCCAGAAGCTCCAGAAACTTCGCCCGCTGGGCCGAAAGGTGCAGCAGCTCACGCGCCTTGGTGGTTGGCGAAAGATCGCCAAGGGCCATGACCCGCAGCCAGGCGGACAGCTGCACCCAGCCCGCCAGCAGCACGGCCTGGCGCACGGAAGACACCTTCTTGAGCAGCCCGAAGTGCGGGGAATTGAGCATGGACAGCACCCGATAGGAAACCGAGGCGTCGGCCTCTATGGCCAAGACCACCTTGTCCATGGGCGGTTCGCTCCGGCAGAGCAGGTCCAGCAGGGACAAGCGGGTGCTCTCCGCCGAGGAGACCTTGCGCTGGGACAGGGTCACCGGCTCGCGGAAGAAGTGCCCCGCGAAAAGGGTCATGCCCAGGCTCCTGGCCAAATCAGCCGCCTCATGGGTCTCCACGCGCTTGGCCAGCAGGGTGTGCCCGCTTGCCAGCAGCGCCTTGGCCGCTTTGGCCAAGGCCGCCTTGCCGCCCTCCGGGGCCCGAAGGTCCAGAATCACGGTATCGGCCACCCCCAGCAGGGGGTTCGCCAGGTCGGCGAGCCGGGGCAGGTCCAGCGCGAAGGAGTAGCCTTCCGCCCGCAGCCCGCGCAACGCCTCGACATATTTGGGGTCGTCTGCCGGGAAGGAGTCCAGAACGGGCACCACGCACTCCGGGCCCAAGGCCCTGGGGATGCCGGTGACAAGCGCCTGAGGAGGCAGATGGATGAGGGCCTTGTGCGGTCTGGAGCAGGTTTCGATGCAGGCGGGCAGGCACTGGATGACCGACAGGGTCGCCAGCAGCGGGTCGGTGAACTCGGAGTAGGTATGCTCCACGCACCGGCGGTAATAGTGGAAATACCCCCAGGTGTTGAGGGCCGAATCGAGCACGGGCTGCCGGGCGACGAAAAGTGTTTCGTAAGGCGAGGGAGGGGGCATTCCGCGCTCCTCTAATGTAACTTTTTTGACAATCTGCGCGTTGACATGGACTTGTTCAAAAACAAATGCTAGCGACTCCTTCTATGAATGTAAAGGAACTGCTGGAGGAAGGGGCCGGTCCCGAACTCGTCTCCCGGCTCTTCCACATCGAGCGCTACGCCTGGATGTCCCTGTCCTACGACATGGCCGTGGCCCTGGACATGGACGGCTGCATTCTGGCGGCCAACGCGGTCTGGCAGCGCGCCACCGGCCTTTGGCCAGAGGCCCTGCGCGGCCAGTATCTGCTTGAATTCATGGACTTTGACGAACGGGAGCGCGTTCTGGCCGCCTTCCAGAGCCTCATCACCAGCGATGCGGCCAGCACCACCCTGGACTTCCGCTTCCGCTGCGAAGCCGGACGCTTCAAACGCTTCAACTGGAACGTGCTCTTCTTCCCGGACACGGAAATCTTCTATTGCATCGTCAAAGACTTGAGCAACGTCCATGACCTGCAGCACGCGGCCTACCACGACACCCTCACCGGGCTGCCCAACCGGCTTTTCCTCACCGACGCCCTGCCCAGACTGTTTGAAGGCGCCCTGCAACGCCGCCACGAGCTGGGGCTTTTCTTCATCGACCTGGACGGCTTCAAGGCCGTGAACGACACCTTGGGGCACCAGGCCGGAGACATCCTGCTCCAGACCGTGGCCGAACGCCTGCGCCACTGCGCGGCGCTGCCGGAAAACTGCGTGCGCCTGGGCGGCGACGAGTTCGTGCTGCTGGAAACCTGGCCCTGCCAGAACGCCCGCCCGGAGCTGCTGGCCCAGCGCGTGCTGAGCGCCGTGAGCCTGCCCGTGTGCATCGACGGCCGCGAGGTGCGCGTGGGCGCGTCCATCGGCGTGGCCCTGGCCCCGGCTGCCGCAACCAGCCCCTCGGAGCTCATGGACCTGGCCGACAAGGCCATGTACAGCGCCAAGCGCGGCGGCAAGAACCGCTTCACGATCGCCGCCGGGGAGGACGGGGCGGCCTGCCGCATGGAGCTTGAAACCTCCGGCGCGAACAGGTAGGCCAAAAGCCGCTCCGTCTGCCGGGGATGCGCCAAAGCGGGCCATCCCAAGACGGATACGCCCCAAGCGGAGGTTTCCCCACATGCGCACCAGACCCCATGCCCTGACGGCACTGGCGACGGCCTTGCTGGCCCTTGCGGCCGCCATGGCCCTGAACTACGCTTTCTGGTGGCGCGACGGCCGCCCGCAGGACATTCCCGATGCGCGCACCCCGCGCATAAAAAGCGCCTCCTTCAGTCCGTACCGCGCAGGCCAAAGCCCCTTCGGCGCCCCCTTCACCCGGGAGCAGTTGGAGCAGGACATGGCCGTGGCCGCGCGGCACTTCTCGCGCATCCGCACCTATTCCAACACCGCGCAGTTCGCCCCCGTGCCCGAGCTGGCCCAAAGACACGGGCTCAAGGTCATCCTTGGGGCCTGGGTGGGGGCCAACCTGGAATCGAACGAAAAGGAGATCGCCGGGCTCATCCAGGCGGCCAACGCCTACCCGGACACCGTGGAGCGCGTGGTGGTGGGAAACGAGGTGCTGCTGCGCCGAGAGATCACCCCGGAACTGCTCATCGACTACATCCGCCGCGTCAAGGCGGCCGTCAAGCAGCCCGTGACCTACGCCGATGTCTGGGAGTTCTGGCTCAAGTACCCCCAGGTGGCCAGGGAGGTGGACTCCATCACCATCCACGTGCTGCCGTACTGGGAAAACACCCCCACGCCCATCGACCACGTGGTGGAGCACATGCTCGAAGCCCATGCGGAAATCTCCCGCGCCTATCCCGGCAAGCCCATCCTCATTGGCGAGATAGGCTGGCCCAGCGCGGGCCGCGTGCGCAAGGGCGCCGTGCCCGGCCGCGTGGCCCAGGCCCGCTTCGTGCGCCAGATCATGAACACGGCGGAAGACAGAGGCATCGACTTCAACCTGTTCGAGCTCTTCGACGAGCCCTGGAAGTTCGGCCAGGAAGGCACCGTGGGCGGCAACTGGGGCATCATCGACGTGGACAGGGACATCAAGTTCCCCCTCACCGGACCGGTGAGCGAAAACCCGCGCTGGTTCGAGTGGTTTCTGGGCTCCTCGGCCCTGGCGGCGCTCCTGGCCGGGGTGGCCCTGTGGCGACGGCCCCCGCAGGGCTTCGGCCGCACGGCGCTCGTATGCCTGACCGCCCAGGCCCTGGCCACCCTGCTGGCCCTCAGCGCCGGACAAAGCCTGCGCCTGGCCTTCGGCGCGATGGGCGTGGCGGGCGGCGCGCTTTTGACCCTTGGCGGCGCGACCCTGTGCCTGCTGGTGCTGCGCGAGCTGGCCGACCTGGCCGCGGGCGGTCCCGGACCCAGGCCCCTGCCACCGGTCATCGCCCGGCTGGAGGCCCTGCGCTCCTTTCGGCTCAACCTGCGCGATCCGGTGTCCCTCATCGGCCTGCTGGACCTGGTGTTCGGCCTCGCCGCCCTGGCCCTCACCTTCGGCCTGCTGGTGGACCCGCGCTACCGCGACTTCCGCACCGAACAGTTCCTGCCCGTGGCCGTGTTCATGCTGCTGCGCGCCCTGGCCACGCGCGAAGCTCCCAGACCAATGGGCTCCCCGCGCGAGGAGTGGCTGCTTGCAGGCACGTTCCTTGTGGGCGCCGTGGCCATTCCGCTCATGGAAAGCCTGACCAACACGGCCGCGCTGGCCTGGGGTGGCACGCTGCTGCTTTTGGCCGCGCCCTGGGCCCTGTCCATTTTGCGCCAGCGGCGCGCCTTGATGCAGGCGGGCTGAGGATGCACCCTGCGCGCGCCCGCCTCATCCACGACCGGCCCCAAACGCAGGGGCCGGTACTCTACTGGATGCACCGGGAAATGCGCGCGGCCGACAACTGGGCCCTGCTCCACGCCCGCGAGCTGGCGGACCAGCGAAGGCAGCCCCTGGCCGTGGCCTTCTGCCTGGCGCGGGAATACCCGTTGGCCGCCCTGCCGCACTTCGCCTTCCTGCTGCACGGCCTGCGGCACACGGCGCAGGAGTTGGAGGCCCTGGGCGTCCCCTTTATCCTGCTGCGCGGCGAACCGGGCCAGGCCGTGGCCCAGTATGCCCGGGACGCCAGGATCGGGCTGCTCGTCACCGATGCCGACCCGGCCAAGCCCAAGCGCGCCTGGCTGGCCGATCTGCTCTCCCGCCTGCAATGCCCGGCCATGGAGGTGGACAGCCGCAACGTGGCGCCCGCCCGGCGCGTCTCGGACAAGGCCGAGTACATGGCACGCACCATTCGGCCCAAGATCCAGCGCCTGCTGCCGGAGTTCCTGGACCCCTTCCCCGCCTTGCAGCGCCAGTCTTTGCCCTGGCCCGGCCCCGCGCCAGCCACGGACTGGGACGTCCTGCTGGCGACCTTCGGCCCGCCGCCCGCGCACTTCCCCCCCGGCGAGGCCGCGGCGCGACAACGCCTGGACGCGTTTCTGCGCCAGGGCTTGCCCCGCTATGCTGACGAGCGCAACACGCCCGTTTCGCCCGCGTCCTCCGGTCTGTCCCCGTACCTGCACTTCGGCCAGCTTTCCGCCCAGCGAGCGGCGTTGGCGGCCATGGCCGCCAACGCCGCCCCCCAGGCGCGCGAGGCCTTTCTGGAGCAACTCATCGTGCGCAGGGAGTTGGCCGAGAACTTCTGCCTGCACACCCCCCACTACGACACAGTGGAGGCCTTCCCGGCCTGGGCGCGGCAGACCCTGGCGCGGCACAGGGCCGACGCCCGGCCCTTCCTGGCCAGCGAGGCCCAGCTGGACGCGGCCGCAACGCCGGACCCGCTCTGGAACGCGGCCCAGCGCCAACTGCTGGCCACCGGGCACATGCACGGCTGGCTGCGCATGTATTGGGCCAAGCAGATCCTTTTCTGGTCGCCGGACGCCGAAACCGCCCTGGCGCGGGTGCTGCGCCTGAACGACACCCTGTCCCTGGACGGCCGCGACGTGAACGGCTACGCCGGGGCCGCCTGGAGCATCGGCGGCGTGCACGACCGCCCCTGGCCCGAGCGCCCGGTGTTCGGCACGGTGCGCTCCATGACCTTCTCCGGCGCGGCGCGCAAGTTCGACGTTAGGGCCTTCGTCTCCCGCTGGAGCGGGCCGGAACCGGCCTGAGGCGAACCTTCCGCACACCGCATGGCTCAGTCGGACACAACCGGTTGCACATAGCAACCTTTTGCGCCGTACGTCTTCCAGAATGGCTGGCGACAGAGGGATGGCGGGGGAGGATGGCGGGCCGCGGACTCCCGCCAGCGGCTGGCAGGGCATGGGCCTTGGGCAAAAAAAGGCTCCGGTCCCCTCCCTAATGAGTCCCGGAGCCGCGCCGCGGTTCACATGCGGCCTGTGCCATGCTTATCGGTCGCCCGGGGCCGGGGATTAGCCCGCAAGCGCAAAAAAAGGCCGGGTCCTTGCGGACCCGGCCAAAACGGAATCGTGTCGGCGTTCCGCTTGCGCTACTTCTTTTCGTCTTTCTCTTCGGCCTTGTCGGCCACGGCGCACTCGGTGGTGAGGAGCAGGCTGGCCACGGAGGCGGCGTTCTGCAGGGCCACGCGGGCGACCTTCTTGGGATCGATGACCCCGGCCTTGAAGAGGTCCTCGAAGACGCCGGTGGCGGCGTTGAAGCCGAAGGCGGCCTTGCCCTCGCGGACCTTCTCCACGATGACCGAGCCCTCGAAGCCCGCGTTGGCGGAGATCATGCGCAGGGGCTCCTCCAGGGCGCGGCGGATGACGCCAATGCCCGCGAGCTCGTCGTCGTCAATGCCCTTGACCCCGTCCAGCACGCCGGACACGCGCACGAAGGCGGTGCCGCCGCCGGGGATGATGCCCTCTTCCACGGCCGCGCGGGTGGCGTTCAGGGCGTCCTCCACACGGGCCTTCTTCTCCTTCATCTCCACTTCGGTGGCCGCGCCGACCTTGATGACGGCCACGCCGCCGATGATCTTGGCCAGGCGCTCCTGCAGCTTCTCCTTGTCGTAGCTGGAGGTGGTGGCGGAAATCTCGCCCTCAAGCTGCTTGATGCGCGCCGTGATGTCGTCCTTCTTGCCCGCGCCGTCGACGATGGTGGTCTTCTCCTTGTCCACGGTGATGCGCTTGGCGGTGCCCAGGGAGTCCACGCGGACCTTGTCCAGGGTCAGGCCCATGTCCTCGCTCACCACCTGGCCGCCGGTCAGAACGGCGATGTCCTGGAGCATGGCCTTGCGGCGGTCGCCAAAGCCGGGGGCCTTGACCGCGCAGACCTTGAGGGTGCCGCGCAGCTTGTTCACCACCAGGGTGGCCAGGGCCTCGCCGTCCACGTCCTCGGCGATGATCATCAGCGGGCGGCTCATCTTGACCACCTGCTCCAGCACGGGCAGCAGATCCTTCATGTTGCTGATCTTCTTCTCGGAGATCAGCAGCATGGCGTCGTCGAACTCGCAGGTCATCTTGTCGGGATTGGTGGTGAAGTAGGGGGAGAGGTAGCCGCGGTCGAACTGCATGCCCTCCACCACGTCGAGCACGGTTTCCATGCTCTTGGCTTCCTCAACCGTGATGACGCCTTCCTTGCCGACCTTGCTCATGGCCTCGGCCAGGATGGTGCCGATGGTCTCGTCGCTGTTGGCGGAGATGGTGCCGATCTGGGCGATTTCCTTGCGGTCCTTGGTGAACTTGGCGATCTTCTCCAGCTCGGCCACCACGGCCTCCACGGCCTTGTCGATGCCGCGCTTGACGCTCATGGGGTTGCGGCCCGCGGCGATGAGCTTCAGGCCCTCGCCAAAAATGATCTGCGCCAGCACGGTGGCGGTGGTGGTGCCGTCGCCCGCCACGTCGTTGGTCTTGGAGGCGACCTCCTTGACCATCTGCGCGCCCATGTTCTCGAACTTGTCCTCAAGCTCGATCTCCTTGGCCACGGTGACGCCGTCCTTGGTGATGGTGGGCGCGCCCCAGGACTTCTGGATGGCGACGTTGCGGCCCTTGGGGCCGAGGGTGACCTTTACGGCATCGGCAAGGGTGTCCACACCAATCTTCAGGCCCGCGCGGGCGGTCTCGTCAAAGCGGATGGTCTTGGCCATGATATGTCTCGCTCCTGTATGTGTGTGAGGATTCGTGTGCCTGGGCTATTTCTCGATGACGGCCAGGATCTCTTCCTGGCGCATGATGACGCATTCCTCGCCATCCATCTTGAACTCGGTGCCCGCGTACTTGGCGAACAGCACCACGTCGCCCTTCTTGACCTGCATCTTGACCTTGTCGGTGCCGGGGCCGGCGGCCACCACGGTGCCGCGCATGGGGCGTTCCTTGGCGCTGTCGGGGATGATGATGCCCCCGGCGGTCTTCTCCTCCTCGGGCAGGCGCTGGATGATCACGCGGTCGTGCAACGGGGAAAGCTTCATGTGAGACTCCTCCTCAAAGGGTATGTGTGTGGATTGCCGCGCCGGACCGGACGGCGATGAAGCCGTGCGAAATGTCGGACGGTCCGGCTTGGGCGAGGGAAAGATAAGCAGGGGTCGGGGGATGTCAACGGCGTAGGCGCGCATTTTCTTGCCGCCGATCCGTGGCGGGGAACGGGCGGGCGCCGACGGGGCGGTCCCGTCGGCGCCCCTGGCGCAACCGGAAAAACGGTCCCGCCCGTCAGGCGGCTAGCCGCACTTGGTGTAGCCGCAGGCCTTGCAGCAGTTGCAGCCTTCCTCGAAGGTCAGGGTCTCGCCGCATTCGGGGCACACTTCGCGCACAAGGCCGTTGGCGTGGACGCTGGCGTGCTTTTCGCCCGCAAGGTAGCGGTTCTCCAGCACCCAGGCCACGGCGTCGGGTATGGATTGCAGCAGGATCTTCTTCTGGAACTTGGGGTGCTCGCCGCCGATGCCCTTCAATTGCTCCACAATGTCGCGCACCTCGACCCCGCTGCGCAGGGCCAGGGACACCAGCCGCCCAATGGCCTCGGCCTTGGCGGTGATGGACTTTCCGGACTTGCCGATGGTGGCGAAGACTTCGAAGGGCCTGCCGTCCTGTTCGTTGATGGTGAGGTAGAGCGCGCCCAGGCCCGTGTCCACCTTCTGGGTGAAGCCATAGACGATGTCCGGCCGCTTGCGCACCACGGTCTTGGGCTTGGCGTCCTCGCCCGCGCCCTCGATCTTCTCCTGGCCCTCGCCGGTGCACAGCACCTGGCTGGTCTTGCAGCCGTCGCGGTACACGGTGACGCCCTTGCAGCCGTACTCGTAGGCCTTCCAGTAGATGTCCCAGATGTCTTCCTGCGTGGCGGAGTTGGGCAGGTTGACGGTCTTGGACACGGCGTTGTCGGTGTATTTCTGGAACGCGGCCTGCATCTTGAGGTGCCAGATGGGCTCGATGTCCATGGCCGTGACGAACACCCGGCGGATGTCCTCGGGCAGGTAGTCCATGGCCTTGATGCTGCCGATCTTGGCCACCTCCTCCATGAGCTTGGGGCTGTAGGCCTGGGCCATTTTAAGCGCGGCCTCGAAGTGGGGGTTCACCTCCACCAGCCTGTCGCCGTCCATGACGTTGCGCACGAAGGACAGGGCGAAGAGCGGCTCCACGCCGGAGGAGCACCCGGCCAGAATGGACAGGGTGCCCGTGGGGGCGATGGTGGTGGTGGTGGCGTTGCGGTAGGGGCCCTGCTGCTTCTGGGCGAACACGCTGCCCGCATAGGCCGGGAACGCCCCGCGCTCCTCGGCCAGGGCCTTGCTGGCCAGCTTGCTCTCGTCCTGGATGAAGCCCATGAGCTTCTCGGCCAGGTTCACGCCCTCCTGGGAGTTGTAGGGCACGCCCAGCTGGTAGAGCAGATCGGCGAAGCCCATGACGCCCAGGCCGATCTTGCGGTTGGTGCGCACGGTCTCGGTGATCTGGGGCAGGGGGTACACGCTGGCCTCGATGACGTTGTCCAAAAAGCGCACGCTCTGGTGCACGACCGTTTTGAGGCCCTCCCAGTCCACGCCATCGCGGGCGTTTTCATCGTGGAACAGGGCCAGATTGATGGAGCCCAGGTTGCAGGCCTCGTAGGGCAAAAGCGGCTGCTCCCCGCAGGGGTTGGTGGCCTCTATCTCGCCCAGCTGCGGGGTGGGGTTGTCGCGGTTGATGCGGTCCAGGAAGACCATGCCGGGGTCGCCGGACTCCCAGGCCTTCTGCACCAGCATGGAGAACACCTCGCGGGCCTTGAGCCGCGCCTTTTCCTCGCCCGTGTGCGGGGCGACGAGCGCGTACTCCTCGTCCGCGTCCACAGCCTTCATGAAGGCCTCGGTAAGCCCCACGGAAAGATTGAAGTTGTTCAGCTCGCCCTCGCGCTCCTTGGCCTTGATGAAGCGGATGATGTCCGGATGGTCCACGCGCAGGATGCCCATGTTGGCCCCGCGCCGGGTCCCCCCCTGCTTGATCTGCTCGGTGGCGGTGTTGAAGATGCGCAGAAAGGACAAGGGCCCGCTTGCCACGCCGCCGGTGGAGCCCACCCTGGCTTCGGCCGGGCGCAGGCGCGAGAAGGAGAAGCCCGTGCCGCCGCCGGATTTGTGGATGAGCGCCGCGTGCTTCACCGCGTCGAAGATCTCCTCGATGCTGTCGCCCACGGGCAGCACGAAGCAGGCGGCCAGCTGGCCCAGGTCCGTGCCCGCGTTCATGAGCGTGGGCGAGTTGGGCAAAAACTTGAAGCTGGTCATGAGCTCGTAGAATTCCCGCGCACGCTGCGCCACCCTGGCCTTGCCGCCCTTGAAGGCCGCCTCCTGCGCGGCAATGTGCGAGGCCACGCGCCAGAAAAGCTCCTTGGGCAGCTCAAAGGGCTTGCCGTCCGGCCCCTTGCGCAGGTAGCGGCGAGAAAGCACCACCTTGGCGTTCTCGTTCAGGGTCACGTCTGGCAGGTCGGCGGGAATGGGCAGCTGCGTCATACGGGCATCCTTGCGCGGGGGTTCGGTCCGCGTTTTCATCATCATGGTTTATTTTGAAAAAACAGGCGGGGGGGCGACTGCAACGAAAACCTATCAAGTTTCTCTAGAAAAATCCAGAAGCCGGGAGGTGTTGCAGATCAAGCCTCAAAGACAAAAATCCGCGCCGCACAAGGGCTGGCGGACGGCGTTTTTTCTAAAACCAGGAATCTTTCCCGCTTTCAGTCCTCAAACCCCAGGGCGCGGATGACGCTGTTCGACACCAGCATCCCCGCCGTTGTGAGGGCCAGACGCCCTGCGGACACGCGCGCAAGCCCGGCGCGGTCAAGCTGCTCCAGCAGTTCCGCTTGGCCCCTGCGCACGTCGATGCCGTGCGCCAATGCGTAGGCGTCCAGGTCCAGGCCCTCGGCCGTGCGCAGGGCCAGCATCAACGCCTCGCGCGCCCGTATCTGCGGGGACAAGACCTCCCGGTTCGCCTGCCCGGCGCGGCCGGAAAGCGCCAGGTCCGCCCATTGCGGCACATCGGCGGGGTTGGCCCAGCGCAGCGGCGCGCCGGGACCGCTCAGGGTGGACACGGCGGCAGGGCCGAAGCCCAGCGCGTCCTCGCCGCGCCAGCAGGACAGGTTGTGGCGGCAGCGCAGGTCCGGCCCGCCCACGCGGGCGAAGTTGGATACCTCGTAGTGCGCGTAGCCTTGAGCGGCAAGCAGGTCCGCCCCGCGCAGGAACATCTCGGCCTGGGCGTCTTCGTCCGGCAGGCCAGCCAGGGCGGCGGCGTCCGCGGCCAGGGGGGTGCCGGGCTCGATGGTCAGGCCGTAGCAGGACAGGTGCTCCGGCCCAAGGGCGACGGCCTGGCGCAGGGTGTCCAGCCAGTGTTCCACGCCTTGCCCCGGCAGGCCGAAGATGAAGTCCATGCCGATGTTGTGGAATCCGGCGTCCCGCGCCGCGGCGAAGGCGACTCGGGCCTGCCCGGCATCGTGCGCGCGGCCCAGGGCGGCCAGCATGGCGTCGTCCAGGCTCTGCACGCCAAGGCTCAGGCGGGTGACGCCCAGGGCGCGCGCGGCG
The DNA here is from genome assembly GCF_900188225.1 of Humidesulfovibrio mexicanus. Lineage (NCBI taxonomy): Bacteria > Pseudomonadati > Thermodesulfobacteriota > Desulfovibrionia > Desulfovibrionales > Desulfovibrionaceae > Humidesulfovibrio > Humidesulfovibrio mexicanus. Next base: position 24,457 of record NZ_FZOC01000007.1, on the reverse strand, counting down.
GCGAGGAACTCCGGCGTGGCCGAATCCGGGTTGGCCTCAAGGCTGATCTCGGCGTCGGGAAGCAGCTGGAACTGCGCGCGCAATATGGCGAACACGCGGGCAAGGCCGTCCGGCCCAAGCAGACTGGGGGTGCCGCCGCCGAAAAAGAGCGTCGGCGCGGTCACGCTGCCGAAGCGCTTGGCCTGTGTCCCGATTTCGGCCTCAAGGGCGGCGCAATAGCGGGAGAGCGCCTGCGCCTCTGGCCCGGAAGGCCCGCAGGGTGCGGAAAAAAAGGCGCAGTAGCGGCACTTGGCCCGGCAAAAGGGCGCGTGCACGTACAGGCTGGCGCGCACCCTGCCCTCCCCGGCCCTAGCGCGTGTAGCGCCGCGCGCCCAGATAGCGTCTGGCCCAGTAGCCGTCGCTCATGCTGGCCTCGGAAATGCCGCGCCCCGGCCTGGGGCTGTGCACGAACACGCCGTCCTCCATGTAGATGCCCACATGCCAGCGGCCCCGGCGGTTGATCTTGTAGAACACCAGATCCCCGGCGCGCAGCTCGTCGCGGTTCACGCGCACGCCCTCCTGGTACTGCTCGCGCGCGGTGCGCGGCAGGGTCACCCCATGCTGCCGGAAGGTCCATTGGGTGAAACCGGAGCAGTCGAAGCCCGTGGCCGGGGAGGTCCCGGCGCGGCGGTAGCGGCGTCCCTTCTGGGTCAACCCCGTGCGCACGATGTCCAGTCCGAGCGAGGGCGGCAACTTGGCCAGCCGCTCCAGTCGGGCCTCGACCTCCAGGTCCTCCAGGGTGGGGAATTCGGGGATGTCCGTGGCCTTTGGCGGGGCCTCGGCCAGGCCGGGCAGCCGCAGGGTGCCGGGGCGGCCCGGCGGAGCCAGGGGCGGTTTGCCGGGCAGGGGGCCGGGCAGTTCGTCCAGAACCGCCATGGGCAGGCGCTCGCCGCCGGGCAAATTCTGCTCGGACAGCAGGCCGGAGTTCTCGGCGAGAATGGGATCGGGCTCGCCACGGAGTGCGCGGACGCTCATGCCGGAAGGGGCGCAAGCCGCCATAAAAAGCGCGCAGCACAAAACAAGCGGGATGCGCGCGGCAAGCCTGGCGCGGGACAGGGCTTTCGGAGTGCGGGCGGTGCGCCCGCCGATGTCTGCGGTCACGATGTGGCGTTGCTCCTTGGAAGCCGCCCTGGCGCGGAGCGCCCGGCCGTTTGGCCGGATGGGCGCGTGGCGGCGTTATGCCGGGTCCGGGCCGCGTGCCCGCCAGGATTGCGGCGGGAGGAAGAGGGGGGCGGCGCGGAGCGCGGTTTCGGCACCATAGCCCGAACACTGCCCCCGCGCCAAGAAAAAACCGCACCCTACTGCGGTGGACGCGCACAGGCTTCGCCCCCGCTGCGCAGCCTCGGGGTGGGCCTTGACGCACGCCGCCATTGGGGAATATCGATAAGCGTCGGAACGCCCCCACGCCGCGCCCGCAAGCATTCGGCCAGGCAACCGCGCGCCCGCACCAGCCGCCAGGAGACCAATGCCCCCGCACACCAGCTATACGCACCGCGACCTTGCCCAAGCGCTGGGGGTGTCCGAAACCACCATCAAGAGCTACCGGGCCAAATTCCCCGCCTTCCTTCCCGTGGCCCGGCTGGGCAAGCCCGTGCGCCTGCACCCGGAGTCCCTGGACATTTGCCGCCGCATCCGCGACCTTTTCGCCGATGGGATGTCGATTGCTCAAGCAACTGCTGCTCTTCGCACTGAATTCAAAGAGTTTCCACAGAATCGACGCTTATCGACAGCAAAAGGCTTCGCACCGCGCCCCCCTGTTCTTCCACCGGAGACCGAGGACGGCCAGACGCTGTCGGCGCGGCTCGACGCCCTGGCCCAGGCCCAGGACCAGACACGTCTGCGCATGGAGCAATTGGAGCGCGAGTTGCGCAACCTGGCCACCCTCGAAGCCGCGTCCAAGTCCCTGGTGGCCGAGCTTGTGGAGGAGTTCCGCGCCGCGCGCAGGGACGCCGGGCGACAGGCAGCGCAGGGGCCCGTTCCCCTTGCCGCCGCCCAGGGCACGCCCGGTCAGCGCCAGCAGGACGCGCCTTCGCCCAGTCCCAGCCCCGGTGACAGCGCCGCCACCGGTCCTGCGGCGAATTCAGGCGCGGAGGCGGACCTCCCCCCCGGCGGTCGTCCGGGCGCCAAGCCTGTTTCCACGCCTGGAGAGCACCACGGGCCACCGGCAGAGCACGCGGCCGAGGCCAAGTCGCCCGCTCAGGACCAGGACGGCCCCACCGTGCTCACGGCGCGCAAGATCGTCACCCTGCACGGCCCCGCCGGGCCCGTGGCCTCCTACTCCCTGGGCCGCGAGCCCAGCCCGCCCCCGCCCTTTCCGGAGCCCGAGGCCCCGCCTGCGGCCTTTCTGGACCTGCCCGCCGTGATCCGTTCGGGGCGGGGCGACTTTCTGGGCCTGCCAGGCGGACAGAGCGTGCGCCGCCTGGTCCATGTGCTGCGCCCGGAGGGCGGCCCCGCCCCGGCCTGGATACAGGAAGGGCCGGACGCCTGGACCTGCGCCATTCCCCTTGGACGCGCACAGACCCGCGAGATGCTCTTCGAGCGCACCACCACCCCGCGAGGCAATCTGGTGGGCCACATCCGGCGGATGCGCATCAACGAGGTCGAAGCCACCCCGGAGCAATTGCAGGAAATTTTTCGCCAGCTGCGCGATCAGCTGACCTAACTCGCAACCCGTACAGGAGAATTCCCCCCATGCAGCGCATCTGCGTCTTTCTCGGCTCCAACCCCGGCAACAGCCCGGAGTATCGCAAAACCGCCCAGGAGCTCGGCACTGAGCTTGCCCACCGGGGCATCACCACGGTCTATGGCGGGTCCAACGTGGGGCTCATGGGCGCGCTGGCCGACGCAGCCCTCGCCGCGGGCGGCGAGGTCATCGGCGTGATTCCCGAGGCCTTGCAGAAAAAGGAGATCGCCCACACCGGGCTTACGGAGCAGCACATCGTGGGCTCCATGCACCAGCGCAAGGCCCTCATGGCCGAATTGTCCGATGGCTTCATCGCCTTGCCCGGCGGCATGGGCACCCTGGAGGAGCTCTGCGAAATGCTCACCTGGGCGCAGCTTGGCTTCCACAAGAAGCCCTGCGGCCTGCTGGACGTTGGGGGCTACTACCAGAACTTGTGCGCTTTTCTGGACAACGCCGTGTCCCAGGGCTTCGTACAGCCCGCGCACCGGGGCATGTTGCTCTCGGCCCCGGAGCCCGACGCGCTGCTTTCGCTGTTCGAGAACTATCGCGCGCCCGTGGTAAACAAATGGATCGAGCGGCCCCAGACCCTCTGAAAACGGCAGCGGCCGGAGAAGGGGCTGTCCCTCCTCCGGCCGCAACGCACCGCGGGCGCAAACGCCGTCGCGGCGAGCCCCGTTCTAGCGGATGGCTTCCACTTCCAAGCCGCTGATCTTCACGAATTCCCGCACCTGATGCAGGTTGTGCACGTCCAGCTTTTTCATGAAGTTGGCGCGGTGCTTTTCCACCGTGCGGGTGGAAAGGAACAGCTTTTCAGCAATTTCCTTGTTCTTCATGCCCTTGAGCACCATTTGCAGAATGTGCCGCTCGCGCGTGGTCAACCCCTCCAGCGGAGAGGTGCGCTCGGGCCTGGCGCTGCGCAGATACCCGGTAATGAGCGTGGCCGAAACTTCGGGGCTGACGTAGGCCTCGCCCCGGCACACGGCGCGGATGGCCGTAAGCAGATCCTCGGCGCTGGCGGCCTTCACTACGTAGCCGTCCACGCCGGAATCCAGGGCCGCGTGCAGGTAGTCCTCGCTGCGGTGCGCGGTCAGGGCGATGATGCGGGCGTCGGGATAATCGCGCTTGATGGCCTTCACGGCCACCATGCCGTCCACGCCGGGCATGGAGAGATCCATGAGCACGATGTCCGGCTTGAGCTCGCGGCACATGCGCATGGCCTCGCGGCCATCCTGGGCCTCGCCGATGACCTGGCACAGGCCCTGGGCCTCAAGATAGGCCTTCAGACTCTGGCGGAGCAGGGCGTGGTCCTCCGCCAGAAGAACCTTGTAGCGCTTGGTGTCTGTCGTATTCGTCATGTCTTGTCACCTTGGGACTGTTTCGCCACCCCGCCCCATGCGTATTGCGGCGCCCCCCGTACGAGGTGATACGCAAAGCGTGATACGCAGTCAAGGCTTTTGCATACGCACAGGGCGGGCCAGGCAAACCGGTGTGCGAGAAGGCGCGCGGCCTGCGTTCGGGCATTGCCGGACGGGGCCAAGGCGGCCTGAGGAAGAAGGTATGCGCACACGGGCGCAGCCGGATACGTAGAAGACGCTGGTAGCGGCGTTTTGGTTACGCACTTTCGGCGGGACATTCCGTTTTCCGGCCGGTGGGCGTGCCCGCGCCGCACTGCTGCGTGCGCGGAATCCAGATGCGGAAGGTGGAGCCCCGGCCCGGCTCGCTCACCGCGCCGATGCGGCCGCCGTGCTGGTCCACGGCCTTCTTGGCGATGAACAGGCCCAGGCCCGTGCCGCGCGAGCCCTTGGTGGAGAAGAATACCGAGAACAGCCGCGAGAGGGTCTCGGGCGTCATGCCCTGGCCGTTGTCCTCTATTTCGAAGAACACGCCGCTGGCGTCGGGCCGGGCGCGGAACACCACTTCGTGCCTGGTCTTGGCCCCATCGTCCCGGCAGGCGTCCACGGCGTTTTCCAGAATATTCACCAGCGCGGCGGAGAGCACCACCTCGTCCACGGTGCACGCGCCCAAATCCGGGGAGATTTCCGCGCTGAAGCCCACGCCCTGCTGCCGGGCCTTGGGCGCGGCGGCCTCCACCACCTGCGCGGCCAGCTCGGCCCCCGGAAGGGTGCGCAGGGTCAGCTCGCGCTTCTTGGCGTAGAAGAGGATGTCCAGCACCATGCCCTTGATGCGCGCGACGAGCCCGGTGACCTTGTCCCAGCCGTCGCGGACCATTTGGGCGTCGCCGCTGCGGAACCCGGAATTGACCTTGTACACGCCGCCGTCCAGGGCGGTAAGCAGCCCCTTGATGCCATGCGACAGCGAGGCGATGAGCATCCCCAGCGAGGCCAGATGGTCCTGCATCCGGGACAGCTCGGTGATGTCGGTGGCCATCTCCATCACCGCCTCGATCTCGCCCAGGGCGTTGCGCACGGGCGCGGTCCAGACCACCACGCTCAGCGGTCGGCCGTCCTTGCCGCGCACGGTCAGCTCGCATTGGTGGGGCTGGCCGTCGGCGAACGTCTTGAGGGTGGGACACCCGAAGCAGGGGCGTTCTCCGCGTCCGTAGGCGTGGTAGCACAGCCCCCCCGTGCCCGCGCCAAAGGCCTCGCGGAAGCGGCTGTTGGCCGCCTGGATGCGCAGATGCCGGTCCTGCACGGTGATGAAGCACGGGGCCTCGTCGAAGAGCTGGCGGTACAGGCGGCGGCTGGTGTGCAGCTCGTCCTGCAGGCGCTGCACCTCGCTGGATTCCACCAGCATCTCCAGCACGAGGGCCACCTCGCCATCGCGGCCGTGGATGGGCGCCGTGTGTACGGTGACGGCGTTGAGGCTCTCGTCCTCGCCGAACAGGCCTTCCCGGCTCTTCTGGCCCAGGCCGCTGCGCAAGGTGCGGGCCACGGGGCTTTCCAGCCCCTGCCCGGCCGCCCCGGCGTAGATGCTGAAACCCGGCTGGCCCACGCGGTCGCCCAGGCGTTCCCGGTACAGCCGGTTCACGCTGATGACGCGCTGGTCGCGGTCCTGCACGGAGACCAGGCACGGGAGGTTGTTGAACACGCCGAGCTCGCCGGAAATCTCTCCGGCCAGGCCGCCCATCACCTGGGCCAGGCCCTCCACGGCCTCGCGGGCCACGCTCTGCCGCTCCAGCTTGACGAGCTTCTCGGCCTGGACGCGCACCTGCTCCTCCAGCTCGCGCGTGTGCTGGCGCACGGCCTCGCGCAGAAGGATCTTGTCCTGGGCGCGCTTGAGGGCGATTTCCAGCAATTCCGGCACGGCCGGCTTGGCGATGAAATCGCAGGCGTCGAGCTTGAGGCCCTGCACCGCCACGTCCATGTCGCCGTGCCCGGTGACCAGGATGACCTCGGTGTCCGGGGACTCCGCCTTGATGCGCCGGAGCAGCTCAAGCCCATCCATGCCGGGCATCCGCACATCGGTAAGCACGATGGGCGGCCGTTCGCGTCGGAAGAGCTCCAGGGCCTCCTCGCCGCTGGCGGCGCAGAGCACCCTGTGGCCCATGTCGCCCAGGGTGATGCCCACCACCGTGCGGATACCGGCCTCATCGTCGACAAGCAGTACGTCCATGCGCATCTGGCCCGCTCCCGCGGGGCCCAGTCAACGGCCGCGCGCAAACGCGCCCGAGACAGGCCAGTCCCCCAAGGGGGAAAGGGGAAAAGGACGGCCCGCCGGTTACGGCCTGCCTATGGTCCCTTCCACGATTTCGAGCACATGGGCGGGCTCGAAAGGCTTGCTCACCGTGGCCACGGCCTTGCGGATGGCCAGGTGGATGCCCGCAAGCCCGCTGATGACCACAACCGGCAATTCCGCGAACTCCGGCTTCTGGCTGAACTTGCGGTAGAAGCGCGGCCCCCATTCCTCGGGCATCTCCAGGTCCAGGGTCAGCAAGTCCGGGCGCTCGCGCTCCAGCAGCTCCATGGCCCCCTCGCCGCCCTCGGCGGAGCAGGTCTCGTAGCCCTTTTCGCGAAAAATGGAGACAAGATACTCCACGATGTCCTTGTCGTCGTCCACCACCATGATCTTCTTCGCCATCACGCTTCTCCTTCATGTTCGCTTGTGGCGGGGGCCTTGCGCGCACCCCCAAGAATGCGGTGCGCCTCGGCCAGAATGACTTCCGCCGTGGCGGGCTTCTCCACATAGCCGTCCGGCCCGCGCAGGCGGCCCGCAGGCCCGGCCCCGGCGCGGAGCAGGGCCATGCCGTGGCGGAACGCCTCGCCGTCCACGGCGGATACCACCAGCACGCGCACGGCCCCGAATCGCGGATCGGACCGCAGCCCCTCCAGAAACCGCACGCCCCCCTGGCGCGGCATCATCACATCCAGGCACACCAGATCGGGCCGGAACCCGGCCAGCATGTCCAGCCCCTCCTGTCCGTCCTTGGCCGTGGCCGCCTCGTACCCGGCGGATTCGAACACCGCCTTGAGGAACACGCGCAGGTGCATTTCGTCATCCAGCACAAGCACGCGCCAGGGCCTCGCCCCCCCCATGGCCGCTACTCCCCCGCGCGCGGCGGGCCGTAAGGGCTCACGTCCACCTTGTCCGGGTGGTTCACGCTCAACACCGGGCAGGCGCTGCGCAGCACCACCTGCTCGATCGTGCTGCCGAGCAGGGCGTTCTCCGGGTCAACGTCCTTGGTGTGGTGCGCCATGACGATGAGGTCGGCCTTGTTCTCCCGCGCGTACTTGAGCACCTCCACATACGGAAGCCCCTCGCGCAGGGCGGTGAGGGAGTTGTCGAAGTCGCCCATGTTGTCCACGTACTTTTCCCGCACCTTCTGCTCCGCCTGGGCCAACTGCCGCTCGATGAAGGCCTGTCCCTGCTCGGCCTGCCCGCCCAGATCCAGGCAGTGGAACACGTGCAGCCGACAGCCGATCTCCCTGGCCACATTGCGCGCGAACTGGAAGGCGTAGTCCGAGGCCTTGCTGAAATCCGTGGCCACCACGATGTTGGCGAAATACGACCAGCAGGTGACGCAGGGGCGACTGACGATGAGCACCGGGCAGCGGGCGCTTTTGGCCACTTTCTGCATGGTGGACCCGGCAATGGCGCGGTGGCGCATGGCGCCCACGTCCTCTGGCCGGGTGTGCGCGCCCATGACGATGAGGCTGGCGTCCGCCTTTCTGGCCTTGCGCAGGATTTCGGTGTGCGGCTCGCCCACGGCCGTCTCGAACTGGCAGGAGGGATGGTCCTTGGCCAGCGTTTCGTAATACTGGGCCATCTCCTCCCGCACCAGGCTCACGAGATTCTCGTCCACCTCCTCGGACTCTCCGGTGCGCACATCGCGATAGGTGAGGCCGAAACCGCGCGTGGGCAGGCCGAACACATGGAACACGTCCAGGCGCGAACGGTTTTTGCGCGAAAGCTCAAAGGCCACGCGCGCGGCGTCGTCGCAGGTGGAAGAGGCCGAGGTGGCGAACAGGATGGAATCGAACATGAGCTACCTCCTTAGTGCGCACGCGCGCGGCGTGCAGTGAAACGCAAGCTGCCAGACGACGCCCTGAAACAGTTCGAAAAGGGTGCATACGGTTTCAAAGCCGAACCGCTCCACACGGTCGCCAAAAACCACATGCCGAAGCGGGCCCAGGACAAGGGGCACGGCAAGCAGGGACTCCACCGTCCACTGCCGAGGTTCCACGTCCTCGCCGCCGGAGAGCACGCCGCGCAACACATGGTAGATGTCCATGCGCGGCGGGGGCGGATGCCCCACGACCTCCACCACGCGGGAGAACTCCATCCGCGCGAGTCCGGACGGCGGGCTTTGGACGGCATTCCCGGAAGCGCAGAGGGCTGCCAGGTCCGGGGCGAAGGGCGACAGGCGCTGGAGCACGGGATGCGCCGCGGCCATGCGCCCCACCGCGCCAAGGGTGCAGCCCTCGCCCAGGCGCAGACGCGCGCCCAGAACGGCCAAGGCGTCATCCACCAGGCGCCCATGGGGCGTCGACAGGCCGCCGTCATCGTTCAGTATGACTTCGTCCACATTACCCTACCAAGAATGGGTATTTTTTCGTCAGATGTCGGATGCGGCTATGATCTTATTTCAAATAGCCTTTTCCGTCAACCAGATGGGGATTCTCTCTCAGCTCAACAAAATCACACTTCTACAGTATCAATGATGAGTTTTCTCCGGTATGATTATACGAAAACAGCTGCCCGCCCCGGCCAAGGACTCGACCACGAGTGTTCCGCCATGGGCTTCCACGGTTTTTTTGCTGGCCACAAGGCCGAGGCCGCTGCCTCCGTCGCCCTTGGTGCTGAAAAACGCCGTGAACAGGCGTTCCCGGTCTTCATCCGCAATGCCGCAGCCATTGTCCGACACATCGTAGCGCACCGCGCCGTCTGGCTCGCGTTCGACGGAGAGTTCCACCCTGCCGCCGGGCCTGCCGACGAGCCTGCCGCCAGAACTGCCATCGGTCCCCGCAGGCCCGTATCCAGCGGCCAGACAGGCGTCCAGGGCGTTGCCCACCAGGTTCAGCAGGCAGCGGTGCAGGGCCTCGGCATCGAGCATGGCCGGGGCCATTCCCGGCGCGGCGCGCAGGACCAGGTCCACACCCTGTTCCTGGAACCGGGGTGCAAGCAGTTCCGCCACCTGCCGCGCGGGCAGGGCCGGGTCCGTCGGCGCGGGGCGCAACGCTTCCGGTCTGGCGATGCGCAGCATGTCCAGCGACAGGCTTTTGAGGGTGCGCACATTGGCCTCAAGCATTTCCCAGCCCTGGTCGCGCCAGGCCTTGCGGTCGGCCTCCAGTCCCTGGCGCAGCAGGAACAGGCTGCCCTCCAGGCCGCTGGCCATGTTCTTGACGGCGTGCGAAAGCCCGGCCACGGTCTGCCCCACTGCGGCCAGGCGTTCGGACGCCAGGAGTTCACGGGTCTTTTCCTCCACCAGGCGCTCCAGATTTTCGGCGTGCAGGCGCAACGCCCGGCGCATGGCGCGGCGCTCCCAGGCGCGGGAAAGGGCGATGGAGAGCGCATCGTCGCGCAGAGGCTTGGCGATGAAGTCCGCGGCGTCGAGCTTGATGCCCTGGATGGCCAGATCCATGTCGCCATGGCCGGTGATGAGCACCACCTCGCACTCCGGGTCCAGGGCCTTGACCGCCTGCAGCAGGGCCAGCCCGTCCATGCCGGGCATCTTGACATCGGTGACGACGATATCCGCGGGCTCTTGCCGGAACAGCGCCAGGGCCTCCTCGCCGCTGGCTGCCGCGCGCACCCTCCAGCCCATGTCGGCCAGGGTCAGGGCCAGCACGCGGCGAATGCCTTCCTCGTCGTCCACCAGCAGCAGGGAGCGCGCCTCGTCCATCGGGCCTTATCCTCCTTCCCGGGCCTCGTGGAGCACGGGCAGGTCGATGATGAAGTGCGCGCCCTCGCCCGGCGCGGATTCCACGACGATGCTTCCGCCGCAGTCCTGGACAATGCCGTAGCTGATGGACAGGCCCAGGCCCGTGCCCGTGCCCACGCGCTTGGTGGTGAAAAACGGCTCGAATATTTTCTCCCGCACACCCGGGGGGATGCCCCCGCCCGTGTCGGCGATCTCCAGTCGGACGGCCCCCTTGTGCAGCCTGGCCGAAAGGCTGATGCGCTTGGCGCCCTTTGGCGGCGCCGCGCCGCCCTTGGCGCCCCATTTGTCCTCAATGGCGTCGCGGGCGTTGAGCAGCATGTTGATGAACACCTGCTCCAGCCTGCCCGCATCGGCCATGACCTCGGGCAGGTCGGGCTCGATGTCCAGGGCCACTTCGATCTCGCGCAGCTTGAATTGCTGGCTGAAGATGTCCAGCGACCGCGCGAGGATGCCCCCCACGTCCACGGGTCCGAGCTTCATTTCCGGCTTGCGGCCGAACTCTCTGAGATGGTTTATGATCTTGCTGGCCCGGTCCACATGGGCGTCCACCTCCTGGGCCAGGGTGGTCAGGATGTCGCGGGGGATCTCCTCCCCGCGCTCCGCCTTGCGGCGGATGAAGCTGGACGCGGTCTTGATGACGGTAAGGGGCTGGTTCAACTCGTGGGCCATGCCTGTGGCCATTTCGCCCAGGGTGGCCATCTTGGAGGCCTGGATCAGCTGCTGCTCGGTCTCCAGGCGCTTGGTCATGTCGCTGGTGGTGACGAGCAGCACCTTCTGCCCGCTGAACTCCGAGGGCGACAGCCGCACGGTGACGAACAGCCTGCGGCCGTCCTTGGCGATGTTGATCAGCCGGTCGTGCAGGCTCTTTTGCCTGAGCTTGAGCTTGTGGCTCTCGCGGTCCTCTTCCGGGAACAGCCGCAAAAAGCTCTGGCCGAGAAGTTCCGCCCGCTCAAACCCGTACACCGGCTTCACGGACTCGTTGCAGTCCAGAATGCACAGGGTGTCCTGGTCCAGCACGAACACGGGGTTGGGTATGTTCTTGAAGATGGCGAGGTGCTTGCGCTCGCTTTTCTCCAGCTTTTCCTCCAGTTGCTTGCGGCTGGAGATGTCCAGACACATCTCCATGGCGGCCACCACCTGGCCTTCTGCGTTGCGAATGGGCGAACTGGTGACGAGCCAGTGCCGCATGACGCCGTCGGCGTCCTGGCCGGACTCCTCGCTGGTGAAGCTGCGGCCGGTCTCGAAGGTTTTCTCCACCGGGCAGTTGGGGCACTTGTCCGCGCGGCCCTTGTAGGCGTGGAAGCAGGTGTCGCCGGGGCGGGGCCGGAACGTGTCCCGAAATTCCTGGTTGTAGCGCAAGAGACGAAAATTCCTGTCCTGCACGGTGATGATGCAGGGCACCTGTGAAAACAGCGCCTGATATTCGTCGCGCTGGCGGTTCAACTCGATCTGCTTCTCGCTGATGCTTTCGCCCATGCGCTCGATGGTGTGCACCAGAGCGCCCATCTCGTCCGGCTGGTCGATGTCGATGCGGGTGCACTGGCCGCCCTCGGCGATGAGCTGCGCCCCGGTGATGACCTTGCGGATGGGCCGGATGACGAAACGGCGCATGAAGAAAAAGATGGCCAGGCCCATGCCCGCCAAGGCCGCGAGGGTGAAGCCCGCGCTCCTCGCCTTGAGGGCGGCGATCTCCCGGTCGGTCGCATCCAGCGAGAGCACAACGTCGATGACGCCCAGAACTTTTTGCTCAGGCGGATGGAAGTGGCAGTCTCCGGCGCAGCCTGGCTCGTTCTGGATGGGGCTGATGATGCCCAGGCGGCGCTGGCCGGAGGCATCGGTAAAGATGCGCGTGCGGCGTTCCAGGGGAGCGCTGGCCGGAGGCGGCGCGGACTGGTGGCACACCAGGCAGCCGGGCGCGCGCTGAGCGACCACGGCATCCACCTCGGCGGCCCTATTGGAGAACTGTATGGCCCCCTGCTTGTTGACGATGCGCACGGCCTCAATGCCTGGCTGGGAGCCGATGTTGGTGATGATCTGGCTCAGGTCGTCGCGCGAGTTGATCATCATGGCATAGCGCGTGCCAAGCTTGATGGTGGTGCCGAGGCGGTCGGCCTCGTTCACCACGTAGCTCATGAGGATGTCTTCTTGGTGGCGGATGGCGAAGTAGGACAGGGCAGCCACGCTCAAGACCAACGAGAGGCCAGCCGTGGCGATGAGCTTGAGGGCGAGGCTAGTGCGAAGCAGGGACCAGGGAGTGCGCATCCCCTGTCTATTTGCCGGAAGCAGCGCTCCGGTCAAGGGGTGCGCCGGGCCGGAAGCGGACGAATGGACTCGTCGGCCTCCGGCCCGGAGCGTGGAATCTAGCGCTTATGGCACTGCCCGCAGGCGATGGGGCCCTTGCCCTTTTCCTGGTGGCAGCCGATGCACTGCTTGTGATAGGCGTTGGTCAGGTCCGTGCCCTTGCCGGTCTTTTCCAGCTTGTGGCAATCGGCGCAGGGGGTTCCCTCGGAGGAAACGGTCTTGTCCTGCTTGCCGTCGGCCCCGCTGTGGTGGCACACCGCGCAGTCGTCGATCTTGGCCTTTTCGTTGTGCTCGTCGTGCTTGAACTGGGCGGCGGGGCGGGTAAGCTTGCCGAAGGCCGCCGGAGCCAGGGTCGTCATGTCCGCCTGGGAAAGCGCGGCCTGGGCAAAGGCCAGGATGAGCGCGGCGGACAGCAGGATCGGGAGTGTGCGTTTCATTGCTCTCTCCTCCACGGCCTAGGGCTTGACCATGCATTCATAGATGATGTCGCCCAGGAACTTGATCTCCATGCCCAGCTTGTAGCTGTGCACGGTGTCCTCCAGGCCTCCGTGGCAGTTGTGGCAGGGGGCGATGATGGTCTTGGCCCCCGTGGCCGCGAGTTCGTCGGCCTTGGCCTTGCTGCCGGCCACGCGCACGTTCTTGAACGGGGGGCCGCAGTTGATGACGCCGCCGCCCGCGGTGCAGCACATGTTGTGCTCGCCGTGGGAGGCCGTCTCGATGATGTCGCCATCAATGAGGAAGCGCACCAGTTCTCGCAATTTCTGGTGCAGGCCGCGGCCGCGCACCACATTGCAGGGGTCGTGGATGGTGACCGGGCCGGGGTACTTCTTGGCCATGTTCAGCTTGCCGTCGCGCATGAGCTCCCAGAAGAACTCGATGGAGTGCACCACCGGCACGGGGTGCATCTTCCAGCCCACCCAGCGGTTGCCGTTGTCGTACACGCTGCGGAAGGCGTGGCCGCATTCGCCCATGACGATGCGCTTGGCCTTGAGCTTCTGGGCGCTTTCGAAGTGCCTGCGCTTGAGGCGTCCCATCATCTCGAAGTCGCCTGTGTACATGCACATGTCCGAGTTGTCCCAGCCGGGCTCGGAGGGCATGGTCCAGTCAAGGCCGGCCATATGGAAGATGGCCGCGGCCTGGTAGATGAGCTGGGTGCGGAACTTGGGCTCCGGCGCGATGACCGAGTAGTAGATGTCCGCGCCCTCTTTATCGAGGGGGATGCGCAGACCGGGGAACTCGTCGCGCGCCTCTTCCTCCTGCCACTGCAGGGTGTCCGGCCATTCGTCGTCCTTTACCCACATCTGGTTGAAGGTGGCGCTGTGGCTGTGGGCGGTGTCCTGGATGTACTGCGGGGTGACGCCCAGCTTGTGGCAGATGCGCCGGACCATGCTCATGATGTAGCCGGTATCGATGCCGATGGGGCAGTAGTGCACGCAGCGGCGGCACAGGTTGCACTCGGTGTAGGCGAGCTGGGCCATGCCGTAGACAAAGTCCGGGCTGACCTTGCCGCCGGTCTTCAGGAGCACGCCCATGGTCTGGTGCACCTTGCCGGCCGGGGTGTAGCTGGGGTCGCCGGGATGCGAACGCGAGAAGTGGCACGCCTCGGCGCAGAGGCCGCAGCGCATGCACGTCTCGGCGTAGGCCTTCAGGCGCGCGCCGGTTTCTCCGCGGATGACGGAATTGACGGTTTTCTCGATTTGCTCCGGGGTGAGTTTGGAAACCCCCCGCCGGAGCCCAACGTCTTCGATGAGTCTGTCTTCAATGCCCATGTGTCGCTCCTCCTTGGGGAGTTACCAGTCGCGCGCATGGCGCACGCCGCCGAACTCCGAGCCCATGTAGGCGCGGGTGAACACGGCGAAGACCATGTGGGAAAGACGGGTGAAGGGGATGGCCGCAAGCATGATCTCGCCGGTCACCACGTGCAGGATGATCATGAGATCGTAGCCGCCCAGCTGATGGTAGGCCAGAAAGCCGGTCAAAAACGGGGCGAGCACGATGACAAGCGCAAGCCAGTCCTGGGGCGTGGTGATGTACCGCACCTCGGGCTGCAGGATCCTGCGGCCGGCGAAAAACAGGCAGACGGCGATGACCAGCATGGTCATGATGTCCGCCACGGAATCGGGGATGGTGACGTAGCTGATGCCGAAGAACTGCTCCCACAGCATGACGTGCGCCACCAGGAAAATGGGGGCAAGCACAAGGCAGATGTGAAAGGCGAAGGTGGCCACGGTCATGGCCGGGTTCTTCTTCCAGCCCAGGGCGTTGAAGGGAATGAGCCAGTTGATGATGGAGCGCAGGGAGTAGCCCCAGCTCATGAAGGCCAGGGCAGCGGCCTCCTTCTTTTTCGCCAACTGGTACATGGAGAAAAGCCGCCAGGCCGATCCCAGGAGAAATATCCCCCAGGCGACCCAGGCCAGCGGCCCGGTGACAAATTCATACGCGGCATTCATGTCGGTTCCTCCTTGGCGGGGTTAGGCCTGGCCCACGTCGGCCACGATGCGCACGACGGAACCTTTGTCGATGCCGCGGATGAGCAGCTTCTTGCCATCCTGGCTGAAGGCGGGCGCAAACACCTGGTCAAAATCGCGGGAATAAGGTTTGCCGTCCACCACAACGCTTTCGCGCTTGCCCTTGCGCACCTTGACGGCCACGTGCCCGCCAGCGGCGCTCAGCACCGGGGTCCAGGCCATGTCCCATACGCCGGACCAGGCGCGGCCATTGACCAGCACCTGCCAATCGTCGTTGTCCACGCAGCCCAGGGCGGCCACGGTCGCGCCGTCGCGGCTCACGACCAGGTCGGTCACCACCGGGAAGCGCAGGCTCCAGGACTGTCCGTTGACGGCCACGGAGAAGCAGCCGAACTCCGGCGCCACAATGGCCGCGATG
The DNA here is from genome assembly GCF_900188225.1 of Humidesulfovibrio mexicanus. Classification (NCBI taxonomy): domain Bacteria; kingdom Pseudomonadati; phylum Thermodesulfobacteriota; class Desulfovibrionia; order Desulfovibrionales; family Desulfovibrionaceae; genus Humidesulfovibrio; species Humidesulfovibrio mexicanus. The sequence continues at coordinate 9,209 of NZ_FZOC01000007.1, read as the reverse complement.
GTCTTGCCGTCCTGGCTGATGACATGGTTCCAGCACTGCACGAACTTGGGCTCCCAGATGATCTGACCATCCTGGGCCATGCCCCAGCCGCTCGCCAGGCGCACCGGGGCCACCACCTTGCCGGAGGCCGGGTTGAACCGGGGCTCCCACACGCAGCCGTAGGACTCGCTCCAGGGCGTGCCGTCCACAACGATGGTGTAGTCGTAGAGGCTTGTGCGGGCCTGTGCGGCCACGCGCTGTCCCTGGGCGTCAAAGGCCGGGGTCCAGCAGTTGACGAACTGCTTCTCCCAGGCCTGGCCGTTCACGGCCACGCCGAACACGCCCTTCTGGAAGGCCTCCGTGTCAGCGGGCTTGAGGGACTCAAGCTGCACCACCAGGGCGGAGGACTTGCCGTCCGCCGACAGGGCGCACTGGCTGCCAGTCTCGAAAAGTGTCTCCCAGGGCGTGCCATCGGTGCAGACGCCGTATTCGCCGCCGTTCTGGATGCAGGCGGCGATGACGTCGCCCGCCTCGGAAAAACGGGTGCCCCACAAATAATCGAAGCTCTCTTCCCAGGTCTCGCCGTCCACGGCCAGGGTCCACACGCCATCCTGCTGCACGATGGCGGTGAAACGTCCGTCCGGGCTGAACTGCGGCAGCCAGGCCTTGTCAAAGCTGCCTTCCCAGGCCTCGCCGTTGACAAGGACGCCCGCGCCGCCCTCCTCCAGGCCGACAATGACCCCCACGCGCTCGCCATCCGGAGAGACGTGGAATTCCTCAAGCCAGGCGACCCCCTCCGGCCGCTCCAAGGACCCGAGGATCACGCGCTGTCCTGTTTCCCAATCCCACAAAGCTGGTGGATGCATGCCGCTTACCCTCCCGCACGCCTTCGTGCGACTTGTAATGTGCTCACACTGAAAAACTCGGCAAAAATGAACGTTCCGCGCCAAAGGCGGCGCCATGCCCGACACGACCCGCCCTTTCTTCGTTCACCAAATGCAGTTTCACCCACAACTCTGCCACAGTATTCGCTTTGTGGGAAGCCCTTTTCGCCCCTTTTGTTTACCTACAACAAAAGTATGGTTATACTCTTTAAACATACTTTGCAGGTGTGGGTTGAAGGGCTCCAGAAAACGCTGTACTCAATACCCTGGGACATCTCAGGGGCGCGGAAAAGCCCGCCACGATGGTCACACAATACTGTTTTTACACGCTTTTATTCTACGGAGACGCGTATGCGGCTGACGACCAAGGGGCGTTACGGGATGCGGCTGGTGCTGGACATCGCCCAGCACGAACAATACGGGCCTGTCTCCATGGCGGAAACCGCCCTGCGGCAGGATATTTCCGCAAAGTACCTGGAGCGCCTGGTGGGCGAGCTGCAGCGGGCGGGCATTGTGCGCAGTCTGCGCGGCCGCGAGGGCGGGCACCTGCTGGCCGTGCCGCCGGAAAAGATCACCGTGGGCGACATCGTCCGCGTGCTGGAGGGCGAAAGCGCGCAGCTGGCGTGCAGCCACAACCGTCTGGCCTGCCCGCGCTCCGCGAACTGCCTTACCCGCGCCATATGGGTGGCGGCCGACCAGGCCATGTTCGAAAAACTCGACTCGGTCACCGTGCGCGACATCATGGTTGACGGGCTCAACTGCCTGTCGCGCAAGGAGGCCGAGCAGGCCCGGCCGGCGCACAGCCTGCCCCAGGCACCGGCCCAGCCCATGGACGGCGCCACCCGCAGGCGCGCCGTGCGCCGCATCATGCGGCAGCGCCCGGCCCTGGCCGCGGCGCAACCGCCCAGGGCCCAGGACGCCCCCAAGAAGATCCTTGTGGTGGACGACGATCCGGACATCGTGGAATACTTGGTGAACATCTTCCGCGACCGCGGCTACGACACCTGCTGCGCCTCCGGCGGGGTGCAGGCCACGGAAATGCTCATCAAGGAGAACCCGGACCTCATCACCCTGGACCTGGAAATGCCCGAGGAATGGGGCCCGCGTTTCTACAACCGCTATTCCCGAATGCCCGAATACAAGCACATCCCGGTGGTGGTCATCAGCGGACTGCCCGGCATCCACATGGCCATACCCAAGGCCGTGGCCACGGTGCGCAAGCCTTTCGACCCGGCCGAGGTGCTGCGCGTGGTGGAGGACGCCATCGGCGCGCCCTAGCCGTTGTCCCCGCCCGCGGCAGCGGCGGTGTCGGCATGGGTCCGCTGCCAGTCGAAAAAGGCCTGCACGTAGCGGCCGGTCACCACGTCCGCCATGCCAAAATCCGGAAAGCCCTCGGGCATGAACTGCCCGCTCAAGGCCTGGTATACCTCCCGCGAGAGCTTCAGCAGCGCCGGGGCCAGGGTCTGGTCCCACAAAGCGCGCCGCCGCGCCTCGGGCAGGTCATGCACCCGGCAGGACAGGGGCCGCAGGTCAAAGGCCGCGCAGGCTCCGTTTTCAAGCAAGGGGCAGGGCCCGCCGCCCTGGCGCCGCTCCGTGGCGCGGCCGATGGCTCTGGCGCGGGCCTCGCTGGACAGGGCCGCCCCAAGCCCGGCGTTGACGCGCACCGCCTCCGCCAGGGTCAGGCGCGGCGGGGTCTCGCAGCAACGTGCGTGCGTTTTGCCGCACTCCCCGTCCGTGCCGCTCTGGGCCGCCTCTTCTGCCGCCTGCTCCAGCAGGCGCGCGTAGTCGGCGAAAAACGGCCGCATGTCCACCTGGAAGCGGTGCTCCAGGGTGGGCTGGCGCAGGGTGAGCCGCCGGGCCGTGCTGCCGTAGCGGCGCACCGCGCGCCACTGGCGGAAATTGGCGGGCTGGGAGCGCAGGCCTAGCAGTTTGCGCCAGGCGAGCAAATGCCCCAACCCCCGGCGCAGCAGATAGGCGTTCAACACCGTTCCCGTGCGGCCGATGCCGTGGCGGCAGTGGATGTACACCTTGCGGCCCAGATAGGTGGCCTCGTCCAGCCAGGCGAGCGCCTTCTCCAACTCGGCCAGGTCCGGGGCCTCCTCGTCGGCGATGGGCAGATGGTAGACCTCGAAGCCCGCGGCCGACTCGATCTCGTGCAGATCCGTGAATTCCTGGCACAGGTTCAGAATGGCGCGCACTCCCTGCCTGCGCAGGGAATCGAGCGCCGCATGGCTCATGGGCGCGGCGCCCACGCCCAGATGCTCGGTGATCCAGGTGACGGGAAAGACATCGGAACGCGTCGCAGCCATGAAGGCCTCCTGGCCTCAGCTAGCACGAAGCACTTCCGAGAGGAAGGCCTCGGCCTCGCGTTCGGCCTGACTGGCGTCGGCCAGGCGCATGTCCATGAGCCGCGTGCGGGCCAGAAGCCGCCCGAGAACGGCCAGATTTGCGCGGGTCGCCTCCAGCCCGGCCCTGGCGAAGCGCGCGTCCAGCATGTCGCCACGGGTGCGCACGGCGAAGCCCACCCCGGCAAGCACCCGGCTGATGAACAGCAGCCGGAGCAGCTTTTGCTCCTCCAGCCCGCCGCCGCCCTTGAAGCGCAAGCCCACATAGTTGGCCTCGGGCCTTGGGCCGCACAGGCTGTCCAGCACGGCGAAATGGTAGCCGAAACGCACCAGCAGATGCAGATAGTCCGCGGAGCACAGGGCATAGCTCGCCAGAAGCTTGCCTCCGGGCCGGAAAATGCCCGCGCTGACCCGGTCGAACTCCTCCCAGTCGCAATGGGGCAAGCTGGAATCCCAGCGCTCGCCCGCATGGGCCAAGCCGCTCCAGAAGGCGGTCAGGGGCACGCTGGCGAAATCCTCGGGCCGGACATCGTCCCCGGCCCGGCCAGGCGCAAAGCCGCCGCCCAGGTCCAGCAGATACATGGACAGCGGCAGGGGGCTTGCAAGCCGCCTGGCGCCGTGCATTCCCCGGCCCCCGCGCCCGGCAAGGGAAAACATCTCGGCCACGGCCTTCTCGTGGCAATAGCGCACCACGTCGTGCAAAGAGCGGCACCCCTGGGGCGAAAAGTCCGGGCTCTCCGGATCCGTAAGGCCCAGGCTGCACACCAGCCGCGCCAGTTGCCCGAAGCGCTCCGGCAGGCGCTGCGACCTGCTCCCGGCGGCGGGTTCGGCGGCAGCTCCGGGCGCGGGCGCTTCCCCCACAGGGCAGGCCCCGGCGAACACCGCGCCCGCATCGGCGTCCACCGTGACCAGCCGCCCATGTTCCAGGCCGCGCAGTTGCTCTTCCCCGCCCACAAGCACGGGCAGGCCGAACTCCCGGGCGATGGAGGCGAAATGGCTGGCCCTGCTGCCGCAGGAGGACAGCACCGCCCTGGCCCGGCCCACGCAGCGGGCAAGGGATGGGGACAGATGCCCGGCAAGGACCACCGCGCCCGGCGGCACCCCGCTGGGATCGGCCTGGCCGTCGAGCCGGAACAGCTCCCCGGCCGCCAGACCGCCGCTCACGCGGCGCAGGCCCACGGCCAGAGGCTCCAGACCACAGCCCGCTCCGGCGTCCACGCCGCGCTCCGGGAGGTCCGTTTGGGGCAGATGCGGACGGGACTGCAACACCAGCACCCGGCCCTCACGGTCCACGGCCCACTCCACCTCTTGCGGGCAGCCGAAGCGCTCCTCCAGGGCCAGGGCGGCGCGCACCAGCCCGGCCAGGGTCTCGGGGGCGAGTTCCGGCTCGCGCGGGCCGTGGTCCTCCAGCACTTCCGGGCGCTCCCCGCGCGAGAGGCGCAGGCAGCGCGGGGCCACGCTCCCGGCCATGAGCCTGTCGCCCAGCCCGGCCAGGGCAAAGACGCTCACCGCCGCCGCCTGGCCCTCATCGCGGGAGAACAGCGCCCCGGCGCACCGCGCGTCCACCATGGGCATCACCAGCACGGCCATGGGCGTCTCCTCGTCGCGCAGGCCGTGCAGAATGCGGTACACCACGGCCCTGGGCCGATACTTTGCCGCCGCCACCCGCAGCCAGGCCCCGGCAAGACCGTCCGGGGCCACATGCAGTTCGCTGGCGTACTGCCCGGCGAAGGAGAGGCCGCCGTCCTCGCCCACGGCGGAACTGCGCACGGCGAACGCGCCGCCGCCGAAACCCGGCAGCGAGGAAACGCGGTCAAGGGCGGCCTTCACGGCCTGGGGCAGGCGCGCGCCAAGCACCATGTCGCGCAGGTCGCCGCACAGGGCGGCCAGGCGCTCGGGCCGCTCCAGGTCGATTTGGCGCAGCAGGCGGTCCAAGCGCGGCCGCAGGGCGTTGGACTCTATGAGCAGGGAAAAGGCGCGCGCGCTGACGGCCACGGCCAAGGGCACCGGCAGCCCCAGGCTGGCGGCCAAGGCCAGGTTGGCGGCCTTGCCCCCGGCCTGCTCGGGGCGGTCCAGGCACTGGGCGAGGGACAGCAGGTAGGGCGGCCCCGTGGGCGGCGGCGGATGGTCCAACAGCGGGTCCAGTTCCGCGCCGATGCGTTCCAGCACGGGCGCAAGGCCCTGGTAGCGGCCGGGCTGCATGGCGTCCAGGCGCTGGGTTACGGCCTGCACCGTGGCCAGAAGCCGCTGGCACAGCCAGGGCACCCGGGCCGGGTCCGCCGGACGCCCCGCGTACAGAACCTCTTCCAGCTCGGCGATGAGCACCTGGCTCTTTTCGTCGGCGTCGAGCAGCCCCTTGAAGTCCTCGTACTTGGCGCGCAGGTGCGCGGCCGGCGCAAAAATGCGCCGGGGCCAATGCCTGAGCAGGTCGCGCAGCACGCCCATGGCCGCCTCCCCCCTACTCCTGCAGCACCGCGGCCACCTTGGCCTCCAGCTCCTCCCGGTCGATGGGCTTGACGCAGTATTCCCGCGCGCCAAGCTGCAGGGCCTGCCTGGCGGTCTCCAGGGTGGGGTAGCCGGTCAGCATGATGGCCCGCGTGCCGGGGGATATCTTGCGAATCTCCTCCAGCACCTCCACGCCGGTCATCTTGAGCAGCTTCACGTCCAGGATGGCCAGGTCCACAGGATGCTGGCGCACATGCTCCACGGCCAGCTCCTCGTCGGTGAAGGCCTCCACCTGGTGCCCCAGGCGGGAGAGCATCCGCTTGATCATGATGGCCGCGTCGGCCACGTCGTCTAAAACGATGATGGACGCCATGGGCGCTCCTTACGGTGTTGGAGGTTCCTTGCGGGCCGACGCCGCGGCCAGTGGAAGCAGGACGCGGAACACGGTTCCCGGCCCTGCCGCGCCCGGTGCGCCCGGTCGCAGGCTTTCCGGGGCTGGGCTCTCCGCCTCGATGACGCCGCCGTGGTTCTGGATGATGCCGAAGGACACGGACAGCCCCAGGCCCGTGCCCTCGCCCACGCCCTTGGTGCTGAAGAAGGGGTCGAAGATCTTGCCCAGGTGCTCCGGGCTGATGCCCGTGCCGGAATCGGCCACGCAGACCTCGGCCAGTCCTTCGGATGCGCGCTGGCGCGTGCGCACGCGGATGGCCCCCCCGCCGGGCATGGCGTCGCGGGCGTTGTTCAGCAGGTTCATCCATACCTGGTTCAGCTTTTCCTTGTCGCCCACTATGCCCGGCAGGCCATCGGCCAGATCGAGCTCAAGGGCGACCTTCTCCAGGCTGAAGGTGTGGCGCACCAGGGAGCTCACCTCCCGCACGGAGGCGTTGAGGTCCACCTCGCCCATGCTGGACTCGTGCTGGCGCGAAAAACCGAGCAAGTCGGCCACGATCTTGCGGCAGACCTTGGCCTGGCGCTCGATGATCTTGAGGTCCTGGCTCAGCTGGCCCTCCGGGGGCACATCGTCCTGCAATAGCTGGGCATAGCCCAGGATGATGCCCAGGGGGGTGTTGATCTCGTGGGCCACGCCCCCGGCCAGCTTGCCCAGGGACTCCATCTTCTGGGCCTGCAGCAGCTTCTCCTCTATGCTCTTGACCTCGGTGACGTCGCGGGCGGTCTTGAGGATGCCCAAGGCCCGGCCGGAGGCGTCGCGCACGGGCACGTCCACCTGGTGGAACCAGCGCCTGCCCCAGGGGGTGCGCGCCGCGGTCTCGGCCTGCTCCCCCCGCTCCGAGGCGAGCACGGCCAGATTGCGCTCCCGCCTGACCGTCGCCTCCTCCGGGGGGAACAATTCGTGCTCCAGGCGGCCCACGATTTCGCTTTCAGGCTTTTCCAGAAACGCCGCGAAGGCGCGGTTCACCGCCAGCACGCGGCCATGCGGATCAAGCAGGCACACCAGGTCCGGGGTGGCGTCCAGGATGGTGCGCATGAGCTGCTCCTGCCGGGCCAGGGCGCTGATCTGCCGCTTCAGGGTCATGGCCATGATGCCGAAGGTCTCCGCCAGGTCCTGGATCTCGTCGCCCGCGTTCTCGCGGTACACGGGACAGCGGTGGCAGGCCTTGCGGCCGTTGTTGTCGGCCGGGGCGCAGTCCGGACACAGGGTGCCCTGCATGTGCCAGCAGCGGTGCCTGGGCTTGCCATAGGCCGGGCATTCCTGACGCTTGCAGTCCATGATCTCCCAGCAATTGCGCTCCAGGGTGGAGGCGGTCTCGATGTCCAGGTTCCCCCGCACGACCTCCTGCGCGTACTGCTTGAGCACGTTGAGCCGACGGGTGACGCGGCGGGCGAACATGGTGCTGAGCAGGATGGCGGCGGCCAGCGCGGCGGCCGAAAGCCCGGCGAAGGTGACCAGCAGGCTGCGCACCTGGGCCTCGGCCCGCGAACGCGAAAGCCCCAGCCGCGCGGTGCCGAAGCGCCGACCGGAGATGGCCACCGGGGCGGCGAAGTCGTACACCAGCTCCTGGCCGGTATCGAGCAAGGTGATGTTGGCCCCGTCCCCCTGGGCGGCGTTGGCCCGTGCAAGGGCCACGGGGAACCCCTTCTGGAACGTGTGCACCAGGACGTTGCCGTTCTCGTCCTGCACAAAGGCGTACAGAATGTCCTGGCCAACCACGGTAAGCTCGTCCACCATGGTCTTCATGCGCAGCAGGTCCATGGTGAGCATGGCGTCGGCCAGGCGCAGGGACAGGTTTTCCGCCAGCACCAGGCCGCGGTTCTTGGCCTCGGCCAAAATGGCGCGGCTGGCCATGCGGCTCACGGGGATGGCGGTCATAAGGGCCACGGTCACCACGATGAGAAAGATGCCGAGGCCGATCTTGGCCTGAAAGGAGAGCTTGGACAGCACCCGCATGGCCGCTACTCCAGCCCAAGCGTGCGCACCAAATCGCGCACTGGATCGAAGTCGCGGTCCGTCGCCGGGATGATGCGGGCCAGCCTGGCCTCTTCCAGAATCTTGGCGTGCTCGGGATTGCGCGGGTCCAGGGCGAACATGGCCTTGGCAATCTTGTCCACGGTGGCGGGATCAAGCCCCTTGCGCGCCGCGAAGAGCCACTCCGGGTAGGCCCTGGTGCGTCCAAGCACGCGTATCTGGTCCATGTCGATGCGGCCCTTGAGCACGTCGAGCGTGCCCTCGCGTATGGTGCCGAAGTCGTACTTGCCCGCCAGCACGGCCAGCACCACGTTCTCCTGCTTGCCGCCGGGGCCCGGCGCAAAAGCTATCTCCGCGAAGTCGCCACGGTTGATGCCAAGGTCATGGAAATGGGCCAGGGCGAACAAATAGCCGCCGGCCGAGATGGGGTCCACGGCGATCCAGCGCTTGCCCCGGCAGTCAGCCAGGGTGGAGAACTCGCGATTGTCGCTGCGGCAGATGATCTCGCTGCGGAACTCCGCGCGGCCGGACGAGCGCACCGTGCGGGCGAAACACGTCGCCCCCTGCCTGGCCAAGCGGATGTAGACGAACGGATTGCTGAAGGAAATGTCGATCTGCCCCTGGGCCACCATCTTCACATGCTCGTCAAAGGTGTCGGGAAACACCTGGCGCAAGGGCAGGCCCGTGCTCCGCGCAAGATACTCCACCAGCAGATGATGGCGCTGATACGAGGTGGTGTGGGAATACTGCGGCAGATAGGCGTACGTAAGCCCGCCCAGAGGCGGCGGCGGAGAGGTCTCCTCCCGACTCTGCAGGTCCACCCGTGTGGCGGGCTCCTGGTCGGAACAGCCCAGGCACAAGAGCAGCAGCACGGCGACCCCAAGGCGGAACACCCCCACGGACAACGCCCGCCGACACGCTCCATCGCCCATACGCCCCTCCCCGCAGCGCCAAGGCGAGACACAGAGCCAGGCGCCGCTTCATCCCGCCATATCACGCTTTTCATGAAATGGAAACGCCCCGGCGTAGAATCGCGGGCACAACGCCCTGCCCATTTCATGCTCCGCAGGCCAGGGGCTTGCGCGCCCCTGGACCCGCGTGAACGGGGACAGGACAGCGCCTCCCCCCCCT